>NZ_JABBJJ010000232.1 GCF_012933655.1 Pyxidicoccus fallax | reverse complement strand
GAGCAAACCTGGGGGGTGGGTTGCTTTCCCGGGAGCAGCCGTTTCTGATCTGTCACGGAGCTCCCCTCTCTCCCTAGGAGGCAGCCACGCATGCAGTTCAACATCACCTTCCGGCAGTTCGGGGCGTCGGATTCCCTCAAGGAGTACGCACGCGAGAAGGTCGAACGGGTGAACCGGTTGCTGGACAGAGCCGGAGAAGCCCACGTGGTGCTGTACCTGGAGCGCCACCTCCACCATGCGGACATCACCATCCACTCCGGAGCCTGGGTGCTCCGCGGGCGGGAGAAGAGTGATGACATGTACGCCTCCATCGACCTGGCGATGGACAAAATCGAGCGCCAGCTGCGGCGCTACCGCGACAAGCTGAAGACGCACCACGGCCGTGAGCGCGTCCACCACCGGCAGGACCTGGTGAATCAGCTGAAGGTCCGCCACGCGGTGTTCGAGATGCAGGACGCGGAGGAGCTGGCCACCCTCGCCGCCGGAGAGCCCCCCGCTCTGGCCGCGGTGCCCGAGCCGAAGCCCGCCGCGGCGCCCACTCCGGTGCCCCCCTCCGCCCGCGTGGTGCGCGCCACCCACCTCACCATCAAGCCCCTGTCGGTGGATGAGGCGGTGATGCAGATGAACCTGATGAACAACGACTTCTACGTCTTCCACAACGTGGCGTCGGACGCGCTGTGCATCGTGTACCGGCGCAAGGATGGCCAGTACGGCCTCATCGAGCCGCACCCGCCGGCCACGGCGGCCGCCACCGGCACCTGAGGCTCGCGCCTCGGCGAAAAAAACGCGCTCCGTCCCCCCCTCGAAGGACGGAGCGCGCCGGCCCTGGCCCGGTGTGTGGCCAGGGCATTGCCTGGAAGGCTCACATGCTGTCGCGCCGGCAGTGGGTCTTCGGGAGGACGCGCTCGGTGCCCCCCTTGGGCTTGTAGCGGGCCTGGGGCGCATCATCCGTGGCGCCGGTGTTGACGAGCACCAGCGCCATCAGCGCGGCCCGCTCGCCCACCGGCCGGGTCGCGAGCGCCTGGGGGAAGGAGACCTCGATGTCCCGCTCCAGCTGGGTGCCGCAGTCGCGCATGCCCCGGAGGGTGTCCCCGTCCCGCTTGAGGGCGTAGGCGCACAGGCCCACCCGGCCGTGCAGCCACGTGCCGTCCTCGGTGAGGTCCAGGGTGAGGCCGGCGAAGGTGCCCCAGACGCGGGTGTCGTCCCCTTCGGCCAGTTGCAGCCGCGTGACGAGCTGGCCCACCGAGCCGGTCATCTCCTGGTGGCTCCACTGGAGGGACACGGGGCGGGTGCGGAAGCGGCCGTGCAGGCCGTCCTCGACGAGGCGCAGCGAGGAGGTGGGGCCGGTGATGTCGGCGCCCTCCAGGCGCAGCGGCTCGAGGGCGGCGCTGCCCAGGGGCACGCCGCTGGAGGCGTCCCGGGCACCCGAGGTGGCGGCGCAGCCCGTGCCGAGCAGGGAAACGACGGTTGCCGTCGACAACAGCAGGCGTTTCATGGCGGTCCTCCGGGGTCCGCTGTTCCGTGGCGGACTCGCAGGGGGAAACGCCAGCCCGTGAAGCGCATATCGCCCCGGGGTATGGGAGGGCGACGTGAGTGGCGTGTGGCGCCCCCGTCCCTCCTTCGCCATGATGCGCAGTGAGCGCAGCGGAGGCCGGGACGGCAGGCCACCCTTGCGCTAAACGAGGGTGAGGAGTAATTGCCGCCTTCTCAGGAGCGCCAGCGCGGGAGCGTCAGTGAGAATCGCCGAGTTCCTCAGCCCCCAAGCCGTGATCGCCGACATGCAGTCGCGGACGAAACCGGAGGTGTTGCGCGAGCTGAGCGCCACCCTGGTGCGCGCCCACCCGCTGCTGCCGGCGGACCGGCTGGTGGAGGTGCTCCGCGAGCGCGAGAAGCTGGGCAGCACCGGCATCGGCGAGGGCGTGGCCATTCCGCACGGCAAGCTGCCGGGCATGGCGCAGCTCCAGGCCGCCTTCGGCGTGTCCCGCGCGGGGGTCGACTTCGAGGCCATCGACGGCAAGCCCACCCACCTGTTCTTCGCGCTGGTGGCGCCGGAGAACAGCGCCGGGGTGCACCTGAAGGCCCTGGCCCGCATCTCGCGCCTGTTCAAGAATCCCCGCTTCCGGACGGCCATCCTCGAGGCGCCCACGGCCGCGGACATCCACGCCCTCATCATCCAGGAAGACGCGCGGCCCTGAAGGCCGGCTCCGGGGGGAGCCCACGATGGATGTCGTCCTGAGGCCCATCAACGACCGGTTCTTCCACGAGCAGGTCCTGCCCTTCCTCACCCGCGCCATGGCGGACGCCTCGGGCGCGCTGGAGTCCCTGCTCGGAGAGCTGGGGGACGGTCAGGCGCGCATGCTGTGTGAGCGCCTGCTGTCCACGGCGGTGCCCGGGGGCCTGGGCTCGGTGGACGCGGAGCCGTGGGCGGAGCTGGTGGACCGGCTCGTCTTCCTCCCGTGGCACGAGGGCCCCGCGGGCTGGGACGTGGCGGAGCTGCAGGCGGGCTACGCGGAGGGGTGGGACGAGGCGCTGCACCTGGCCCTCATGGTGGAGCAGCCGAGCTACCCGTACTGGGACGCGCGCGCGGCGCGCGAGGTGCGGGACGGCTTCCGCTTCCGGCCCCTGGCGGACATGGGGCTGGCGTCGATGCTGGCGGGCCAGTGGGAGCCCTTCCCGGAGTTCCCCCCGGACCGCGTCTTCAGCACGCAGGGGCGCGGCGAGTACTTCGCCCACGAGCGCTTCGCCTTCGCGGACTGGACGTGGCGCCCGGCGCGGATGGTGGCGCACTGGCAGGTGAACCTGCCGCGCAAGCTGGAGCGGCTGTTGGCGCGCGAGCAGGAGCGGATGAAGCTGCCGTCCTTGCCGGAGAAGGACGAGGTGCTGGGCTACTGGCTGGGGAAGCTGGCCCAGCCGCCGCCGCTGACGGTGGCCTTCTCGGGCCTGGGGCCGCGCGCGGCCCACTGGATTCGGGAATTGGGTGCGCTCACGTCGCACGTGCGCCACGCCGCGCTGTCGAAGCAGGGGCTGGCGGCGCTGGTGACGAAGGGCTCCGGCATCCGCGTGTAGCTACTGGGGCTTCGGCGCGGCGGGGCCGGGGCTCTCCAGGAGGATGGTGACGGGCCCGTCGTTGACGAGCGCCACCTTCATGTCGGCGGCGAAGATGCCGGTGCCCACGGTGAGGCCGCGCTGGCGGAGCAATTCGCAGGCGCGCTCGTAGAGGGCCTTGGCGCCGGTGGGCTCCATGGCGTCGATGAAGCTGGGCCGCCGGCCCTTCTGCGCGTTGCCGTAGAGGGTGAACTGGCTGACGACGATGAGCTGCTTGGAGGTGTCCTCGAGGGAGAGGTTCATCTTCCCGGCGGCGTCCTCGAAGATGCGCAGGGTGGCGAGCTTCTCCACCATCCACGTCACGTCCGCTTCGGTGTCGCCCTTGCCCACGCCCAGGAGCACCAGCAGCCCCGGGCCGATTTCGCTCACCCGCTGACCCTCCACCGTCACCGACGCCTCCAGCACCCGCTGCACCACGGCTCGCATCGACGTTGTCCTCCGGCTGTGTGGGGGCTTGTTCGTTACCGCTCCAGGTGTCTCGGGTCCAGCGCATCCCTCAGCGCGTCCCCGAGGAGGTTGAAGCCCAGGACGGTGAGGACCAGGGCCACGCCGGGGAAGAGGGCCACGTGGGGGGCGACGAGGAGGTACTGCGTGCCCTGGTCCACCAGCGCGCCCCAGGAAGGCGTGCCAGGGGGGACGCCCAGGCCGAGGAAGCTCAGCGAGGCCTCGGCGAGGATGGCGCCCGGCAGCGCGAAGGTGGCCTGCACGAGCAGCGGCCCCGAGGCGTTGGGCAGCACGTGGCGGAAGAGGATGCGCCCGGGGCCCGCGCCCAGGGCGCGCGCGGCCTGCACGTACTCGCGCTCGCGAAGGGTGAGCACCTGCCCGCGCGCCAGCCGCGCGTAGCCCGTCCAGCCGGTGAAGGAGAGGGCGAAGACGACGTTGGCGAGGCTGGGGCCCAGCACGGCGGTGATGAACAGCGCCAGCAGCATGCCCGGGAAGGCGAGCAGCACGTCCACGCCGCGCATCACCACCTCGTCCACCCAGCCGCCCGCGTAGCCCGCCACGCTTCCCAGCGTCACGCCGATGAGCCCCGACAGCGCCACCGCGAAGACGGAGACGAGGAGCGACACGCGCGCGCCGTAGAGGACATGGGTGAGGATGTCGATGCCATTCTCCCCCGCGCCCAGCACGTGCCCGGAGCCGGGAGCGGCCAGCTCGGAGGGCAGGTCCACCGCGTCCGGTGCGTACGGCGCGAGCACCGGGGCCAGGAGCGCGGTGAGCACCCAGAGCGTGGCAACGGCCAGCCCGAAGCGCCCTCCCCAGGAGGAGAGCCGGAAGCGGCGCGGGCTCACGAGCGCCTCCGCACGCGCGGGTCCGCCAACGCATAGGCCGCGTCGGTGAGCGTATTCACGACCACGTAGCAGAACGTGAAGACGAGCACCGTCGCGCGCACGGTGTTGTAGTCCCGCTTTTCAATCGCGGTGAGCAGCAGCGTGCCCATGCCCGGCCAGGAGAACACCTTCTCCGTGACGATGGCGCCGCCCAGCAGCGTGCCGAACTCCAGTCCCAGCACCGTGAGCAGCGGCAGCAGCGCATTGCGGAACGCGTGCTTCCACAGCACCGCGCGAGGGGACAGACCCTTGGCGCGGGCCACGGTGACGTAGTCCTCGCGCAGCGACTCCAGCATGGACGCGCGCGTCATCCGCGCCAGGAAGGCCGCGAGCGCCAAACCCAGCGTCAGCGAGGGAAGTACCCCGTGCCGCCACGACTCCGCGCCGGACACCGGCAGCCAGTCCAGCTTCAGCGAGAAGACGATGATGAGCATCGGCCCCAGCCAGAAGCGAGGCAGCGCCACGCCCGCCACGGACGCGCTCATGGCCGCCGCGTCCACCACCGTGCCCCGCCGCGCCGCCGCCGCCACGCCCAGTGGGAGCGCCAGCGCCAGCGCCACCAGCATGGACGCCACCGTCAGCGCCAGCGTGTACGGCAGCGCCGCGCCGATGGCGGGTAGCACCTTGCGCTGGAAGGGCGGCAGCGACGTGCGCAGTTCCCCGGTGACGAGCTGCCGCGTGAAGACGCCGAGTTCCTCGTACCACGGCAAATCCAACCCCACGGCCCTGCGCAGCGCCGCGCGGTCCACCTCCGTGGCCTGCTCGCCCAGCATGACGTCCACCGGGTCTCCCGGCACGAGGCGGAGGAACAGCGACACGAGCAGCAGCGCGCCCACCAGCGCCACCGCCGACGACGCGAGGCGCCGCTTCATGGCGCGCTCTCCGGGGCGAGCCGCGCGCGGGCCAGCGGAGTGAGCAGGCCGTGGGCACTCGGCTCGAAACCCTCCAGGCGCGTGGACACCACCGCCACGCTGTCCTCGTGCCACAGCGGAAGTACGGGCGTCAGCTCGGACAGCCACGCCTGCGCCTCGCCATAGCGGCGCCTTCGCTCCTCGCGCGGGAGGCGGGCCGCCTCCTCCAGGAGCGCGTCCAGCACCGTGTCCCGCAGGGCGCCCCGGTTGAAGCCACCCCAGTGGTTCTCCGGCCCGGGCACGTTGGCGGAGTGGAACGCGCCGCGCAGCAGGTCCGGCTCCATGACGGAGGCGAACTTGAGGGTGAACATCTCGAAGCGGCCCCGGCGCACGTCCTCGAAGAAGGTGCCGAACTCCAGCGAGCGCACCTCCACGCGCACGCCGCCCCGGGAGAACTGCTCCTTCAGCACCAGCCCCACCGAGCGGCGCAGCCGGTCCGTGCTCGTCTTCAGGGACAGCGTCAGCCGGGGCTCGCCGCCGGGCCCGTCCGGGTCGGGGTAGCCCGCCGCGTCCAGCAGGCGCGCGGCCTCGTCCGGCGCGTACTGGCATTCCGGCAGGGGTATCCAGGCCCAGTGCGCGCGCGGCAGCATCCCTCCGGCCGGTCGCGCCAGCCCGTGCAGCTTGTGCTCCACCACCGGCTTCACGTCCACCAGGTGGCACAGCGCCTTGCGCACGCGCGCGTCCGCCAGCGGGCCCTCGCGCAGGTTGAGGCCCACGTACGTGAAGCCCGTCCCGGGACGCGACAGCACGCGCAGGTGGGGCTCGCGCCGCAGCACCGGCAGCACCGCCGGAGACAGCACGTTGACGGCCAGGTCCGCGCGTCCCTTGAGCAACTCCAGCACGCGCGTCGTCTCGTCGCGCACCACGCGGAAGCGCAGCCGGGGCAGGGCGGGCGCCCCCGCGTACCAGCCCGGGAAGGGCACCAGCGTCAGGTGCTCCTCGTCCGGCTGGGACTCGAAGCGGAAGGGCCCGGCGCCCACGGGGTGCTCGCCCTGGGCCGTGACGCCCTCGGGGCCCGCCCGCTCGGCGGGGAGGATTCCGGCGGACAGCTCCGCCACGAGCGGCGCGTAGGGGTGCTTCAGGTGGAAGCGCACGGTGCGCGCGTCCACCACCTCCACCCGCTCCAGCGCCGCGTACCGCTCCACCCGGGGGCTGCGCACCCGTGCGTCCCGCATCCCGTCGTAGGTGGCCTTCACGTCCTCCGCCGTCAGCGCGGTGCCATCATGGAAGGTGAGCCCCGGCCGAAGCGTGAACTCCATGACGGTGGGGGACACGTCGCGGAAGGACTCGGCCAGCACCGGCACCGGCTGGCTCGTGTCGTCGAAGGCCAGCAGCCCCGGGGTGATGAGCGCCGCCAGCCGCTGACCGTTGGCCGTCAAGGCGAAGCGGTCATCCAGGCTGTCCGGTGGCGCTTCCAGCAGCACGGTGATGCCGTCCGCCGGCGGCTCCGCCTTGCAGCCCGTGAGCCCGAGCACTCCGGACACACCGAGCAACCCGAGGATGCTGGACACGCCAATCGTCCAGAGCCAACGGAGTCTTCGGAGCACACCGGGTGCGGCAGGGGGCTTCATGAGGGCCCGGGTGGGAGGAGGGGGCAGCCTTCGCAACGGTTCCGCGACCCGGTGACAGGTGAAATGTCAGGGGGCGTGGGGATTCTACGCCCGTGAAGTGCCGGACTCTGAGAAGGAAGCAGTGAAAAGAAGTCCACATGCCGGGCATCCGCTTGCCGCCTGGTGGAAGAGCGAGCGCCCAGACGTGGACTCCCGCTACCTCTCTCCCTTGCTCCCCTTTCACGCCCTTCCCCATAATGGCGTCCGTCTTCCCTGGAGAGAGTGTGCAGGTCCATCGAGCCAGCCCCTTCTTGGCCGCAGCGGCCATCATTTTCCTGACACTCCCGAGCGTCGCGCTGTCGGCGCCTCCCACCGCCGCGGAGAAGCGCGCGGACCGCGAGGCGCTGAAGGCGGCCTTGATGGAGGTGCTCCAGCGCACCGCCCTGAAGTCCAGCCGCGTGGGCGTGCACATGCAGAGCCTCGACGACGGCACCGTGGTGTTCAGCCACAACGCCGACGAGCTGCTCAACCCCGCCTCCAACGTGAAGCTGGTGACGTCGGCGGCGGCGCTCGCGTCCCTTGGGCCCGAGTTCCGCTACGACACCGAGTTCCTCGTGGAGCCGGACCTGCCGACGGACGGCAAGGTCAAGACGCTCTACGTGCGCGGCAAGGGCGACCCGTCCATCACCACCGAGCGCCTGTGGGGCATCGTCGCCGAGCTGTGGCACACCGGCGTGCGCGAGGTCGGTGACATCGTCGTCGACGACTCGTGGTTCGACGCCGAGCGCACGCCGCCCGGCTATGACCAGGAGGACTCGGACCGCGCGTACATGGCGCCCACCGGCGCGCTGAGCCTCAACTGGAACGCGGTGGCCATCTACCTGCGCCCCGGCAGCGGTTCCGGCGCCAAGGCCGTGGTGGAGATGGAGCCGCCCAGCGACTACTTCATCGTGGAGAACCAGCTGTCCACCGGCTCGCGCCGTGCGCGCCGCATCTCCGTCACCTCGGACCCGGCCGGTCCGCAGCAGAAGATCATCGTCCGCGGCCAGATTCCCGAGGAGCGCGGCGGCGCCGTCAGCGTCTGGAAGAAGATCGACAACCCGCCCATGTACTTCGGCCAGACGCTCAAGCAGATGCTGAGCACCCGCGGCATGAAGGTGAAGGGCAAGGTGAAGGCCGGCGTGACGCCCTCCAAGGCGAAGATGCTGTACGTGTCGCAGTCGGAGACGTTCGACGTCATCCTCAAGCGCCTCAACAAGCTCTCCAGCAACTTCGTCGCCGAGCAGCTCCTCAAGACGATGGGCGCCGAGCGGCGCGGCGCGCCGGGCACCTTCGTCAAGGGCGTGGAGGTGGTGGAGCAGTTCCTCGAGCGCGACGTGGGCATCCCGCGTGGCACCTACGTGATGAAGAACGGCAGCGGCCTCAACGACGCCAACCGCTTCTCCGCCGCGCAGGTCAACCGGCTCCTGCGCTACATGTACGACCGCTTCCCGTTCGCCCCCGAGTACCTCTCGTCGGTGCCCATCGCGGGCAAGGACGGCACGCTGAAGTACCGCTTCGAGGGCAGCGAGGCCGTGGGCCGGCTGCGCGCCAAGACGGGCACGCTGGAGAGCGTCTCCGCGCTGAGCGGCTACGTGACGAGCGCGGGCGGTGAGCGCTTCTCCTTCTCCATGATGGCCAACGACTTCGCGGGCCGCGCCGGCCCCATCGTCGCCGGCCTGGACGCGCTGGGCGCGGCGGTGGCCGCCACCGGCTCCAGCCTGGGGCCCTCCAACGCGGTGGCCGCGCTGGCCGACAACGGCCGCGCCCCGGGCGCCATCAACGACGTGGCCGCCCGCATCAAGACGTACCTGGACCTGGGCAAGCAGCGCGACCAGCGCAACATCGGCTTCCTGCGCACGGCGTGGCGCAGCGAGAGGGACCCGGCGGTGCGCGCGGTGCTGGCGGAGAGCCTCTACCAGTCCAACCCGCATGACTACCTGGGCGCGCGCACGCTGCTGGACAGCTACTCCGCCACCGGCGAGGTGTACGGCCGCCTGAAGGAAGTGGCGCGCGTGCTGTCGGTGGAGGTGCCGGGCGTCAGCAGCATGGTGGAGCTGGCCGCGGGCGGCAACGCCGAGGCCCTGGCCCGCGTGCTGGAGCTGGCGGGAGCCACCGGGACCGACGCGCAGTCCCAGCAGGAGATGTCGGAGGCGCTGGGCGAGGTGGCCCGCACCGCTCCCGAGGAGCTGGTGGTGGCCCTGCGCGCCGCCGACGCCGGGGACCGCGAGGCGTCCACCACGCTGCTGGCCCGCGCGCTGGTGCAGGCGGGGCAGGCGGACCATCCGTTCTGGAAGTCCCTGCGCCGCATGCTGGGCGCCACGGACCCGCAGCTCGCCAGCTTCGCCAAGGGGCTGGACTCCACGCTGTCGCAAAAGGTGGCCGAGGCCAAGGCCCCGCCCCGCTCGCCGGACGGGCTCGTTCCGGTGCAGGTGGTGGCCCCGGCCGGCAACGCGCCGGTCGTCCCCGCCCGCACCGGCAACCCTCCCGAGGCGCGCACCGCCGAGACGCGCCCGGGCGGGTGATGCCGGCTTCCTGACGTCTCCGTCCCGAGGCGCGCACCACCGCGTCCGGGACGGGCAGCACCGCCTTCCCACCCCGACGACCCGCTCCGAGGCATGCGCCCGGGCGGGTCGTCCTGCTTTCAGCGGGTGCCCGCGCCCGTTCCGGGACACACGCCGCGGGATGTGTGTGGGCGGGTCGTCCTGCTTCCAGCGGGTACCCCCGCCGGTCCGGTGCGCTCGCCGCCGCGGTGTGCCCGGTCAGGTCGTCCCGCCTCCCTCACGTTCAGCGACTCCGGGCGGAGTCCTCCCTCGCTCGGAGAGCGGCCTGGCGAGCAAGCCGGCTGGACTATTTCTGGCGCTCGACCGGATGTCGGTGTGCACTGCTATAGGTGAAGGCCAACCCGCCAGGACCGTTCCTGGCGGGGTGCAACCGCCCCGTGGTGGGGCGGTTCTCGTGTGAAAGGAACGCAGTCATGGCTGGAGGCGTGAACAAGGTCATTCTCATCGGCAACCTGGGCGCGGACCCCGAAGTCCGGTTCACCCCGGGTGGGCAGGCGGTCGCCAACTTCCGCATCGCCACCAGCGACAGCTGGACCGACAAGAATGGCCAGAAGCAGGAGCGGACCGAGTGGCACCGCATCGTCGTCTGGGGAAAGCTCGCGGAGCTCTGCGGCGAGTACCTGAAGAAGGGACGGCAGTGCTACATCGAGGGCCGCCTGCAGACGCGCGAGTGGACGGACAAGGAGAACCGGAAGAACTACACCACGGAGGTGGTCGCCAACTCGGTGACGTTCCTCGGTGGGCGCGACGCCGGTGAGGGCATGAGCGGCGGCGGCGGCGGTGGCGGACGCCGGCAGTTCAACTCGCAGCGTGGCAATGGCAGCGGCAACGGCATGGACACCGACTACGGCCAGCCGCCTCCCATGGATGACAGCGGCATGGGCGGGGGCCCCGGCGGCGGCGGCGACGACGACATCCCGTTCTAAGCCAGCCGAAGGAAGTTTTGTCAGGGGCAACCACCGCCGAGGCCGGTAAATCGAGCTCCGGTGCCGCTACCCCCTGAACGGAATTAGTCGGGATGGCTTAGCACCCGGTGACGGCGCCCCTGGCGCTCCCCGCGAAATGAAACCGGCCGCTCCCGGATGCACTTGGGGGCGGCCGGTTCGCTTTGGGGGGCTCCCCCACGTGGCGGCGCCACTCCCGGCACGTCCCGGGTTGGCCGGCTCTCGTTCCAGTCCCCACCCTCGCGAGGACGAGGGCCCGAGCGCGGGCGCGAGCTGCTCCGGCAGCGCCGCCGGAAGGTCCCGGGCCAACAGGCTTCTTTCTTGGCAGGGTCCGCCCCCGGAAACGACACCGGCCGCTCCAGGGAAATCCCCGGGCGGCCGGTGGGCTGCTTCAGCGCTGGACGGCGGCGCCCGGGCGGACCGGGCCTCGCGTCACGGAGGGGAGGCGCCCGTGGGGCTGAAGGCGGCGCCCGCGTTGTACAGCGCGTAGATGACCGCCCAGCTCATCGCCGTCAGGAGGAGGAACAGGCCGATGACGACAGGCTCGAAGCGGCGCATGGAGCGCTCGCTGGCGAGGATGCCCCAGTACATGGCGAAGCCCTGGAGGCCGTTGGCCAGGTGGTACGCGGTGCCCAGCGTGCCCAGCAGGTAGACGATGAGCGTGGGCATGTGGTGGTGCATCTCCCGGGCGATGTCGGAGAACGGCTCCGGGTGCCCCTCGACGAGGCGCGGGTGCAGGAAGGCCAGCCAGATGTGGGCGCCCAGGAAGAAGAGCACGCCCACCGCGCTCAGGCGCTGAACGATGTACTTGAGGTTGCCGTAGTTGTTGTACCGGCCGTTGTTCGGCTTGAAGCTGAACAGCCGGAGCAGGCCCCAGCCGGTGTGAATCAGCAGGGGCAGGATGACGATGATGAAGGTGAAGGCCTGGGCGAACGGGTTGGAGTAGCTCGTCACCGAGGCCTCCCACGCCGCCGCTCCGTTGAACGCGGAGAGGTTGTCCCAGATGTGGTTGATGACCCAGATGGACAGGGGCACCACCGCCAGGAACGAGCCCAGGCGGGACTTGAGGAGCGGAGTCTTCGTCGGAACGGCTACGGCGGCTTGGCTGCTCATCGGTTCTCCAACGACGGCGCGCGGGCGGTTACCGCGTCCAAGGCAAGGTCGGGTGACAGTCGGACGGCGGTTTATAGCCGTTCCGGCCGGCAGGCTGGATTTCTTCCGCACTCCCGAAGCCAGCCGTCCCACACGGAGGCATAAGGCTGACCTTATGCGTCACCCCGGGATGGCTGCTGCCCCCCTGGCGGGCGGAGGGGCCCCCGCCTTCTGTCGTTGGCGGGCAATGCCGGCTGGTGCACGCTAATCGCTTGCCTATGTCCGATGAGCTCGTCAGTGGATTGCTGAAGAATTCCGACCTGCGGGTGGTGCTGGCCCTCACCACCGACCTGTCCCGTCAGGCCCGCGCCACCCATGGCACCGCCCCCGCCGCCGCGGCGCTCCTGTCCCAGGCCCTCACGGTCGCCTCCCTCATGGGCGCCCTCCAGAAGCATGACGCGCGCATCAACCTCCAGGTGGAGTGCGATGGCCCCCTGCGCGGCCTCTTCGTGGATGGCGATGCCTCCGGCCTCGTCCGCGGGTACGTGAAGAACCTGCACGTGGAGTACGTGGGCGGCGAGGGCCAGTACCACTGGCGCCCCGTGCTGGGGAACAAGGGCTTCCTGTCCGTGCTGCGCGATTTGGGCGGGGGCGAGTACTACCGCTCCGCGGTGGAGCTGGTGCACTTCGACCTGGCGGCCGACATGGAGCGCTACCTCCACCAGTCGGACCAGGTGCCCTCGCACCTCTTGCTGGCCCAGCTTCCCACCGGCGGCAACGGCAGCGCGGACGCGCTGGGCATCGTCGCGGGCCTCCTCGTCCAGCCGCTGCCCAACGCGGACATGGACGCCTTCAAGTCGCTCGGCGTCCGGCTGCGTCGTGACTTCGAGTCCGTGCTCAAGGCCCAGTCGTCCGGCGGCGCCACCGCGGTGCTGCGCGCGCTCGTGCCCGAGCCGGACTTCGAGGTGATGTCGCGCTATCCGCTGCGCTTCGGCTGTTCGTGCAGCAAGGACCGCGTGAAGCGCGCGCTCCTGGCCATGGGCCGCGAGGAGCTGACGGACCTGCTGGAGAAGGAAGGGCAGGCGGAAGCCACATGCCAGTTCTGCACGACGCGATACGTCATTCCAGGAGAGGAAATTCGGGAGATGTTGAAGGCCGGCGCGATTTGACTTGCGCGGGTCTCCCCGGTACTTGCCGCGCGCCATGAGTTACTTCACCCAATTGCTCGAGGGCGGCTACGAGGCCGTCCACCTCCTCAGTGATTCCAAGACGGGCCTTCGGGCCATCGTCGGCATGCACAACACGCGGCTGGGGCCCGGCCTGGGCGGCACCCGCGCGCTGTCGACGTACACCAGCGAGGAGGAGGCGGTCGCGGACGCGCTGCGGCTGGCGCGCGGCATGACGTACAAGGCGGCGCTCGCGGGGCTGCCCCACGGCGGCGGCAAGGCCGTCATCATGCTGCCGCGCGGCAACTTCGACCGGGCGAAGCTCTTCGAGTCCTTCGGCCGCGCGGTGGAGTCGCTCGGTGGCCGCTACATCACCACCGAGGACAGCGGCACCAGCCCGGACGACATGGAGCACGTGCGCAAGCACACGAAGTACGTCGTGGGCCTGAAGGAGCGCAGCGGGGACCCGTCGCCGGTGACGGCGTACGGCGTGGCGCGCGCCATGGAGGCCACGGCCAAGCACCTGTTCGGCCGCCCGGACCTCAAGGGCCTGCGCGTCACCGTGCTGGGCGTGGGCCACGTGGGCATGTACCTCGTGAAGGAGCTGCACCAGCGCGGCGCGAAGGTGTGGGTGAGCGACATCAACGCCGCCAGCGTGGAGCACGCCGTGAAGCAGTACGGCGCCACCGCGGTGAGCGCCGACGAGCTGCACAACATGGAGGCGGACATCTACGCCCCCTGCGCGCTGGGCGGCGCCATCAACGACACCACGCTGCCCATGCTCCGGGTGAAGGCGGTGTGTGGCGCGGCCAACAACCAGCTGCTCACCATGCGTCACGGCGAGCAGCTGGCGAAGAACGGCATCCTCTACGTGCCGGACTACGCGGCCAACGCCGGCGGCCTCATCAACGTGGCCCAGGAGTGGGCGGGGTATGACCGGGAGAAGGCCTACGCCCGCGCCGCGCTCATCTTCGACACCATCGACCAGGTGCTGACGCGGGCGAAGGAGTCCGGCCTGCGCCCCGAGCAGGTGGCCGACCGCATGGTCGAGGAGAAGCTGTCCGCCTGAGTGTTTCAGGATGTATCGCCCCCTTCTTCTGGACACTGAAGAGGGGGTGGTGGAGCGGCTGGTTGTGGCCAGGGAGCGTGCCTCGGGGTATGACGGGGCCGCACCCCATCCGGAGTCACCGCCGTGGCCATCAAGCGGGCATCGCCCGGGCTCAAGGCCCAGGGCAAGCGCAAGCCCACCGCGAAGTCCTCTCCGAAGAAGTCGTCCAACAGCTCCGCCACCGCGCCGAAGCAGGCCCGGCGCGACGCGGAGAAACTCGTGTCCATCCCCGAGGACATGGTGCTGGCGCCGCAGGTCGAGGCGCCGCGCCAGCCCACCGGGAGGGACCAGTCCCGCGGCCGCTCCGCCGGCGTGCGTGAGCTGAGCTGGGCGGAGTTCGACCGCGCGGTTCAGGAGCTCGCGGGCGCCATCCGCGAGTCCTTCGCGCCGCAGGCGGTGGTGGGCGTGGCCCACGGCGGCGTCTTCGTGGGCGGCGCGCTGTCGTCGGCGCTCGGCTGCGAGTTCTTCCCCGTGCGCATCAGCCGCCGCAGCCGGGACACGGGCGGCGCCGCGCGCGCCTCGGGTGGGCCGAAGCTGTCCGGGGAGATGCCCCGCGAGCTGAAGGGCCGGCGCGTGCTGATTGTGGACGACGTGGCCTCCAGCGGTGACACGCTGGAGCTGGCCACGGCGCTGGCGCGCGAGGTGGGCGCGAAGAAGGTGGAGACGGCGTGTCTCGTGGCGCGGCCCGAGGGCTACACGCCGGACTACTGCGCGCTGGCCACCGCGTCGCTGGTGGTGTTCCCCTGGGACTACCAGCCCGCCACCGGCGACGCCCGCTTCGACGAGGACCCGGACAAGGCCGGGGCCTGACGCCCGACGTGGGGGTGAGATGATCATCGGGACGGCGGGGCACATCGACCACGGCAAGACGTCCCTGGTGAAGGCGCTCACCGGCATCGACACGGACCGGCTGAAGGAGGAGAAGCGCCGGGGCATCACCCTGGAGCTGGGCTTCGCGCACCTGACGCTGGATGACGGCACGATGGCCGGCGTGGTGGACGTGCCCGGCCACGAGCGCTTCGTGAAGGCCATGGCCGCGGGTGCCGGCGGCGTGGACCTGGCGGTGCTGGTGGTGGCCGCGGACGAGGGCGTCATGCCCCAGACGCGCGAGCACCTGGACATCTGCCGCCTCCTGGGCGTCAGGGCCGGCGTCATCGCCCTCACCAAGTCGGACCTGCTCGGCGAGCTGGGGCCGGAGTGGCGCGCGCTGGTGGAGGCGGACCTGACCGCGCTCGTCGCGGGCACCTTCCTGGAGGGGGCGCCCGTGGTGCCCTGCTCGTCGCGCACGGGCGAGGGCCTGGACGCGCTCAAGGCCGCGCTCACCCGCGCCGCGGCGGCGCTGCCGAGGCGCCCGGCCGAGGGGCCCACCTTCCTGCCGGTGGACCGCGTCTTCACCATCAAGGGCTTCGGCACGGTGGTGACGGGCACGCTGCTGTCGGGCGCGGTGGCGGTGGAGGACGCGGTGTCGCTGCTGCCGGGACAGGCCGGCCCCTTTCGCGTCCGCGGCGTGCAGGTGCACGGGCAGGCGGAGCCGAAGGTGGAGGCGGGCCAGCGCGCGGCGGTGAATGTCTCCGGCGTGGAGCCCGAGGCGCTGCACCGGGGCATGGTGCTGGTGCGCTCCGGGGAGCTGCCGGATACGCGCATGCTGGACGTGGAGCTGACGCTGTTGCCCGCGGCGGAGGCGCCGCTGCCGCGCCGCCGCAAGCTGCTGTTGCACCTGGGCACCGCGCAGGTGGAGGCCACGGTGGCGCTGCTGGACGTGGAGCGGCTGGAGCCCGGCGAGACGGCGCTCGCGCAGCTGCGGCTGGACGCCCCGGTGGGCGCGCTGGTGGGCCAGCGCTTCATCCTGCGCGGCTCGCGCGCGCTGCCCGGCCGCGGCGCCACGGTAGCCGGCGGGCGCATCCTCTCCATCACCCCGCCCCGGCGCCGCAGGGGAGGCGCCGAGGTGGTGGCGCCGCTTCTGGAGGCGGACCCGGCGGGGCAGGTGGCGTGGCTCTTGCGGCAGGCGGGCTATCGCGGGCTGACGCAGCAGGAGCTGTTCGGCCGCTCGGGGCTGGGGCCGCGGGTGCTGACGCGCACGCTGGAGTTGCTGGGCACGCGGGGTGGGGCGCTGCTGGTGGACCGGGAGCGGCGGCTGTACCTCTCCGGCGAAGTTTTCGAGGGACTGCGCGGGCGGGCGCTCGCCCTGCTGGCCGCGTTCCACGAGCGGGAGCCGCTCCGGGAGGGGCTGCCTCGCGAGGAGCTGCGGCAGCGGCTGTCCTCGGAGCTGGACGCGCGCATCTTTCAACGTGTGACGCAGGCGCTCGTGGACGCGGGGAAGGTGGAGCTGGACAAGGAGGTGGTGCGCCTCAAGGGGCGGGGCCGGACGCTGTCCCTGGGCGACGAGGCGGCCCGCGCGCGGTTGGCGGCGGAGCTGTCGGCGGCGGGGCTGGCGCCACCCACCCTCAACGAGCTGGCACAGAAGCTTCAACTGCCGGGGCCCCGGCTCCAGGAGTTGTTGAAGGTCATGGCCTTGGAGGGGACGGTGGTCCGCGTGAGTGAGGAACTGTGCTTCGATGCGGGGGCGCTCGCGACCCTGCGGGAGCGCCTGGTTGCCCACCTGCGGGAGAAGAAGGAGATTACCACCCAGGCCTTCAAGGAAATGGTCGGGCAGACGCGTAAGTTCGTCATCCCCCTGTCCGAATACTTCGACCGGGAGAAGGTGACGCTCCGGGTGGGCGAGAAGCGGGTACTGCGTCGCGGATGAGCACGAAGCGTTACAGCGAGGCCGACCTGCGGGCCCTCATCGAGCCCTACGGCAACCCCATGGTGGCGGTGGTCGAGGGACGGGTGTCCGCCGTCAACGAGGCCTACCTCGCCTTGATTGGCCTGCCGCGCGAGCGCGTGGAGGGCCGCTCCGTGCTGGACTTCGTGCAGCCCGAGGAGCGCAGCCGGTTGGCCGAGCGATACCGCCTGCTCGAGGCCGGCACGCCGCTGGATTCGCGCACGCAGGTCTACCAGGTGCCCTGCGCCGGGGGCGCCACGCGGGAGGTGGCCCTGTACGCCACGCGGCTCTCCCTGGAGGACGGCGCCGGGGCGCTCCTGCTCAACTGCCTGCCGCTGATGGACCGGCCCCCGGAGATGTCCGTGGCCGAGCGCCTGGTGGAGACGTCCGCGGGCCTCGTCACCGCGCACTCCGAGGACGCGGTACGGCGGGTCGCGCTGAAGGGGCTGGAGGCCGCGGGCTTCCGGGCCCGGCTGCTGCGCTGGGACGGAGAGCGGCTCTGTGCGCGCGACGGCGGGCCGCTGCCGGACGACGTGGCCCTGGGGCTGGAGTCCCTGTCGGACGGGCGCCCCGTCTTCGGCGGCGCGGACCAGGCGGCGCCCACGCACGTGTACCTGCCGGTGGGCGGCCCCCAGGCGGAGGTGCTGTGGGTGCAGGGGCCGTGGTTGGCTCCGCGCCATGGCTCGGCGCTGACGCTGTTCGCCAAGGTGGTGGGCGCGGCGCTGACGGATGCGCGCGTGCAGGCGGACGGTGCGCGCAGCCGCTGGGAGATGGAGGCCGTCGCCCAGGTGGCGCGCTTCGTCGCCCAGCCGGTGCCTCCCTCGCTGGAGGACTTCCTGTCGCGCGTCGCGGAGCTGCTGCAGGGCTCGGCCGCGGCGCTGCATGTGTCCGCCCAGCAGGGCGGGGCGCTGGGGCTGGTCACCCACGTGGGGCTGGCGGACGTGGTGCGTGACGGCGGGCACGCCGAGCGCCTCACCGGCCTGCTGGCGCGCGCGGTGGCCGAGTCGGGGGAGGGCGTGCTCTCCGACGAGGCCCAGGAGGCGGCGCTGAGCGAGCTGTCCAGCGGGAAGCTGGCCCGCGCGGCCATGGCCCCGCTGACCCGGGGAGGCACGGTGTGCGGCAGCCTCCAGGTGCTGCGGGGCCCGGGCCGGGCCTTCGACACGCGCGACGTGCGGCTCTTGGGCACGCTGGCGGAGCTGCTGGTGGCGCTGATGGAGCAGCGCCGGCTGCGCGCCGAGGCCTCGCGCCAGCTCGCCGAGACGCGCCTGCTGTTGGACCTGGCGCGCACCACGTCGGGCGTGCTGGAGACCTCCAGCATCCTCGACGTGGCGTCCGACTTCCTCGTCCACCTGCTGGACGTGTCCAACTGCTACATCATGCTGTACGACGAGGGGACGAAGCTGCTGCGCGGCGCCGCCGCCTCCGCCGCCCACCGCGACTTCTTCCGCACGGTGGTGCTGCCGCTGCACGGAGATGGCCTCGCCGCCCGCGTGGCCCGGGAGCGCCAGCCCATCGCCATCGAGGACGTGGGGGCCATCGCCGGGGGCTACGACACGGACCTCGTCCAGCGCTTCGGCGAGAAGGCGCTGCTGGCCCTGCCGCTCACCTCGCGCGAGGAGCTCATCGGCGTGGTGGTGGTGGACGACACCCGCAGGCCGCGCTCCTTCGGGCCGGAGCTGATTGAGCTGGCCGAGGCCACGTGCGGCCAGCTCGCGCTCTCCATCGCCAACGCGCGCCTGTACGAGTCGCTGTGGGCCAGTTACGCGGAGCTGGCCGCCACCCGCGCGGAGATGGTGAAGCGCGAGCGGCTGGCCGCTCTGGGCGAGCTGTCCGCGATTGTCGCCCACGAGGTGCGCAACCCCCTGGGCGTCATCTTCAACGCGGTGGCCTCGCTGCGCCGGCTGCTGGAGCCGGGCGGCGACGCGGCCATGCTGCTGGACATCCTCGGCGAGGAGAGCGACCGGCTCAACCGCATCGTCGGGGACCTGCTGGACTACACGCGTCCGAGAGATCCGGTGCTCCAGCACGAGGACCTGGGGCGCGTGCTCCAGGACTCGCTGGAGGCGGCACGCGCGCAGGGCGGCGGGGCGGACCGGCCCGTCGTCATCCGCTCGGACGTGGAGCCGGGCCTGCCGCCGGTGCCCATGGACCGGCGCCTCATCCGACAGGCGCTCGTCAACGTGGCGGTGAACGCCATCCAGTCCATGCCCCAGGGCGGCATGGTGCAGGTGCGGGCGCGCCGCGAGCAGCACGCGGGCAAGGAGCACCTGCGCATCGACGTGGCGGACCAGGGACCGGGCATCCCCGTGGAACTGCTCCACCGCGTCTTCGAGCCCTTCTTCACCACCAAGGCCCAGGGCACCGGACTGGGGCTGGCCGTCGTCAAGCGCATCCTCGAGGAGCATCGGGGAGAAATCGCCGTGGACAGCATCCCGGGCCGCGGCACCACCTTCACCTTCCGGCTGCCCCTGTCGCAGCCGCCCGCCTTCCCATGACCGACGCGCACACCCCACCTTCTCGTGGACGCATCCTCGTCGTGGACGACCAGCGCAACCTGCGCGCCACCACCGCGATGCTCCTGCGCGCGGAGCACTACACCGCCTTCGAGGCCGCCACGGGCGAGGAGGCCCTGGCCCAGCTCGCCGGCGGCAGCATCGACCTGCTCCTGACGGACTTGAAGATGGAGCCCATGGACGGGCTCACGCTGCTCAAGCGCGCGCTGGAGGTGGCCCCGCGGCTGCAAGTCATCATGATGACGGCCTTCGGCTCCATCGAGAGCGCGGTGGAGGCCATGCGCCTGGGCGCCTACGACTACGTCACCAAGCCCTTCAAGGAGGGCGAGCTGCGCTACCGCGTGGAGCGCGCCATGGAGCGCTCCCGCCTGCTGCGCGACGTGGACAACCTCGCCACCGACTTCAACCAGCGCCACGGCCTGTCCTCGCTGGTGGGCCGCAGCCCGGCCATGCGGGATTTGACCAGCCGCCTGATGCGCGTGGCCCAGAGCGACGCCACCGTCCTCATCCAGGGCGAGAGCGGCACCGGCAAGGAGCTGGTGGCGCGCGCGCTCCACGCGCACAGCCGCCGCAAGGTGCGCTCCTTCGTGCCCGTCAACTGCGCCGCCATCAGCGAGTCGCTGCTGGAGAGCGAGCTGTTCGGCCACGCCAAGGGCGCCTTCACCGGCGCGGTGAAGGCCCGCCGCGGCCTCTTCGAGGAGGCGGACGGCGGCACCCTCTTCATCGACGAGGTGACGGAGACCAGCCCCACCTTCCAGTCCAAGCTCCTGCGCGCCCTGCAGGAGGGCGAGGTGCGCCGCGTGGGCGAGTCCACCGCGCTGCGCGTGGACGTGCGCACCGTCGCCGCCACCAACCGCGACATCGAGATTGAGGTGCGCGAGAAGCGCTTCCGCCAGGACCTCTACTACCGCCTCAACGTGGTGACGCTGCGCGTGCCCCCGCTGCGCGAGCGCCTGGAGGACGTGCCCTCCCTCGCCGAGCACTTCCTGGAGCGCGCCAACGCCCGCAGCCCCAAGCCCAAGCGCCTGTCGGCCGCCGCCGTCTCGCACCTGATGGGCTACGACTTCCCCGGCAACGTGCGCGAGCTGGAGAACCTCGTAGAGCAGGCCGCCGCCCTCGCCGAGGGTGACGAGCTGCTCCCCGAGGACTTCCCCCTGCGCCAGCCC
>NZ_JABBJJ010000231.1 GCF_012933655.1 Pyxidicoccus fallax | reverse complement strand
GGGGCTCGGAGATGGGTATAAGAGACAGCACTGGAAGGAACGTTCATTCCACGCCGCATGGCTCGATCGTCCCCGGGCCCGCTGCCCCTCTCCCTCCTCGGGCGTCACGTGGAAGGAACGTTCATTCCACGCCGCATGGCTGGACCTTCTCCGGCCCGCTGCCCCGCTCTCTGTTCGGGCGCCGCGTGGAAGGAACGTTCATTCCACGCCGCCCCCGCCGACACGCCCCGGCCTCAGCCCTGGAGGCGCAGCACGTACGCCTCCAGGTACACCGACGGCAGGTCCATGTCCCCGGACGGCTCGCGCACGTAGCCGCGCTTCATGTACATGCCGGCCACGCCGGCCGCGCCCCTGCGCACGTGGAGGCACACCGCGGCCATGCCCCAGCGCCGCGCGAGGGCCTCGGCGGCGTCCAGCAGGGGCCGGCCCAGCCCGGAGCCGTGGTAGCGCACGGCGGTGGCCAGGCCGCGCAGGTCCGCCGCATCGGGCAGCCACGCCTCGGAGCCCGGCGCGCCCGGCGGGTAGAGGGCCACCGTGCCGGCGACCACGCCATCCACCTCCGCCACCAGCACCGTCGCCACCTCGCGGCGCGAGGCCACGTCGCGCAGCTCGCGCTTGCGCTGCTCGGTGTAGACGACCTCCGGCAGCTTCTTCGCGTACTGCGTGAGGAAGGCCTCGACCAGCAGCTCACCAACGATTGCGTCATCCTCGGGCCGTGCCTCGCGGATGACGGCCCTGCCCGCCACGTCCTGGGTGCTCATGCGCCCGCGCTCTAACACACGCGTGGCCGGGGCGCTGCTCACAGGAAGTCGCCGATGAGCCAGGGTAATTGCTCGCCCAGCTTCTGCAGGAGCCCCCGGCGCTTCCACCCGCTCCAATGGATTTCGTGCGAGTGGCCCAGGTCCTTCTCGAACGTCTCGGCGAGCCGGGCCGCCAGCTCCGCGTCCTCCACCACCACCGAGCACTCCTCCGAGCTGCTCAGCGCCAGCGGGTCCAGGTTGGTGGAGCCGATGACGGACAGCGAGTCGTCCACGAGCATCGTCTTGGCGTGCATCATGGACAACTCGTACTCCCAGATGCGCACGCCCCCTTCGAGCAGCCGCGCGTAGGACGCCCGCTGTGCCGCGTGCACGGGGGCGATGTCATGGTGCCGTCCGGGCACGAGCACCCGCACGTCCACGCCCTGCTTCACCTTCTCGATGAGCATGTCGCTGATGGCTTCCGAGGGGATGAAGTACGAGTTGGCAATCCAGAGCCGCTCGCGCGCCGAGGCGATGGTGAGCAGCGTCATCCGCCGCGCCTCGGACATGAAGCGGTGGCCGGTGCTCGCGACGAAGCCGGCGCGAGCCGGGCCCACCTGCGCTGGCTCGGGGAAGTCGCTGGCCGGGAGGAAGTCTCCGCCGGACTCCTGCCAGTTCTGGGCGAAGGCCATCTGCATGGAGCGCACGGTGGGGCCCTCGACGCGCACGTTCATGTCGCGCCAGGAGTCCGGGCCCTCCGCGTTGCCGAGCCAGCTCTTCCAGATGCCCCAGCCGCCGGTGAGGCCCACGGTGCCGTCGCGCACCACCAGCTTCCGGTGCATGCGCGACTTGATGCGCTGGACCTCGAACGCGGCGATGGAGCCCTGGATGGGACGGAAGGTGCGCGTCTCGCAGCCGGCCTCGGCGAGGGAGGGTGCCACGGCCTCGAAGTTGACGCTGCCGAGTGGGTCCACGAGCACGCGGCAGGTGACACCGGGCTGCCGCTCGCGAAGGGCCTTCACCAGCCGGTCCGACGGCCCCCCCGGGCGCCAGATGTAGCTGGCGATGTGGATGCTGGAGCGCGCGGCGCGAATCTCTTCCTCGATGGCGTCGAAGATGTG
Organism: Pyxidicoccus fallax; assembly: GCF_012933655.1. Taxonomy (GTDB): domain Bacteria; phylum Myxococcota; class Myxococcia; order Myxococcales; family Myxococcaceae; genus Myxococcus; species Myxococcus fallax. Next base: position 18,398 of record NZ_JABBJJ010000231.1, on the reverse strand, counting down.
GCCGTTCTCCACCAACTCCACGCGGTGGCCGGGCACCAGCTCCACGCCGAGCGACTGGTAGAACGCGAGCGAGCGCGCCTCGGGGCTGCCCTCCGGCAGCGCGCGCAGGCGCAGGTCGTGCCGGTGATTCGGATAGGGGCAACCGGCGAGCAGTAGCGCGACGAGCACGAGCGGAGCCGGCTTCACCTCCGGAAGCTAATCGTGCGAGCGCCGGAGTGCACCTGCCCTCCATGATGCTTCGGTCGGAGGACAGCGTCCGGCCGAGAACATCCGCGGCCTTCGACACTGTGTGCTGGCGGGCGCGGAGTACACGGGCAGGGTGGATGTACACGCGTGGGGTGCGCACCATTGCCACCACCACACCGTGCCCATGTCACTGCCCTGCTCCACGCCCGCCGTGTCCCTGCTGCTGCTGTGCCTGCTGGCACCCGTGGCGCAGGCGGCTTCCGATGCGCCGCTGAGACGGGACGTGGAGCCGCGCGGTGCTCCATCAGACAGCGGAGAAGGCACGCGGCTGCCGGGGATGAGCGGCGTGCCCGCCGACTCGGATGGGAAGGATGTGCCGCTGTCAGCGGGAGCGTGGGCGGCGCATGGCGGGCTGGCGCTGCTTCCGCTGGGAGGCATCTGGGGCGCGAGCCGCGTGGGCGGAGACACCCGGCTGGGCGCCACGGCCTCGGAGACGGCGGCGGGCATGCTGCTGGGCTCGATGCCGGCGCGGCTCCTCTTCTTCCGCCCCGTGGCACCGAGCCGCGGGCGCTGGATGGAGCTGGAGGTGGCGTCCTTCGGCGCGGGGCTCGTGCTGACGCCGCCGCTGACGGCGCTCGGCACCTGGGGCATGGGCGAGCTGGCGTTCGGAAGGAGCAGGGACCGTGGCGACGCGTACCTCGGAGCACTCGGCGGAGCGGCGGCGGGCATGCTGCTCGGCGTGGCCGTCCACGAAGTACTGGTGAAGCTTTCCGGCCCGAGTGCTCGCCTGAAGACCGGACGTCAGCTCATCGCGTTGGGAATCATCGGTGCGGGTGCGACGGTGGGCTACCAGTGGGCCGGTGGTGGCCCGCGTCCCGACAGGCACACGCCATAGTTCCACGTCTGGCGAAGTGGAAGAGACTGACACGTCGTGTCTGTTGTTACGCGGCGACAGCAGCGCCAAGCTGCGCGCCGCAGTACGGACACCGCAACTGGAGACACGCCATGATTGCTCGGAAGAACCTCCGTATCGCCGTGGTCCTCACCGCCGCCGCCGCCGTGTTCGGGATGGGCGTTGCCATGACGCCCGCCACCGCGTCCGCGGAGGAGTGCCAGGTGTACTGCTACAAGCACCCCATCACCGGGGAGCTCATCTGCACCCCTCCGTGTCCGTAGTCGCAGCGCGCGCGCACGGAACCTGAAGCGCCCGAGGCCCCATCGCACCGCGGTGGGGCCTCTGTCATTCCAGGGTATCGTCCCCGGGCTCTGTCGTGAGAGGACGTCCACGTGCCGACCCGTGCCCCGTCGAAGCCGCGCAAGACCGCCAGCCCCCAACCGCGCAAGGCGGCCACGAAGCGCGTCGAAGAAGCAGGAGCACGGACGGACCCGGCCGTCGTCGAGTTCCTGCGGAAGTTGGAGCACCCGTTGAAGAAGGAGGTCGAGGCGGTCCGGCAGCTCATCCTCGGCCTCGGCCCGGAGGTTCGCGAGGGCATCAAGTGGAACGCGCCGAGCTTCCGTACGACGGAGCACTTCGCCACGTTCAACCTGCGCGACCCGGACCGCGTGCGCCTCATCCTCCACACGGGCGCGAAGGTGAAGGACACGGCGAAGTCGGGCGTGAAGGTCGCGGACCCCTCCGGCCTGCTGGAGTGGCTCGCGAAGGACCGCTGCCTGGTGACGCTGACGGACGGGAAGGACCTGAAGGCGAAACGCACCGCGCTGGAGGCCGTCCTGCGCGAGTGGATTGAGCGGGTCTGAGTTCCCCTACTCCGTCCGCATCGCCTCCACGGGGTCCAGCTTCGCGGCGCGCGCGGCCGGGTAGATGCCGAAGCCCAGCCCCACCCCGCAGCTCATCGCGAGCGACAGCGCCACCGCCCACCCGGGCACCTCCGTGGGCAGCCCCATCACCCACCGCGCCAGGTGCGCCAGCCCCACGCCCAGCGCCACGCCCACCACTCCGCCCACCAGCGACAGCACCACCGCCTCCAGCGCGAACTGCGCCAGGATGCGCCGCTTCTTCGCCCCCAGCGCCTTGCGGATGCCAATCTCCCGCGTCCGCTCCGTCACCGCCACCAGCATGATGTTCAGGATGCCGATGCCGCCCACCAGCAGCGACAACAGGCACACCCCGAAGCTCGCCACCGAGATGACGTTGGAGATGTTGTTGAACATCTCCGTCGCGCTCTCGTTCGAGAACACGAAGAAGTCGTCCTCCTCGTGTGGCTTCAACCCATGCCGCCGCCGCATCAGCAGCGTCACCTCGTCCTGCGCCCGCTGCACCAGGTCCGCCGCTTGCGCCTGGATGCTCACCCGGTAGTCCCGCACCCCGAAGAGCTGGCGGAACACCGACAGCGGCATCATCACGTTGTTGTCCTGCCCGCCTCCGCCCAGGAAGCCGCCCTTGCGCTTCAGCGTGCCAATCACCACGAACGAGCGCCCCTGGATGCGAATCTGCTGCCCCAGCGCCTCCACCCCCGGAAACAGCGTGTCCGCCAGGTCCTGGCCAATCACCGCCACGCGCCGGCCATCCAGGTACTCCGTCTCCGTGAAGGGCCGCCCCGACGCCAGCGCCACCGAGTTCGTCTGGAAGTACTCCGGCGTGCCCGCCCACGCGCTCACGTTGGGCCGCGACTCCCGCTCCGCCGTGGACACCTTGAACCCGCCCTTCGAGTCCTCCGCCGCCGCCGTCAGCACCGACGGCTGCTCGCGGATGGCCTTCAGGTCCTCCTCGTTCAGCCGAGGCCGCCGCGCCAGCTCCGCCGGGGACAGCGGCCCGCCGAACGGCAGCCGCTGCACCTGGAAGCAGTCCGGGCCCAGCTCGGACAGGCTCTCGTTCACCTGGTTCCGCAGGCCTTGAATGATGCCCATCATCGCCACCACCGTGGTGGCGCCGATGACGATGCCCAGCAGCGTCAGGAAGGAGCGCAGCGGGTTGGCGACGAACGTCCCCAACGCCAGCCGCAAGGTGTCCCACAAAGCCATCATCGCCGCCGTCTCCCGTCAGTCGTGGCGGAGCGCTTCCACCGGATCCAGGTTCGCCGCCCGCGCCGCCGGCCAGATGCCGAACAGCAGCCCCACCATCGCCGCGAAGCCCACGCCCAGCACCACCGTCAGCGGCTGCACCGCCGCCGCCAGCGGCGTGATGAGCGACACCGTCCACGCCAGCCCCAGGCCCGCCACCGTGCCCAGCGTGCCGCCCACCGCCGACACGCTGGAGGCCTCCATCAGGAACTGGAGGATGATGGTGCGCTTGCGCGCCCCCAGCGCCCGCCGCACGCCAATCTCCCGCGTCCGCTCGCGCACCGACACCAGCATGATGTTCATGATGCCGATGCCACCCACCAGCAGCGTAATCAGCCCCACGCCCGTGGCCGCGCCGTAGAGCGCGCCGGTGAGCTGGGCGTAGATGTTGGCGAGCTGCTCGGGGCGGTTGATGGAGAAGTCGTCCGGGACGCCGGGCGGCGTGCCACGCTCACGCCGCAGCACGGCGGTAATCAGGTCCTGCACGTCCAGGACGTTGTCCGGTGAGTCCAGCGCCACCGCGATGTTCGGCGAGCGCCGCTTGCCGTAGGCCGCCAGGAAGCTGGTGTACGGCGTCACCACCACGATGTCCTGGTTCTCCCCGAGGATGCTGCCCTTGGCCTCCAGCGTCCCCACCACGCGGAAGGGCTTGCCATCGAGGTAGATGCGCTGCCCCAGCGGGTTGACGCCCGCGTAGAGCGTGCGCACCACCTCCGCGCCGACGACGGCCACCGCCGAGCGGTTGTCCACGTCCGCGTCGGTGAGGAAGCGGCCGGTCTCCACGACCCAGGAGGACACCGTGCCGTACTCGGGCGAGGTGCCCACCAGCGTCACCGAGCTCATCTTCCGGTCCAGCCAGCGCGCCTCGCCCCGGTCGAAGAAGAGCGGCGCCACGGCAATCACGTGCTCGGAGGCGGCGCGGATGGGCTCCACCAGCTTGATGGAGAGGTCCTTCCGGTTGCGGAACGTCCACCAGTCCCCCTGCACCGTCCACGGGAACTTGGACACCTGGAGCGTGTTGGCCCCGATGCCCGCGAGCTGGTCCGCGAAGGACTTGTTGATGCCCTGGATGATGCCGACGATGGCCAGCAGCGTGCACACGCCCACGCCGATGCCCACCGTCGTCAGGATGGTTCGCAGGCGGTTGGAGAACAGCGAGAACAGCGCGATGCGCCCGCCCTCCCACACGTCGACCCTGAAGCTCACGTGATGACCTCTCCACCGCCCCGGCCTGCTCCGGGCGGACCACCCATGCGGGCACCCTGGTTACGCGCCAGGTTCCCCGTGATTGCACGACACCCGTCCCAGGACAATCGCCCACCGTCCGGGTTCCCCTTCCCCGCGAGACGAAGGCCTCGAACACCCACACCCGGGGCTCATTCCCCTCGCACCCGCCGCCAGGCCCGGGCCAGCGCCGCCGCCGCCCGGTCCACCTCCTCCTCGGTGGTGTCCGGCCCCAGGGACAGGCGCACCGCCCCCAGGGCCTCGGCCTCGGGCAGCCCCATGGCGCGCAGCACCGGGGACGCGGACTCGCCGCCCTCGTGGCAGGCCGAGCCGGTGGAGGCCGCCACCTCCGGCGCCGCCGCCAGCACGTCGCTGCCCCGCGCTCCCGGGAAGCGCACATTGAGCGTGTTGGGCAGCCGCTCCGTGAGGTGGCCATTCAGCGCCAGCCCGGGCACCTCCGCGCGCAGCCGCTCCCACAGCCGCTCACGCAATGCCACCCGGGACGCGAGGCCCTGCTCCAGCCGGGCGCGGGCCCGCTCGCACGCGGTGCCCAGGGCCACGGCGTAGGGTACGTTCTCCGTGCCCGGCCGCAGTCCCCGCTCCTGGCCGCCGCCCAGCACGAAGGGCCGCAGCGGCGTGCCCGGCCGCACGTACAGCGCGCCCACGCCCTTGGGCGCCCGCAGCTTGTGGCCCACCAGCGTCAGCAGGTCCACGCCGAGCGCCTCCACGTCCACCGGCACCTTGCCCACCGACTGCGCCGCGTCCGTGTGCACGGTGGCGCCGTACCGGTGGGCGTGCGCCGCCACCTCGGCCACCGGCTGCAGGACGCCCGTCTCGTTGTTGGCGTGCATCAGCGTCACCAGCGCGGTGTCGCCCTCCGCCGCGTCCAGCGCCCGCGCCGCGTCCTCCACGCGCACCCGGCCGTCCGCGTCCACGGGCAGCCACGTCACGCGCCAGCCGCGCCACTCCAGCGTGTCGCACGGCAGCTTCGTGGCTGGGTGCTCGATGACGGAGGTGAGGACGTGGCGCCGCTCGGCGCGGGCCTCGGCGGTGCCGCGGATGGCGAGGTTGTTGGCCTCGGTGCCGCCGGAGGTGAAGAGGATGTCCCCGGCCTTCGCGCCGATGAGCGCCGCCACCTTCGCGCGCGCATCCTCCAGCGCGGCCCGGGCTCGCCGGCCATACGGGTGCCCGCTGGAGGGATTGCCGAACTCCTCGCGGAGGTACGGCAGCATCGCGTCCACCACCTCGGGGTCGATGGGCGTGGTGGCGTTGTGGTCCAGGTACAGGGGGCGCTCGGGGAGGCTCATGCGCCCCGCAGGATGGCGGAAAGGCCGGGGACGTGTCGCCCTCCCGTGCGTCACATTGTCCGGCCCCGGGCGCCACGGAGGATTCTTCCGCGGCGCCCGGAAGGCCTCACGTCACGGAACCACCGTCACCGAGGTGCCCTCGATGCGGACGTTCAGCTTCGCCTCGTTGGCGTGGGTGGACGCCTCCTCGATGATGTCCTGCTCGTCCACGCCCACGCGCAGCGTGTACGTGCCGTCCGTCAGGTCGGTGATGTCAATCCACTGGCAAGGGATGTCGGCCACGTAGATGTCCGACCAGCCGGCGGAGATGCCCATGCGCTCGGCGTAGACGAAGTACGGCGCCGCGTCCGAGCACTGGCGGTGGTAGTCCACCAGGTAGAAGCCCTGCTTGCGGCCCTGCACCACGTCGTTGCCCTGCGCGTCGCGCAGCGCGTACCCGGCGAAGTTCGTCAGGTGGTCGTGCCCGTGGCACTGGTCCCAGACGTACAGGTCCGGCCGCTCATCCACGTTGGGCACCGAGGCCGCCGCCGTCCCCAGGTTGACGATGGAGGTGCTGAAGCGCAGCAGGCGGCGCTCGCCCGCGGCCGGCACGCAGCCCTCAATCACCTCGCACGCGTCGGCCGCGAAGGTGCGGCGCTCCACGTACAGCGAGCGGGCCAGCACCTCCCCGTCCACGGTGAGGTCCGGCTTGCCATTCACCGGGTCATGCTGGAGGTTGCACGCCGTCTCCTCGGGCATGTACGGCCGGCCCGCGGGCGTCGCCGGCACCGCGCCACCGCCGAGGACGACGACGCGCCCGCCCGGCCCGGAGATGAGCCCGGACGGAGGCGCCATGCCCACCACCAGGTCGGCGAAGCCGTTGCCATCCAGGTCCCCCGGCGTCAGCACGGCGTAGCGGTGGAAGCCCTCGTACTGCGAGGGGAGCGTGTCCGCCCGGGGCCACGCCCAGGCGGGCTTCAGCTCACCGGAGATGGCCGCGCCCGGAGAGTAGAAGTAGAGGCGGCCCATGGAGCCCACCACGAAGTCCAGGGCGTGGTCGTCTCCATCCAGGTCGCCCACCGGGACGATGGGGTTGCCGAACAGCGCGAAGAGCGGGTCCTCCATCACCGACCAGGTGGGCGCCAGCGCGTAGCCGCCCTGCGCCTGGGGGTCGGACATGTGCAGGCGCACCGTGCCGCCCCCCGGCCCCGCGAAGCGCTCGGGCTGCCCGTCTCCGTTGAGGTCCGGGAAGAGGGCCAGGATTTGCGAGTCCACCGTCCACACGGGCTGCGCCGACAGCGCTCCGTCACACCCCTCCGTGGTGCCCGTCTTGCACCCCAGGTAGAGGCTGAACTCGGTGCCCGTCACGGTGCTGTAGCCCAGGAGGACGTCCTGCGCGCCGTCGCCGTTGACGTCCCCCGCGCGCCGGGCGGAGGAGGCGAAGATGCGCTCGGTGCGAGGCTGCAGGTTGAAGACCGGCCCCTCCTGGCCCGGCGCGACGAGGTACACGGAGACCACGGCGCCCTTCAGGCTGACGAGGTCGTCCAGTCCGTCGCCGTTGACGTCCGCGAGAACCGACTGGTTGTACGTGCCGCCGCCCGGCACCTGGAACATCAGGTCGTCGAGCACGTTGCCCAGCTCGGGCCCGCCCTTGAAGATGAGCGAGCCGTACTGGCCGGAGATGAGCAGGTCCGCGTACGTGTCCCCGTTCACGTTGCCCACGGACACCGTCATGTTGTTGCCGTTGGTGCGCGTGGAGGTGTTGCGCCAGTCCATCACCCGCGTGAGGCCCTGCTTCGAGAAGTGCGTCGGCTCGCCGGGGAAGATGGACACCCGGCCCGGGTCGCGCGTCGTGGTGAGACACGGTGGCGCCGCGACGACCAGCTCCTCGTGGCCATCGCCATTCAGGTCACCCATGGCGATGGAGCGGCCGAAGCAGCCCGTGGTGTAGGCCGAGTCGTACTCCACTTCCCACTCCGGCGTCTCCGTGAGCACCGGGCCCGCGTCGGGCACGCCGGCATCATCGGTTCCACCGTCCGTCCCGGCATCCGTTCCGGCGTCCGTCCCGGCATCCGTTCCGGCGTCCATTCCGGCGTCCGGAGTGGGGTCGGGGTCGTCGCAGGCACTGAACGTCGCGGCAATGAGGGTGGAAAGCGTCAGCGCTCGAAGCAATCGCATGCGGGTGTTTCCTCGAACATCTCTCAGGGGACCGCCACCGCCCGGGGTACAGGGTCTCGGGCGCGGCGGGGCGAAGGTTACGCGCATGTCTGACATTCAACGCCAGATGCTTGCCGTGCGACTGGTGTCAACTCCGGGCGCCCGGGACGGTACCGACCAGGCAGCCAGCCCGCCGGGGCGACTGGTCGCGAGCCGAGGGCATCCCCAACCTTGCCCCTGGCGCCCGCGTCACTGGCGCGACCACCGCGACCCATGGCCCCGTCCGCCGCCCCAGCCACCGCCGACGCCCTGACCGCCGCCTTCCCGACGTTCTCCCGTTCCCAGAAGGTCTTCACGATGCTGGGGGGACTGCTGGGCGTGCTGCTGGCGGCGCTGGACCAGACGATTGTCGCGACCGCCGGGCCGGCCATCCAGGCCGACCTCCACATCCCCGCGTCGCTCTACCCGTGGCTCACCACGTCCTACCTCGTGGCGTCGACGATGATGGTGCCCATCTGGGGCAAGCTGGCGGACCTCCTGGGCCGGCGGACGGTGCTCGTCTCGGGCATCCTCGTCTTCCTCGCGGGCAGCTTCCTGTGCGGCGTGGCCCGCTCCACGCTGGCGCTCATCCTCTTCCGCGCGGTGCAGGGGCTGGGCAGCGCGGCGCTGTTCACCGCGGCGCTGGCGGTGGTGGCGGACCTCTTCGAGCCCCGCGAGCGCGGGAAGTACCAGGGGCTGTTCGGCGCGGTGTTCGGCCTGTCCAGCGTGGTGGGCCCGCTGGCCGGTGGCTTCATCACCGACCAGCTCGGCTGGCATTGGGTGTTCTTCATCAACCTGCCGGTGGGCGCGGTGGCGCTGGCGCTCATCTTCCTGCGCATGCCGAAGCTGCGGCCCCGGGGCGTGGAGCAGCGAGGGCTGGACGTGCCGGGCGCGGTGGCGCTGGCGCTGGCCGTGGTGCCGCTGCTGCTGGCGCTCAGCCTGGGCAGGACGGGCGGCGGGCCGTGGGGGTGGGGCTCGTGGCGGGTGCTCGGCCTGTTCGCGCTGGCCGCCGTGGGCACGGCGCTCTTCGTCTTCGTGGAGTCGCGCGCGAAGGAGCCGCTGCTGGATTTGGAGCTGTTCCGCATGCGCGCCTTCAGCACGGGCAACGCGGCGGTGTTCGTCATTGGCGCGGTGTTCCTGTCGGGCGTCGTCTTCCTGCCCCTGTTCATGGTGAACGTGGTGGGGCTGTCGGCGACGGCCTCGGGGCTGACCATCATGCCGCTGACGCTGGGCGTGGTGGCGGGCAACGTGCTCAGCGGGTTGCTGGTGTCGAGGCTCGGGCGCTACAAGGTGCTGATGCTGGGCTCGCTGGTGCTGCTGATGGTGGGCTTCACGGTGATGGGCTTCACGCTGACTCCCGAGTCCACGCAGGCGGAAGTCACCGCGAAGATGGTGCTGGTGGGTCTGGGTCTGGGGCCGTCGATTCCGCTCTACACGCAGGCCATCCAGAACACGGTGACGCCCCAGCGCATCGGCGTGGCCACGTCGGCGGCGACCTTCTTCCGGCAGCTCGGGATGACCATGGGCGTGGCGCTGCTGGGCACGGTGTTCGCGGCCACGCTGTCCGGAACGTTGGAGAGCGGACTGTCTCGCGCCACCGAGGGCCTGCCGGAGTCGCTGCGCGCCCAGGTGGCGGTGGCCTCTCCGGGCACGAGCGCGGAGGGAGGCCCCGCGGGTGAGGTCTTCCAGCCCCGCGAGGTGAAGGAGCGCCTGCGCGCGGAGTTCGAGGCGGAGCGCCTCCGGGTGGAGGCCGGGCCCGACGCCACTGGAGCCCGCGCGCGGCTGGAGGCGGAGGAGCGGCGCGCACTCGAGTCCGTGGACCGGGTGGACCTGACGCTCAAGGAGGCCTTCACGCGCGGCGTGTCGGCGGTGTACCGCGTGGCCATCCTCATCGCGCTGCTGGCGCTGGCGGTGACCTTCTTCCTGCCGGAGCTGCCCCTGCGGCGGAGGCATGACCCCGCGCCGATGGAGTGAGCACCGCGAGCGCTCCGGCGCCGCGGCTCGCGCTGGCGATGCGGCCCCTGCACGCGGGCGCGGCGATGGCGTGGGAGGCACACCACCGCCGCTTCGTCAGGCGGCGGTGAGCGCGTGCGGGTGGGCACCCGCTTCCGGCGCCAGCGAGTAGATGCGCACGGGCATGCCCACGCCCTTGAGCACGTGCTCGCCGAGGTCACGCGTGCCGCCCCGGTAGTGGGAGACGAAGGACTCGGACAGGAGCACGGGCTCGTTGAGCGCGGCGCACAGGCCGCCGATGCGGCTGGCCAGGTTGACGGCCGGACCGATGACGGTGAAGTCCAGCCGGTCCGTGGCGCCGATGTTGCCGTACATGACGTCACCCACGTGGAGCGCGGCGCCGAACTCGTACGTGGGCAGTCCCCGGAGCCGGCGCTCCGCGTTGTCACGGGTGGCGGCGGCCACCGCCTGACGGACGGTGCGCGCGGCGGCCTCGCAGCGCTCCTCGACGGGCGCGCCCGCGTCGATGCGGAAGATGGCGAGCACCGCGTCGCCCATGAACTTGAGCACCTCCGCGCCGTGCGCGTGGAAGGCGCCCACCATGGTCTCGAAGTACGCGTTGAGCAGCTCCAGCAGCGCGTCGCGAGGGAGCGCGTCCGACAGCGCGGTGAAGCTGCGGAGGTCACTCAGGCAGATGACGGCGGACGTCGTCTCGCCGTCGCCCCGGCGAATCTGCCCCTGGAGGATGCGCCGGCCGGTGTCGCGGCCGAGGTACGTGTCCAGCAGCACGCCCGTCATGTCCTTGCGCGCGAGCACCTCCATCACGAGCTGGAGCAGCGGGTGCAGACCGTGGAGCAGCGCGAGCTGCGCGTCCGTGAAGCCCCCGGGCGCGGCGGTGGCCCAGGACACGGCATGGCGCGCGCCGTCGCTGAAGCACACCGGCAGCGCGAGGTAGTCGGTGAGCCCGTCGGCGCGCAGCTCGTCGAACATCGGGAAGTCGCCCGGCGCGGATGGCGCCTCCAGGCGGCGGTGGATGCCGGGCGAGCCGTCGAGCAGGGCCTTGAAGGGGCTGAGCGCGAAGCCGGGCAGGTGCTGGAGGCCGTGCGGGTGCACCTCCGTGGAGACGCCCTGGCCGGAGCGCCAGCGGAAGCTGCGGCCGTGCAGCAGCGGGTGCAGGGTGAAGAGGGAGAGGGACGCCCGGGACAGGGGGACACCCTGGTCCTGGAGGCGCTGGCAGAGGGACGCCAGCAACGGGGCCGGGCCTTCCAGGCTCCGCGCCTCGGACACGAGCCAGCCCGCGACGTCCGGGCCAGTCCCGGGCAGCAGTCCGCGGCTCATCCGCGAGTCTCCGGCATTCATGCTCAATGAGGCGCTCATCCTGGCGGGGGCCACCGTCAGGTGAGACGCATTGTTTCACTGAACCCGCCCGAGCGCGAGGGGCCGGGTAGACCAGACAGGGCGGCCAGGCAGGCGTGGGCCTTCCCACGCCCGCCTATGCGCCCGCGGTCACGGAGCGCAGCGGATCTGCACGGGGTAGCTCTCCAACACCACACACTCGCCCCGGCCGCACTGGAGGCGGTCGCAGACGGCGCGGGTGTCCACGCAGAGCGCCTTGCGGCCGGTGTCCAAATCGAGGCTCGCGCACGTCAGGCCCTCCGGGCAGGTGGGCGACTCCACGCCACAGTCCTGCCCGTCGAGCACCGCGCCGTCGCGCAGGGCGAGCTTGCCTCCATCGGTGGCCGGCTGCGGCTCCGGCGCCGACGCACAGCCCCCGAGGACAGACAGCAGCACCACCAGGAACGGCAACCGCGTGCTCCGCTTCATGGGACACCCCTCCTTGTGATTGAGCCTGCTCCCACGTCAGTGCCCGACGTCATGGCCCGGTGACACGGGCTGGGGTCCGGCGAGCCCTCTCGCCCGAGAAGTCCGCCCCGGCAGCGGCGAACCGAGAAGCCCTTCCGAAGACAGGTGCCCCATGGCGTTGGGCTTCCGCATGGCCGGGCGCCTCGTGGGTCAAGCCCGGCCGGACTTCAGGGCCTCGTGTCTTGGGCCTCGGCACAGGCGGGCTCCTCGAAGAAGCCCGCCCAGCCGGACCGCTCAGTGCCCGGTGGCCTTGGGCTGCGTCGCGGCGGGCGCGGGCGCGCCGGGCGGCGTCGCCGGAGCCTCCGGACGCGCGAGCGTGGTCGGCATCTCCGCCATCGCGTACGTCATCCACGCCACCGCGGCGGTGCTGCGCGCCAGGTCCTGCGGATCCACCTTGTCCAGCGTGTCCGCCATGGTGTGGTGGTAGTCGAAGTAACGGGAGCTATCCACCTCCACGCCGAAGAAGGGCACGCGCGCGGGAGCCATGGGGCTCAGGTCCGCGCCGCCCGCCTCGCGCGCGGAGAAGTTCGCCGCGCCCAGCGCCACCAGCGGCGGCAGCCACGGCCGCACCAGGTCCTGGCCACCCGCGCCCGCGCGCAGGCTGACGGCGACAGGCTTGAAGCCCCCCGCGTCCATCTCCATCGCCGCCACGTGCCGGGGCAGCTCGGCGGCGTGCGCCTCCGCGTAGGCCCGGGCGCCGTGCAGGCCATGCTCCTCGTTCATGAAGAGCACCACGCGCACCGTGCGGCGGGGCGCCTGGGGCAGCTTCGCGATGAGGCGCGCCGCCTCCATCACCATCGCCACGCCGGCGCCATCGTCATGCGCGCCCGTGCCCACGTCCCACGAGTCCAGGTGCGCGCTGATGAGCACGATCTCCTGCGGCTTCTCGCGCCCCTTCACCTCGGCGATGACGTTGTGCGACTCCACCTCGGGCAGCTCGGAGCAGCCGAGCACCATCTTCACGCGCACCGGCCCGTTGGCGAGCAGCCGGTGGAGCAGCTCCGCGTCCTCCGTGGCCACGGCCGCGGCGGGCAGCTTCGGGCCGTTGGGTTCGAAGCGCGTGGAGCCGGTGTGCGGCGTGCGCAGCGACGCCGTCGCCAGCGAGCGCACCAGCACCCCCGCGGCCCCGGCCTTCACGGCGGCCGCCGGCCCGCGCCCGCGCAGCCCGGCGAAGCGGCCGTAGTCCGCGGGCACCGACATGGTGTGGTTGAAGAAGACAATCTTCCCCTTCACCGAGTCACCCAGCGCCGCCAGTTGCTCCAGCGACGTCACCTCCACCACCTCGGCGGTGAGGCCCTCGGGCGCGGTGGGAGCGCTGCCGCCCAGCGCGATGAGCGACAGCGGATGCGCGCGCGTGCGCTCGGTGGCGAGCACCTCGCCGCGCTCCTCGCCACGCACCCAGCGCGGCACCTTCACGGGCTCGGTCCACGCCTTCACGCCGTCCGCCTTGAAGCCGCGCATCGCCCACTGCACGGCGGCCGCGGCGCCCTCGGAGCCGGACAGGCGCGGGCCGATGCCGTCGGTCAGCTCGGCCAGCCGCGCGTACGCATGGCCCTCGGTGAGCGCGGGGCCGATGAGCTTCTCCGCGACGGCCTGCGAGTACACGGGGGTGGCCTTCGCCGTCGCGGCGGGCTTCACCGAAGCAGGCGAGGAGGCGGGCTTCGCCGCGGGAGCGGCGCCCGAGACGAGCTGGAGCGCGAGCGAGGCGGGCAGGACGAAGGTGGAAACAGGCAAAGGGAACCTCCGGGGGAGGTGTCCACTCTCCGCAGTTCATCGGGGGCTCGCAAGGAGAAATCCCAGGGGCCACCGCGCGCCGAGAGGGGGAACGCGGCGCGCGGGGCTCAACTGGGACTTCCACGGCGGTGCTGCTTTTGGGGGAGGCAATCACCGCCGCCGCGTCTCACTCCGAAGAGGAAACGTGGCGCCACTCTGAAGGCCCTTCGAGCCATCGTCAAGCACGGTCCCTCGACGGGCACACAAACGAACAGTGCGGGTTCCAAATGGTGGGAACTTTCCATCCATAGTGTTCCCCAGCACCCGAATCAGGGTTTTCGAGGACGCTGCGTCGACTCCACGCCTCTTCCGCAAGGAGCCCCGCCATGGACCTCGACGTCTTCTTCGCCCTCTATCGCGACCTGCCGCAGCTCGGGCCCGGCAGTGACACCTGTACCCGGGTGGCACTGACGCGCCTGCCACCCCTGCCTCCTTCACCGCGCGTGGTGGACGTGGGCTGCGGGGTCGGCCGGCAGACGCGGGTGCTCGCCGAGACGCTGCGCACGCGCGTGCTCGCCATCGACCTTCACCCGCTGTACCTGGAGCAGCTCGAGCGCGACGCGCGCGCGCGGAACCTGGAGTCCCTCATCGAGACGCGCGCGCAGGACATGGGCGCGCTGGAGCTGCCCGCGGGCTCGGTGGACCTGCTCTGGTCCGAGGGCGCCATCTACCACCTGGGCTTCGGCCCCGGCCTGCGCCGCTGGCGCCCGCTGCTCACGCGCTCGGGGCTCGTCGCCGTCACCGAGCTGTCCTGGCTCACCGACGACCGTCCCGCCGAGGCCGTGCGCTTCTGGCACGAGGCCTACCCCACCCTGGGCACCGTGCCGGAGAACCGCGCCACCGCCGAGCGCGAGGGCTACGAGGTGCTCGACACCTTCGCCCTCCCCGCTTCCGCCTGGTGGGACTACTACACGCCGCTCCTCCAGCGCATCGAGCGCATGCGCCCCACCGCCAACGCCGACCTGCTCGAGGTCATCACGGCGACCGAGCGGGAGATCGCCCTCTTCCGCGCCCACGGCCACAGCTACGGCTACGTGTTCTATCTGTTGCGTAACCGCGACGCGTGACGGCAAACGGGAGCGTTCCGAGAGCCTCAATCACTCTCAGGCTCTCAATCCTTCACACGCAGCCACGCCGCTCCATGTGGTGCACGGGCGGTCCTCCACGCACAGCACCCGCCACGGAACAGGACTGACAAAAATCAGGACATGCAAATCTTCCAGAAATGGTGTCTATCTCCTGGTTAACAGAGTCATTGATCCGCCCCCCCGCATGTCCTGACCCGACCTCTCCCCCCCGAGGCCGGTGCTGACGTCGCCTTGCCCCCCAAGGGAAGCATGTTGAACGAGCAGTGGGCTCACCGCTTCTTCGCACTCTCCACGGAGCCCTTCGTCGTACTCGCCGTTGACGGACGCATCCTGGAAGCCAACACCGCCTGGAGCAGCCTGGTGGACTGGCCCCTCGACCTGCTGCGGCAGCAGAACTACCAGGGCTTCATCCACCCGGAAGACCTGGACGCCATGGAGGCCCGCCTGCGCGGGCTGGCGGGGAAGGACGGGCGCGCCGACTTCTCCTGCCGCTGGCGGGGCCAGGACGGCACCTGGCGGTCGCTGTCCTGGAGCGTGGCTTCCGGGAAGGATGATCCGCTCTACTGCACGGTGCGCCCGCTGGAGCCGGCGCCCTCCGTGGAGCAGGCCCTCCTGCGGTCGGAGCAGAACTTCCGCCGGCTCATCGACACCGCGCCCGAGGGCATCTTCGTCCACCGCAACAACCGCTTCATCTACGTGAACCCCACCCTCCTCAAGGCGCTGGGGTACGAGCACGCGAGCGAGCTGCTCGGCCAGCCCATCATCGGCATCGTCCACCCGGACGACTACGACATCGTCAACCAGCGCATCCACACCGCGGCCGTGAAGGGGGAGCTGGCCCCCCTGCGCGAGATTCGCTACCTGCGGCGCGACGGCACCTCGTACGACGCGGAGAGCGTGGGGCTGCCCGTCGAGTTCGATGGCGAGCGCGCCGTGGTGGTGATGTCGCGCGACGTCACCGAGCGCAAGCGCGCCCAGTCCCAGCTCCTGCAGAACGACCGCATGGTGCTGGCCGGCACGCTCGCGGCCGGCGTGGGCCACGAAATCAACAACCCGCTGACCTACGTCATGGCCAACCTGGACTCGGCCATGGAGTCCATGACCTGGCTGCGCGAGGAGCTGACGCACTCGGTGCCGGGGGGCACCGCCACCGGAACGTGGAGCGCCATGCTGGGCGAGACGGAGGCGCTGCTCAAGGAGGCCCAGGAAGGCGCCACGCGCGTGCGCAACATCGTGCGCGACCTCAAGTTCATCTCGCGCCAGGACGAGGAGCGGCGCGAGCCGGTGGACGTGCGCGAGCCGCTCGACTTCTCGCTCAACATGGCCTCCAGCGCCCTGCGCGCCCGCGCCCGGCTCATCAAGAAGTACGAGCCCGTGCCCCGCGTCTTCGCCGACGCGTCCCGCCTGGGACAGGTCTTCCTCAACCTGCTGGTGAACGCGGCGCAGGCCATTCCCGAGGGCAACGTCGACGACCACCACATCACCCTCTGGGTGCGGCCCTCCTCCAGCGGCGGCGTGGCCGTGGACGTGAGCGACTCCGGCATGGGCATGACGCCGTCGGTGATGGCGCGCATCTTCGACCCGTTCTTCACCACCAAGCCGGTGGGCACCGGCACCGGGCTGGGGCTGTCCATCTGCCACAGCCTCGTGCGCAACCTGGGCGGCGACATCACCGTGCGCAGCGAGCTTGGCAAGGGGACGACGTTCACCGTCACCCTGCCCGCCGCGCCTGGCGATGCGGCGGCCATCCCGCGGGCCACCGCCCCGGCCCCGCGCACCGAGCAGCACGGACAGGTGCTGGTGATTGACGATGAGCCGCCCATCGGGCGCTCCCTGGCGCGCATCATCGGCCGCCAGCACCAGGTGAAGGTGGTCAACAGCGGCGAGGAGGCGCTCGCCGTGCTCAACTCCGGCACGCGCTACGACGCCGTCTTCTGCGACCTGATGATGCCCGGCCTCACCGGCATGGACATCTACGAGCGCATCCGCGAGTCCGCGCCCGACCTCTCCCGCCGCTTCATCTTCATCACCGGCGGCTCCTACACCGCCCGCGCTCGCCAGTTCCTCGAGCGGGTGCCCAACCGGCAGGTCGAGAAGCCCTTCGACGTGGAGTTGATTCATCGTTTCCTGGGAGAAGTCCTGGGCACGCCGTCCGGAAGCCCTGATTCCTCACAGTGAGTGAAGCGCAGTGACGCCGGATGTCCCGGCGTGGCCCTGAACCCAAGGAGTGCCTGTGATTGGCGGCACGTTCGTCATCGATGCGGTAACGCACGCGTACAACCTCCACCCGTCCAACTACCGCGCCGGCAAGTATGCCCACTCGCTCGCGCAGCTCATCTGGGGGCTGCACAGCGGCCTGTCCGCGGACCCCCACCGCGTCACCAAGGAGGAGGGCTTCCTCAAGAACTGGTCCGTCCAGGAGCTGGCCCACATCCTCTTCGTGGAGAGCTGCATCGACGTGGCCGTGCACCACGTGCTGCCGCTGCAGACGCTCTACACGGACGGGCTGTGCTCGTACGAGAAGACGGTCGAAATCAAGAAGCGCTATCCGGACCGCTTCCTCGTCTACGCGGGCGTGGACCCGCTGCGCGGCACCGCGGCGCTGGACGACCTGGACCGGCAGGTGGAGGAGCTCAAGCCCGTGGGCCTGAAGCTCTACCCCGCCGCGTGGCTGGGCGAGTCCTTCCGCCACACCGGCTGGCGCATGGATGACCCGAGCATCGCCTTCCCGCTCTTCGAGCGCGCGCGCAAGCTGGGCATCAAGAACATCGCCGTCCACAAGGGCCTGCCCATGGGCGCGGTGCCGCTCGAGCCGTACAAGGTGGACGACATCGGTGGGGCGGCGGACGCCTTCCCGGACCTGAACTTCGAAATCGTCCACGGCGGCATGGCGTTCCTGGACGAGACGGGCATGCAGCTGTCGCTGTTCCCCAACGTGTACGTCAACCTCGAGGTGACGGGCGCGCTCATCGTGAAGCGCGAGCGCTGGTTCGCCGAGTCCCTGGCCGCGCTGCTGAAGTGGGCGGGCCCGGCGAAAATCATGTGGGGCTCGGGCACCGTGTTCAGCCACCCGCAGCCGGCGCTGCACAAGTTCTGGAATGAGTTCCAGCTGCCGGACGACCTGGTGAGCGTCGCGGGCATGCAGGTGACGCCCGACGTGAAGCGCATGATTCTCGGTGAGAACTACGCCCGCTACGCGGGGGTGGACATCGAGGCCACCAAGAAGCGCATCGCCAACGACGCGTTCTCCAAGGCGCGCGAGAAGGGCGACTTCACGCCCTACAGCTACAAGGAAGGCACGCCATGACGGAGCAGGAGCTGCGCTCGCGCATCCAGGACATCCCGGACCCGTGCAGCTGCGCCACCGGCGTGCCGCTGGGCATCGGCGAGATGGGCCTCATCCAGTCGCTGACGTGCGTGGACGGCAAGGTGACGGTGCGCCTGCACATCACCTCGCCCATGTGCATGATGGCCGCCTACTTCATGCGTGAAATCGAGCAGCGCCTCCAGGCCGTGGAGGGCGTCGCGTCCGTGCACGTGGAGTTCGATCACGACCTCAAGTGGACGCCCCAGGACATCCACCCGGACGCCCGCGAGCGGCTGGCGGCGAAGCGCATCACCATGCTCGGCGGCCGGCTGCTGCCGCGCGAGGACGCCCGGAAGAGCGCCTCCTGAGCGCGTAACCCCGCGATTTCATGGGGTGGACACGAGACGCGCCGGAGAGCCGCAACTTCCGGCGCGTCCTTGCGACAATGTCCTACAGGAAGCCCCCTTTCCTTCCAGTTCCCCCCGGAGCCCCCCCATGAAT
>NZ_JABBJJ010000230.1 GCF_012933655.1 Pyxidicoccus fallax | reverse complement strand
CCCCCGGCTCGCGCACGCCACCCCACCCCCGGCGTTCGCCGGCCGACATCCGGACTGCCCGCTGGCGAGCAGTTGCCGCTCCGCCCGGTCTGTGACCTCACGTCGGGCACCCTCCCACCCGGTTTTCACTTCCGGGCCCGGAAGAACCCACGCCTCGCAATTCCTGGCATTCCCTTTCTCCTTCCAGGGCGAGCCGATGTCAGGGTTCAGAACGCTTGCCGGCCGCCGGGCGAACTGGGGCATGTCTGCATTTGACAGGGACAGGGCTCGCGGCCAGCGTTGATGAGTGCTTGTCGTCCGTGCCACTCAATGGCTCACGGCCATTCCCGTATCGCGGCGCCTCCGCGCCACGAGGTGGCTCGGCGTGTGGGCGCTGGGAGTGGTGTTGGGGACCGCGTGCGCGCCGCGCCGGGACAAGGAGTGCGCGGAGGTGCAGGCCCGCGTGCTGGAGGAGATTCGCGTCGTGGATGGCTTCCACGACCACGTCCACGACGGGGAGGCCATCGCGCGTCACGCGCACCGGCTGCGCGCCGTCAGCGCGGAACTGCGGACCCTGCACATCCGGGATGCCAGCCTCAGGAAGGCGGTGGAGGACTACGGCACCAGCATCGACCACCTCGCCAATGCCTGGGCCCAGCTCGCCGAGGCTCGGGGACCGGCGCTCGTCGACGCGGGGGCCCGGCCCGGCGTCCCGGCGAGCCTCCAGGCCCCGCTCCAGGAGGTGCTCGCCGCCCAGGCCACCGTGATGAATGGCGCCCGCTCGGCCATCTCCGACGCCTGCGGCGCCCGGTGAGAGGGTTACTTCTTCTTCGCGGGCGCGCCGCCGTCGCCGCCGGACATGGCGCGCATGAAGTCCTCGTCGACGCCGTGGATGCGCAGCGACACCAGCTCGTCCGGGGTGATGCGGGTGTAGCCCGCCGCGCGCATCCGCTTCACGAAGTCCGGCGTGACGCCGTGGATGCGGAAGGCCACGAGGTCGTCCGGCTCCAGGTCCTTGAAGCCCTGCTCGCGCATCTCGCGGACGAAGGCGGGCGTGACGTCGTGGATGCGGAAGGCGACGAAGTCATCCGCGTCCAGGTCCTTGAAGCCCAGCTCGCGAAGCTCCTTCACGACAGCCGGGGTGACACCGTGGATGCGGAAGGCCACGAACTGCTCGGCGTCCGCGTTCTGGAAGCCCGCGTCGCGCAGCTCCTTCACGACGGCGGGCGTGACGCCGTGGATGCGGAAGGCGACGAAGTCCTCCCCGTCCAGGTCCTTGAAGCCGAGGGCGCGCACCTCGCGGATGTACTCGGGCGTGACGCCGTGGATGGCCATGGCCGTCACGTCGTCCCACGCCAGCTTCGTGAAGCCGGCCGAGGCCAGGCCCTGCACCAGCGAGAGGCTGACATTGTGGATGCGGCCCTCCACGAGCTGCTTCAGCGTCAGCCCCGGGTAGCCCGCCTTGGCCAGCTCATTGGCGTACGCGGGCGTCACGTCGAAGATGCCCACCTGGACGAGCTCGTCCATGGTGAGGTTCTTGTAGCCAGCCGCCGCCAGGTCCTTGATGCGCGCGGTGGTGACGTCGGTGGCCGCGAGCTTGAAGTGGTCCTCGGTGGAGAGGTTCGGGTAGCCGAGCCCGGCCATGGTCTTCGCGTAGGCGTCGCTCGGGGCGAAGCGGTAGTGGCCCGCGCCCTCGCCGCCCTTGAAGTTGCCTTCGAAGTGGAAGGTGCCGGCCTCGCGCGGCAGGGTGAAGGAGGCGGGGCCGTCCGAGGTGGACAGGCCCTGGAAGGCGGACAGGGGCTCGCTGAAGCCCATGTTGTTGCGCTCGCCCTGACGGAAGTTGAGCTGAATCTCGTTGCCCGTCTTCCGGGACGAGGCGGTCCAGGTGCCGCGCACTTCGGCGGCGGTGGCGGTGGCGGCCGTGAGCAGCACGGCCATGAGCGGCAGGAGTGACGACAGGCGACGCATGGTGGGCTCCTTGGGACAGACTCCGCCCGTCCGGCGCGCGCCCGGGTGGGCGCGTCCGTGAGGCGCGGGGAAGAGGGTGGGGCAGCGGAACTACGAGGGGGGCGCCGGCCTATTTCGCGCGCGACTCGCGCAGCCGCCGGATGAAGTCGGCGTCCAGGCCGCCCGCGCGCAGGCGGACGATTTCGTCGACGGAGAGGTCCTTCAGGCCGGCGTCGCGCAGCTCGCGGAGGAAGTCGGGCGTGACGCCCAGGGCGCGGAGCTGGGTCAGGTCGTCCGCGTCCTTCGTCTGCACGCCGCCCGCGCGCATCTGGTCCAGCCACTCGGGCGTGACGCCCACGGCGCGAAGCTCGGTCAGGTCATCCGCCGACAGCTTCGACAGACCGCGCTGGCCCAGGGCCTTGATGTAGGCGGGGTCCACGCCCACGGCGCGAAGCTGGGTGACGTCCTCCAGTGACAGGCCCGAGTAGCCGGTGGTCTTCAGCTCGCGGACGTAGGCTTCGTCCACGCCCACGGCGCGGGCGTCCGTCACGTCGTCCGGGTCCTTCACGGTGAAGCCGGCGGACGCGAGGGCCGCGAGGTACGCGGGGGTGACGCCCAGGTGCTTCAGCTCCACCAGGTCGTCCGCGTCCAGCGCGCGGCCGAAGCGGGCGTTCATCTCCTTCGCGTACTCGGGGGTGACGCCCGCGTGGCCCATGGAGACGAGGTTGGCCACGGTGGGCGCGTAGCCCATGGACTCCAGCTCCTTCACGCGGGCCGGCGTGACGCCCGCCATCTTCAGCGCGATGAGCTGGTCCACCGAGAGCGGCTGCCCCGCGCCCACCCGCGTGCGGGCGTCCGCGTCATCGTCCTTGGCGCGCGGGCTCGGAGCGGGAGCGGGCGCCGCGATGACTCCGGGAACAGGAGCGGGAGCCGGTGCGGCGCGGGCTCCAGGCGCGGGAGCAGGAGCTGGTACGGCCAGGGCTCCGGGTACGGGCGAGGGAGCCGGCGCTGCGCGGGTTCCGGGGATGAGAGCAGGAGCCGGTGCGGCCAGGGCTCCAGGAGCAGGAGCCGGCGCGGCCGGAGCTCCGGGGATGGGAGCGGGAGCCGACGCGACCGGGGCTGCCGGCGCGGCCAGGGCTCCGGAGATGGGCGCGATGACCGCCGGAGGAGCGATGCCTCCCGCCGGAGGGGCCGAGGGCGGCGAGGCCGGACGTCCCGGCGCGGTGGGACGGGCGATCACGGAAGGCGGATTCAGAAGGTCCCCGGCTTCGGTGTTGGACGCCAGCGACGCACCGGGCAGCGGGAGGTCGCCAACCCCGGGCCGGGCATCGGCACCACGCGACGTGCTCGGAGGCGTGGCAGGCGTTCCATCCCGCTCCGCCGGGTCCTCGCGGTCCAGCATGAGCGACGTCAGGGGCGCGGCCACCGCGAGGCTGCTGGCCAGGGTGAGCACGGAGGCCCCCGCCACCCAGCGTGACGAGCAGCGCGGAGCCGGCGCCAGCACGAGCCGGCGCACGCGCTCCGGCAGCGAACCGCCCAGCGCGGACATCGCGGGGCCCGGCGTGCCGGGCTGCACGCGCAGCATCTCCAGCGCGGTGAGCGCCCGGGCGTAGGAGACCGCGCCACCACTCGCGCCCACGGCGATGTCGTCGCAGCAGTTCTCGCGCTCCACGCGGATGACCTGCGACACCCAGCGCACCGCCGGGTGGTAGAAGAGCAGCGTCTCCACCAGCACCTGCGCCAGGTTCACGGCGAAGTCATGCCGCCGGATGTGGGCCAGCTCGTGTGCCAGCACCATCTCCAGCTGCCGCGTCGACAGCCCGGAGAGCGCCGACACCGGCAGCAGCACCACGGGCGACAGCCAACCCACCGCCGCGGGCACGTCCACCGCCGACGACTGGAGCAGCCGCACCGCGCGCTCCAACCCCAGCCGCTTCGCCAGCGCGTCCAGCCGCTGCTGCCACTCCACCGGCGCGGCCACGGCCTCGCGCGCCAGCCGCCGCAGCTTCACCCACTCCGCCACCATCCGCCCCGAGCACAGTCCCACGCCCGCCACCCACGCCAGCACCAGCCACTGGAGGTGCTCCGCCACCTTCGCGCGCACCCGCTCCAGCAGCGGCACTTCCGTGGCCGCCTCGCGCAACACCGCCGCATCACCCGCGCCGCGCGTCGCGAGCTCCCCATCCCCGGTCACGGTTCCCACCACCGCCACGCGCCCGGAGTTCGCATCCTCCGCGCCGCGCGCCGCCACCCCGGGAAGCACCCACGAGCGGGGCGCGGGCTCCACGGAGGAGGCCTCCAGCGCGCGCGCCTCCGAGTAGTGCCGCCACCCCGAGACCACCGGCAGCGCGAGCGACAGCACCAGCGCCCCACAGGCCAGCGCATAGCGTGCATGGGCGGCCCGCCGCCCCACCAGGGCCAGCGCCCCCACGAGCAGCAGCGCCACCAGCGCGCCCTGCCAGAGCGAGTGCAACAGCGCCCAACCCAGGGACTCCATCAGGAGGCTGCTCATTCTTCCGCTCCTTCCAGCGTGTCCAGCAGCCGGCGCAGCTCCGCCAGCTCCTCGGGGCTCGTCTTCTTCGCGGACAGCGCCTGCATGGCCAGCCGTGCCGGTGAGCCGCCAAACGCCCGGTCCACCAGGTCCGTCACCAGCTGCCGCTGCGTCTTCTGCTCCGTCGCCCTCGCCCGGTAGACGTGTGCCCGCTGGGACTCGTCGCGCTCCACGAGCCCCTTCTCGGTCATGATCTGCATCAGCTTGAGCACCGTGGTGTACCCGGTGCCCTCCGGCGCGTTGCGATTGAGCGCCTCGTGCACCTCGCGCACCGTGCTGTCACCGCGCTCCCACAGCACCCGCAGGATGGCCAGCTCCCCATCCGTCGGACGCGGCAGCTTCGTCTCGCTCATCTCGCACCCTCTCGATACGCCTATATTACGAACCCATTCGTAGATGTCAACGAAGGGCTTCGTAGATTCGGTCCGAAGAAAGCCCCCTCTCCGGGCGGGGAAGAGGGGGCTGGAGCGTGGGGCCGGGGTTCAGCGCTCGCCGGCGGCGCGGGCGGGCTCGTCGTTGAGCGCCGTCTGGACGGCGTCCGGGTTCTGCCCCTTCCAGAAGCGGCTCGGGTGGCCGTCGCCGCGGGTGCCGCCGGAGAGCCGGTCCACCCACGGGTACTTCTGGGCCTCCTCGGACGTGTAGCCCAGGTTGAAGACGGTGGGGCTCTTGGGCATGTCACCGGCCTTCGCGTAGTACGTCCCGAAGAGCCGGTCCCAGAAGTAGTTGGTGATGCCGTAGTTGCCCTGCTCGTTGTGGTAATGGTGAGACAGGTGCAACTTCTTGATTTCCTTCAGGAACTTGAGCTTCGGCGTGTAGTTCAGGTGCTGGATGCAGTGGCAGAACTCGTAGAAGCACGTAATCACCATGGCCCAGCCCAGCGCGGCGGCGGCGCCGGCCTTGCCGTTGATGAGCCAGCCGATGGGCACCATGACGCCGCCCACCGTGGGCAGCACGTTGGCCAGCGCGCCGAAGAGGACGCGCAAGTCGTTGGGGTCCTGGTGGTGGTCGAAGTGGATGCGCTTCCACGTCGCCGCGGTGAGGGGCGACTTGTAGAGGAAGCGGCTGTGCAGGATGTGCTTGTGCACCAGGAACCAGCCCATCGGGAAGACGACGCTCGCGGCGGCCACGGCGGCCAGCATGCGCAGCGGGTTCTCGAACCACTTCACCGCGAAGTAGAGGCTGGTGATGCCCACGGCGATGTAGGCGATGACGGCGTAGTAGGTGAAGAACGAGTAGACCAGATCGCCCAGCGTCATCCGGTCCAGGTTGTGCTTCCGGTTCTTAAGGAACGAAAAGGGTGCGCTGACAGACACGGTGTCCCTCGCAGTAGCCGCTGCCCGCCGGCCGCGGGCGAGGAGCGGATTGAGCCCGCGCCGTCCCGCCGGCCACGGGGTATTCGGCGCGCCGTCAAGTAGCAGGGGCTCTCGGAAATGCTCCGTAACGGTTGTCGGCGCTATAGCGCTTTCCTTGTGCCAATGAAAAGGGCCACTGCTGAGGGGGTAGGCGTTTGTCTCCCCGCCTGCCGGGCGTGCGACCCGGGGACGGGCTTCCCTGGTGCCCGAGTGGGTCTCACCTTCCGGAGAGCCGAAACGACTTTCCAGGGAGACGCCGATGGCGAAGGCACAGCAGGGGAATGGAGGCAGCAAGAGCCGCTCGCGGCGCACGGCCCCACGGGTGGGACGGGCCGCGGGGACGAGGGCGGAGGGGACGGACCGGGGCAGCATCGCCCTGCGTCGCACGACGTCGGAGTACCGCGCCGCGGCCGAGGAGCGCGCCGCGCGGGTGCGCGAGGAAATCGAGGCCGCGCTGGCCCAGGCGCGTGGCACGCGCGAGGCCATCGAGGCGCGCATCGCGGAGCAGCTCCACGCGCCGCGCACGCCCGCCAAGACGCGCGCCACGCGCAAGCGCGCTTCCCGGAAGTAACGTCCACGTCCGTCAGGACGTGACGCGCGTACCGTGGGGAGGAGACACCGGCTGGGCGTCGTCGGACGCGGGCGCGGAGGGCTCCTCCCCCAGGCTTTTCAGCTTGCGCGCCAGCTGCGCCGCCTGCGCGCCCTTGGCGCCCATCTCGCTGCCCTGCACGCCGATGAAGGATACGCGGGCCCGCTCCAGCAGCGCCACCTGCGCGTGGAGCTGGGCCAGCAGCCGCTCGCGGCGGCGGCTCAGCGCGTCCAGGTGGTTCAGCTCCTCGCCGAGTGACGACGCGGCGAGCTCCAGCTGGCGCCGGGCCACCGCGTCCTGCGTGGAGGCCGCTCGCGCGCGCAGCTCGCGCACTTGCGCGTCCACGTCGTTGGCCACCACCGAGCCCAGCTGCGCCTCCAGCCCCGCGTGGGCCTCGGCCAGCGAGAAGCTCTCCTGCGCCATCTTCTCCAGCACGCCCAGGAGCTCCGTGCGTCCGGCGCTCGCCGGCATGCGCAGCACCACTTCCTTGCACTGGCGATAGAGGCCAAGCGCGCGCACGGCCAGGGGGCGCGCCTCGCCCTTGAGTGAGTCCTCCAGCAGCCGGCCCCGCGCCTCCACCGCGTCGGCCTCCACCACCACGTTGGCGGGCAGTGTGCCGATGCTCCAGAAGAGGGCCAGGGTGAGGAAGCCCGTCAGCACGGGCAACAGTCCCGTCGAGCCGAGGAAGCGCGCCTCCATCACCTGCTGCGTGTACAGGGCCAGCGGGACGAGCACGCCCGCCGCGGCGGCGCTCGCGGCCACGGAGCCGGGCCTGCCGGCCTCCGCGCGCCCGTTGCCCAGCCACGCCACCAGCGCCGCGGCGACGCCGCCCGCGAGGGACTGGGGGAGTGGATCAGGCGCGCCGAGGAAGAAGGGCAGGGCGGGCAGCACCGCCAGCGCCGCGCGCAGCCCCACCGCGTTGCCCGGGGAGGCGCGGGCGCCCGCCATGGCCGCGGCCACCACCGCGAAGTAGCCCGGCTCCAGCGGGAAGTGCAGCCGCTGGGCGATGGCCCCCAGCACGCCCATGCAGGCCGCGCCCCCGAGCGCGCGGAGCGTGCGCGACTCGAACTCCTCGCGGTGGAGGAACTGCACGGAGAGGGCCATGGGTGCACCGTCCTGGCTAGTACGCGTTGTTCTGGCCGAAGTTCTGCATCGTCTTCTTGTAGAGCTGCCGCGTCTCGCGGCGGACGTCGTCCTCTCCGGCCGCGCTCCTATAGGCTGCCTGCGTCTGGTCCACGTCCGCAAGCTCCGACGAGAGCGCCTGGGCGGACGCGCCGAAAATCCTCCGCGCGTTGTCCAGCAACCCACTCGCCGCTGCCCGGTTGCCGCGCTTCATCTCCTCCGCGGCGGCCACCAGCTGCTGGGTACCCAGTGCCCGTGTCGCATGGACGCGCACGTCCTTGTCCAGGTTGGCACGCACGAGCGCGGCGTCGTCCGTCGCGCGCGCGGTGAGGCTCAGCGCCGTCTCGGCCGGCCCGCCCCGAGCCACGTCCACGTAGCGCGCCCGGGCGCCCAGCACCTGGAGCACCTCCGTGCCGGAGGCGGGTGTCGCCAGCGTCAGCTTCGTCACCACGCGCACGGACTGGTCTCCGGCCAAATCATACAGCGGCACCTTCACCACGTTGCCCTGGCGGGTGGAGGGCACGCCCATCACCTCCACGGCCTGCACGGCGTCGGACACGAGCAGCTCCAGCTCCACGTTCCGGGCCACGGTGCTGGTGGCCTGGTCCAGCTCGCGGGAGAACACCTCCGCCAGCCGCGCCGAATCATCGATGAAGCCGGAGAAGCCGCCGCCCTGCTCGGCGATGCCGCGCATCAGCGACTCCTGGAAGTCCGCGCCCACGCCCAGCGCGCTCACGGTGATGCCCTCGTCGCGCAGCGAGCGCGCGAGGTTGAACAACGCCGGTTCCGACACGATGCCCATGGTGGGCTGCCCGTCGCTCAGGAGGATGGCGCGGCTGACGCGGTACTCCTTGAGGTAGGGGCGCAGCGCGCCGGCCGCGCCGGTGAGGCCGCCGCTGAGGTGGGTGGAGCCCTGGTCGCTCAGCCTGGCGATCTCCATGAGCAGCTCGGAGCGCACCTCCTCCGTGACGTTGCGGCTGGGGAGCACCCGCACGTCGCTGCCGTAGTCCACGAAGGCCAGCCGGTCCTCGGGCGTGAGGCGCCGCACCAGCTCCGCGGCGGCGCGCTTCGCGTCCTCCAGCTTCTTGCCGGCCATGGAGCCGGAGCGGTCCAGCACCAGCGCCAGGTTGACGGGCACGCGGTGGCCCTTCTCCGTCGGACGGGCCTTCAGCTCCAGCCATGCGAAGGCCTCGCTCCGGCCCCGTTGCACGTACGCGCCGGACAGCTTGCCGGACAGGGTGAGCGCGCCGTCCGCGGGCGTGGAGGTGACGAGCGGCAGCGTCACCGTGGCGGGGGCCTCGTCCGCCTTCGCCACGGTGTGGCTGGTGTCCGTGACGGACGGGGGCGTGGGCGTGGCACTGGGCGGCTTGCCCAGCACGAGCGCGGCCAGGGCGAGCAGACCGGCGGCGGTCACCAGCAGCAGGGTGCGGTTCATACGGGACCTCGGGGCGTGGGAGCGGCGAGACACGCCCACGTTCGCCCGGCTGCTTCCCGCGCGCATCGGTCAGCGGGAGGAGGGTCCTCCGGATGACCGATGCTCCCCAAGCGCTCAGGCGCTTCCCGAGGCGAGCGCGGCCGGCCGCCGCTGCCGCACCAATTCCTCCACCACGCTGCGCACGCGGCCCTCGTCGAAGGGCTTCTCCAGGAGGACGTTGGGGATGCTGGACAGGAACTCGCGCGCGCCGGTGGTGAAGGCGCCGCCGGAGACGAACACGAAGCGGCCCTCCAGCCCCGCGTGCTCGCGCCGCACCGTCTCGTACACGTCGCGGCCCGTCAGGTCCGGCATCATCACGTCGCAGAGGACGGCGTCCGGCTCGGGGCCCACGTCGAGCCGCTCCAGCGCCTGGCGCCCGCTGGTGGCCACCTCCACGTCGTGCTCGCGGAGGATGCGCTGCAATACGCGCCCCACGGCGGGCTCGTCGTCCACCACCAGCACCCGGCCGCGCGTGGCGCTCCTGGCGGGCCGCGGCTCCGCGGACACCGGCACCGCGTGGCGCTCCGGCTCCGAGGTGGGCAGCACCACGCGGAAGGAGCTGCCCCGGCCGGGCTCGCTCTCCACGGTGATGTCGCCGCCCAGGCCGCTGATGATGCTGTGGCAGATGGACAGCCCCAGCCCCGTGCCCACGCCCACCGGCTTGGTGGTGAAGAACGGGTCGAAGATGCGGTCGATGACCTCGCGGGAGATGCCCACGCCGGTGTCCTGCACCTCCACCACCACGCGCCCGTGCCCGTCGCGCCGCGTGACGAGCCGGATTTCGTGCCGGTGCGCCGCGCCCTCGGGAATGGCCTGCGCCGCGTTCACCACGAGGTTGAGGAACACCTGGCTCAGCTTCCCCTCGTTCGCCATGACGGGGGGGATGTCGCCGTAGTCCCGCCGCAGCTGCGCGCGGTGGCGGATTTCGTTCGCCGCCATCATCGACACCGAGTCCAGCACCCCGTGCACGTCCAGCGGCGACACGCGCTCCTCGTCCGGCCGGGAGAACGTCTTGAGCTGGCGGACGATTTGCCGCACGCGCTCGGCGCCCTCGCACGCCTCGTGGAGCACCTCCTTCCACTCCTCCAGGTCGGCCGCGCCGTGCAGCCGCGCCGCGAACGCCGGTCCGCCCGCGCCCGGCGGCAGGTGGTGGCGGAACTCCTCGGACAGGAAGCCGAGGTTGGAGAGGACGAAGGCCAGCGGGTTGTTGATTTCGTGCGCGATGCCCGCCGCCAGCGTGCCCACCGAGGCCAGCCGGTCCGCCAGCGTCAGCCGCGCCTGCAGCTGGCGCTGCTCCGTCACGTCGCGGGCGATGGACACCATGGCCGGCTGCCCGTCGAAGCGCAGGGGCAGCGACACCACCTCCGCCACGCGCGTGCGCCCGTCGCGCCGCACCAGCCGCCGCTCGCCGGTGAGCGCCGCCGCGCGCGTGCCCCCGGGGCCCCGCATGTCCTTGACGAAGTCGTTCAGGCTCTGGCCCGTGAGCTGCTCCGCGTTGTCGAAGCCCAGCGCGGAGACGAGCGCCGCGTTGGCGTAGACGATGCGGCCATCCCGTTCAATCGCCGCCGCGTCCGGCACGCCCTCCAGCAGCGCGCGGAAGCTGGCCTCGGACAGCTTGAGGGCCTCTTCGGCCTCGCGGCGCTCGGTGATGTCGCGCGCAAGCCCCTCCACCGCCACCACGCGCCCGGAGGCGTCCATGACGGGGGCCACCACGTGCTCCAGCCACAGCGTGCGCCCGTCCGGGTGGATGAAGCGCACCACCACCGGCGCGCCCTGGAAGGGCTGCGGCGCCTCCAGCAGCTGCTCCAGGAGCGCCCGGTCCTCCGGGTGCACGCGCTGGTACCACAGCTCCGCGTCCGCGTAGTGCGCCACCGGGCCGTAGCCCAGCTTGGTGTGGGCCACGCGGCTCACGTAGGTGAAGCCGCGCGGCGGCTCGCGCCGGTAGAGGTACAGCACGTCCGACGCGTTCTCCGCCAGCTGCCGGAAGCGCCGCTCGCGCTCGCGCAGCGCCCGCTCCGACTCACGCCGCTCCAGCGTCACCGCGATGGCGCCGGCCGCCGCCGACAGCAGGTCCACCTCCAGCCGGTCCCACGCCCGCGCCTCCGCGACGTTGTCGAAGCCGATGAAGCCCACCAGCACGCCCTGGACCCGCAGGGGCAGCGCCAGCAGCGACAGGATGCCCTGCGGGTCCAGCAGCGCCCGCTCCACCTCGGGGAAGTCCACCACCAGCCCGTTGATGACGTCCCCGCGCGACAGCGTGTCCACCCAGCGCGGCAGGTACGTATCCATGGGCAGGTTCTGCAGGTCGGGGTTGTCGATTTCGGCCTTCACCCCCGGCGTGCACCACTCCGCGCGCTGGCTGCACAACATGCCTCCGTCCAGCGCGCGGTGGACCTCGAACACGTAGACGCGGCCGGCGCCCGAGGCCTGGCCCAGCGACGGCAGCACCGGGCCGTACAAATCCCCGCCCTCCGGTGTCGCCAGCAGCCGCTGCTGCATCTCCACCAGCGCCGTGAGGTAGCGCTCGCGCCGCGCCAGCGCGTCGTCCGCCGCCTTGCGCTCGGTGACGTCGTTCAGCGTCCCGGACGCGCCGAGCACGTGGCCGGCCTCGTCCACCATCAGCCGCGCGAACACCTCCACCCACCGGAAGCCGCCGTTGCGCGTGAGGTAGCGCACCTCCTTGCGCGTGTACTCGACCTTGCCTTCCACCAGCGGGATGAACATCTCCTGAGCGCGCTGCCGGTCCTCCGGGTGGAGGAACTCCAGGAAGGGACGCCCCAGCACCTCGTCCACCGTGAAGCCCGTCAGCTCCACCCAGGCGGGGTTGAGGAACGTCCACGCACCCTGCGTGTCCGTCTGGAACACCACCTCCCGCAGGTTGTCGATGACCAGCCGGTAGTGCCCCTCGCGCGAGGTCCAGTCCTGCCGGGAGTGCGGCGTCTGCATGATGAGACTCGAGGATGAGGACCGCTCGCCCAGGCGTGCGGCGTCCGGGCGGTTCATAATTTCGTAACGATTCTGGATTTTTCGCCCTGCAAGCAAGGGGGCCAGGATGACCCCGGGAAGCGTGGGATGGTCACAGCGTCCCTCCGGTTGTTGAGGCAGGGTAGCGGGTGCCGTCTTCCTTCGGGATGGGCGGGAATGTCACCATGGTTGCGCGCGGGGAAGTCCGTCATGTCCTCTGGAAGCGCCCAGCTTTCGATGATCCACCCGGAACCAGGGGAAAGGGCAGAGGCCCTTCTCAACGATGCGGTCCTACGGCTGCTGCTCGAGCAGGCCACCGAGGCATTGGTCCTCGTGGATGCGACGGGGCGTGTGCTCGCCTTCAACGGTGAAGCCTCGCGGCAGTTTCGCATGTCCCGGCCCGAGCGGGTGGAACATGGTTGGCTGCCCGGGTGCGCGTGGGTGCGAGCGGAGGACCCTTCACTGCCATTGGAGATTTCGCCGCTCACGCGAGGACTCGCGGGCGAGTGGGTGAAGGACGCGCGCTGGGGGCTGCGGCGGCCGGACGGGACGGTGGTGGTGCTGCGCGGCTCCGTGGTGCCACTGGGCGTGCGGGACGGACGCGCGGAGGGAGCACTGCTGCGCGCTCGGGAGGAGACCCCCGCTCGCCTGGACGCGGCCAGTGCGGCCCGGCTGCTCGCCGAGGCCGGTGCGCTGCTGAGCGGCGCGCTGGACGCGGAGGAGCGCATGGAGCCGCTCTTGCGGCTCCTGGTGCCCGCGGTGGCGGACGCGGGCGTGTTCTACCTGGGGCCGCCGGGAGAGCCGGCGCGCGCGGTGGCGGCGGCGCACGCCTCGCCGGAGCGGCACTGCCTGCTGGTGGAGTGGCTGCGCGGCCAGCCAACGGACGCACTGGTGCCGGGAGGCCTGCCGCCCGTGCCCGGCACGGGTGGCGCGCGGCGGCTGCGGCTGACGGAGGCGCATCCGGACGCCGCCTCCAGTGACGCGGCGCCGCACCTGGCGGGGATGCTGGAGCTGCACTGCTACCTGGGAGTGCCGCTGGTGGCGCGCGGGCGCGTCATCGGGTCGCTGGCCCTCTTCCGCTCGGACGCGTCGCATGACTTCGGCATCGAGGAGGAGCGGCTGGCGGAGGAACTGGCCCGCCGCACCGCGCTCTCCGTGGACAACGCGCGGCTCTTGCGCGAGGCGCGCGAGGCGGTGCGCCTGCGCGACGAGTTCCTGGGCATCGCCAGCCATGAACTGAAGACGCCGCTGACGCCGCTGCACCTCAAGGTGCAACTGTTCCACAAGAAGGTGGAGCTGATGGCGGTCCATGGCCAGCCGGTGTCCGCCGAGCGCGTCCTGGAGACGCTGGAGGTGGTGCAGCGGCAGGTGCGCAAGCTGACGAGCCTCGTCGACAACCTGCTGGACGTGTCGCGCATCACCGCGGGCCGGCTGAAGCTGGAACTGGAGGAGATGGACCTGGCCAGCGTGGCCGCGGAAATCCTCTACCGCTTCGCCCCGTCCGCCGCGCAGATCAACTGCTCGCTGGAGCTGCAAGCGCCGCTGCCGGTGGTGGGCCGGTGGGACCGGCTCCGGCTGGAGCAGGTGCTGACGAACCTGGTGTCCAACGCG
This sequence comes from Pyxidicoccus fallax, assembly GCF_012933655.1. Taxonomy (GTDB): domain Bacteria; phylum Myxococcota; class Myxococcia; order Myxococcales; family Myxococcaceae; genus Myxococcus; species Myxococcus fallax. The sequence continues at coordinate 6,716 of NZ_JABBJJ010000230.1, read as the reverse complement.
CTGAAGTACGGCGCCGGCAAGCCCGTGTGCGTCACCGTGGAGGCGGAGGGACGCAACGCGCGCCTCACGGTGAAGGACTGCGGCATCGGCATCTCCGCGCGGGATTTGCCGCGCATCTTCGAGCGCTTCGAGCGCGCGGTGAGTGACAGGCATTATGGCGGGCTGGGCCTGGGGCTCTACATCACCCGTCAAATCGTGGAGGCCTTCGGCGGCACGGTGCGCGCCACCAGCGAGCCGGGCGTGGGCTCCACCTTCGTGCTGGAGCTGCCGCGCGGCGACATCCCGGAGGAGTGGCTGGTCCCACCGGCGGGCGGGGAGCCCCCTCCCGCCTGAGGCGCCTCAGGCCGCGTGCGCGGACGAGGCGTCGGTGGAGCTCTCGGACGGGACGGGCGCGGGCGTGTGGCGGGGCAGCCGCACGTGGAAGCAGCTTCCCCGCTGGGCCCCCGGGCTCTCCACCCAGATGGTGCCGCCGTGGCGCTCCACGATTTCGCGGCAGATGAAGAGGCCCAGCCCCAGGCCGCCGTAGTGGCGCGCCTGCGCGTTGGACGCGCGCGCGAAGGGACGGAACAGCCCGGCCAGGCTCTCCGGGGGAATGCCGATGCCCTCGTCCTTCACGTGCACGACGACGTGGTGGGCCTCCTCCTCCAGCGACACGCGCACGGTGCCGCCCTGCGGCGAGTAGCGCACGGCGTTGCTCACCAGGTTGGTGAGCACCTGGTCCAGCCGGGGCGCGTCCCAGTCGCCCTCCACCGCGTGGCCGGGGGTGTGCAGCTCGAAGGTGATGCCGCTCTCGCCGCGCAGCTCGAAGCGCTCCACCACCTCGTGCAGGAGCGGCACCAGGTCCGCGCGCTGGCGCTCCAGCTCGAAGCGGCCGCCCTGGATGCGGGTGGTGTCCAGCAGGTCGTCCACCAGGCGCCCCAGCCGCTCCGTCTGGCGGGCCATGGAGCGCAGCGCCTTGAGCAGCCGCTCGCGCTCCGGGAAGTGGTCGCCGCTCTTCTCCAGCCACTGGAGGGTGAGGGACGCGAAGCCCTTGAGGGGCGTGAGCGGCGTGCGCAGCTCGTGGCTGGCCACGCTGATGAACTGCTCGCGCGCGCGCACGGCGTCCTTCAGCTCCTCTTGCGCGTCGCCGGTGCGCGCCGCCATCTCGTTGAAGCTGCGCCCCAGCTCGCCCAGCTCGTCGTCCTCCTCCACCTCCACCCGCCGCTCCAGGTCTCCCGCGGCCAGCGCGGAGGTGGCCTCGCGCAGCGCGTCCAGGCGGCGGATGACGTCGCGGGCGACGAGCTGCGAGAGGGCCAGGGCCAGCATCACCCCGAACACCACCAGCCCCACCACCGCGGCGCTCATGCGCGTAATCGCCGCGTAGGCCACCGCCAGCTCCTGCGTCACCACGACGCTCCAGGCGGTGTCCTCGACGGGGGCCTCGGCGGCGAGGATGCGGCGGTCCGCCTCGTCGAAGACCTCCATGACGCCGCCGCCGGTCCGGGCCAGCTCCGCGGACAGCTCGTCCGGCAGGTGCGCCTCGCCCAGCAGCGCGGAACTGGAGGCGGTGTCGCGCAGCACCTTGAGGCCGCGCCTGTCCAGCACCTGCACGCGGAAGCGCCGCGAGGCGGGCGTGGTGGCCTCGCTCAGCCGCTCCAGGGACAGCAGGCCCACCAGCATGCCGTGCAGCTCGCCGTCGTGCTCGAAGGGCCGCGTCACCGCCACCAGCGGCCGGTCTCCGGGAGGGCGGGTGAAGGGCACGGACACCTCGGCGCCGCCGTGGGCGAGCGCCCCGGAGAGGAAGGTGTGGGGGGACAGGTGCCAGTCCTCCACGCCCGGTGAGGTGGCCAGCACCGCGCCGGACGCGTCCACCGCGAGCGCCGCGTCGAAGGCGCGCGCCTGCGCGGCGAGGTTGCGCAGGTACGGCTGCAGCCGGGCGCGCTCGCCCGATGCGAAGGCCGCGCGGAAGCCGGGGGACTCCAGCATCAGGTCCAGCGACTCGCGCGCGTCGTCCAGGTAGCGGCGCAGGAAGTCCGCCTCGCCCACCGCGGCGCGCTGCGTGTCGTCGCGCACCTGCTGTTCGATGGCGCGCTGGGCGAGGAACGCGGCCAGCCCGCCCAGCGCCAGCAGCGGTACGAAGCCCGCGAAGGCCAGCCCGCGCAGGAGCTTCCACCCCACGGTGCGCGGGGCGCGCGGGCGCCAGTCCAGCGCCTGCGCCACGCACGCCAGCGTGAGCACCGCGTACACGCTGGCGCCCAGCCACGACGCGCCGCGGCCCAGCGCGTACGCCAGCAGCGCGAAGGGCACGGCCAGCACGCCCATGAGGAGGTGCGGCAGCCGCGCGTGCAGCCGGCCCGAGGGCCACAGCAGCCCCAGGCCCGCGAGGGTGAAGATGGCGCCCACCAGCGGCCGCAGGGGATACAGGTGCGCGTACACGGACACCGGGAAGCGCTCCGGCACCGCGAGCAGCGCCACGCCGAAGGTGGTGCCGGTGAGGGCCGCGAAGGCGCGCAGCATGGGCCGCCGCCGCATGGCGGGCCACGCCTCCAGAATCAACCCACCGAAGAGCAGCGGGTAGAGCACGATGCCGGTGAGGCTGCCGGGCAGCACGTTCAGCACCCACCAGTAGAGCGCCATGGCCGAGCCCAGCGTCAGGCGCCCGGCCACGTCCAGCCACCGGGGCGAGCGCGGGTACAGCATCGCCCCCATCAGGGAGATGCTGCCGGCCAGATAGGTGAGCCCCAGCAGGCGCACGTACGGGTAGAGCGGCCGGAAGGGAGCCATCCGGAACTCGTACGGCACGTACGTCATCATCACGCCGAATATCAGCCCCACCAGGGCCGCTGGCCACGTCAGCGGCAGGGGGAACGGCGAAGCCGGCGCCTCGGGCTGTGAAAAGAGGGAAGATGACATCTTCCCGGATTCACGCGCGGCGGGGCTCATGGGTTCTACTGTCCCCCGGGCTTTCGTCGGGGGCACGACATCCCGTGCGCACGACGAGGTTCACCTCGCATCATGCGACCTCGAGCACCGTCCATTCGCGCACCTCGCCGGCCAGCGTCACCTCCACGACGTCGCCGGCCTTGCGGCCCATGAGGGCGCGGCCCACGGGCGACGCGGGGGTGATGACGGACAGGAAGCCGTCACCGCCGGGGCCCGTCAGCTCGGTGCCGGCGCCCACCGGCAGCACGAAGAAGGTGCGCTCGGCGAAGCCGTCCTCGTCCTCGGTGGACATGTCGACGATGGCGCCCAGGGCCACGGGGCCCTGGCGCGGGAAGCGGGGCAGCTCGCCCTGGCCGAACTTCGCCAGCGCCTGCAGCTCCTCCTGGACGCGGCGGGCGCGAGCGGCCTGCCCGGTGGCGAGGCTGCCGAACTCCAGCGCGGCGCGGCCGTCCTCCTTCTTCTCGGACTCCGTGGCCAGGTTGCGCGCGGCCTCGCGCGCGTCGGCCTCGGCCCGGTGGGCCAGCCGGTCGGACTGCTGGAGCCTGTCGGCCAGCTGCCTCAGGAGCTCATGCTTGTCGAGTGGCATGGTATCGATACAGGACTGTAGCGCCGGGTGCCGACACCTCCAGTTTTCCGCCTCGACCGTACTCGTGCCGGAGGCGGACCCGGGGTTGGACGGCCGGGCGGTACCCTGTCGGCCAGCACACGTCTAAACCGCCTCCTGGGGTGTGGCCCTGGCTAGAATGAAGGGCATGACACCCCAGGAGCTTTCCCAGAAGGCCCGGCAGCTCGTCGCGGAAGGCGCGGTGCTGCTGGATGTGCGCACCCCCCAGGAGTTCCAGCAGGGCCACCCGGAGCCGGCCCGGAACATCCCCGTGCAGGAGCTGCCGAGGCGGCTCTCGGAGGTGGGCCCGCCCGGCACCCGCGTGGTGGTGTACTGCGCCGCCGGAGGCCGCAGCGCCCAGGCCGTGCAGCTGCTGCGCGCCAGCGGCTTCACGGACGTCTTCGACCTCAAGTCGGTGAACTACTGGTAGGCCGGGTGGGGTGACGCCGGGGACGCGGGACGCGTGACACGGGCGCCCGCTTGGAGCAGGGTTCACGCGCCCGTCATGAACCGCACCGCTGGCTTCCTCTTCGTCGCCCTGTCCGGGGCCTGCTTCGGTGTGCTCGGCCTCTTCGGGCGCCTCGCCTACGACGCGGGCGCCGACGTGGCCTCGCTGCTCTTCCTGCGCTTCGGCATCGCCGGGCTGGTGCTGGCCGGCGTCATGGCCGTGCGCCGCCAGCGGCTGCCGGGCCTCAAGGTGATGCTGGGCCTGGGGCTGCTGGGCATCTTCTACGTGAGCGAGGCGGGGGCCTACTTCGCCGCGCTCCGCCACATCCCCGCGGGGCTGGCCGCGCTGCTGCTGTACTCCTTCCCGGCGCTGGTGGCGCTCCTGCAGGTCTTCGTCTTCCGCGAGCGGCTGGGCCGGGTGCGGTGGATGGCCGTGGCGCTGGCGCTGGGCGGCACGGCGCTGACGGTGGACCTGGAGGGTGGCGGGGTGAAGCCGGAGGGCATCCTGCTGGGCCTGTTGTCGGCGCTCCTCTATGCCGTCTACGTCGTCCTCAGCTCGCGGCTGGCGGGCGAGGCGGGACCGCTGGGCACCAGCACCGTCATCCTCTGCTCCGCCGCGGGCGCGCTGGGCCTCATGGTGCTGGCACAGGGGCCGGCCTTTCCCACCACCGCCACCGGCTGGAGCGCGGTGGTGGCGCTGGCCCTGATTTCCACCGTGGCCGCGGTGCTCCTCTTCTTCATGGGCATGGTGCGCATCGGCCCGGTGAACACGTCGCTGGTGTCCACCATGGAGCCGCTGACGGCGGTGGTGGTGGGCGCGCTCTTCATGGGCGAGCGGCTCAGCGTCCGGCAGATGCTGGGCGGCCTGCTCATCCTCACCGCCGCGGGGATGCTGGCCCGGGCCGGCGCGCCCCCCGCTTCCGAGGAAGCCTCGAAGGAGGGGCGGGCCGCGCGCTAGCGCGTCACCGACTTCAGGAAGCGCTGCACGTCGTGCACGAAGCGGTGCGGCAGCTCCGCGTGGGGCGCGTGGCCGGTGTCCGGGTAGAGGACGAAGGTGGCGTTGGGGAGCGCCTCCACCAGCGCCCGCTGCTGCTCGACGGGGAAGAAGCCGTCCATGTCGCCGCCCACCACGAGCACCGGCACGTCAATCTCGCCCAGCCGTGCCGAGTGGTCCTCCGCGATGAGGCCGTCGAGCGTGGCCTGCCACACGCGGGCGGGGACCTTCAGGCTCTCCGACACGAGCGTGTCGATGTACCAGCGCGGCACGGGGCGCACGAAGGTGCCCGTCTGGAACTCGCGGACGAAGTCCGGGTCCACGGTGCCCACCTGCTGGTCGACGATGGACTTCAGGAACAGGGCCACCTCGTTGCCCGCGACGGTGGGCGCCGAGCCCACGAGCACCAGCGCCTGGACCCGGTCGGGGTAGTCGAGCGCCACCTGCTGCGCGATGAAGCTGCCCATGGAGTGGCCGACGAGGATGGCCTGCTCCTCGCCGATGGCGTCCAGGAAGGCCACCACGTCCGCGGCGAAGTCCTGCTGCGTGTAGCAGCACGCGGGCCGGGACGAGTCACCGTGGCCGCGCTGGTCCAGCGCGTAGACGTGGAAGCTGCGCGGGAAGATGGGCAGGTCCAGGTCCCACGTGCGGTACGAGTCCGTGTAGCCGTGGAGGAACACCACCACGGGCCCGTTGCGCGAGCCCTGCTCCAGGTAGCGCAGCGTCACGCCGGTGCTCAGCCGGACGGAGCGCTCACGCGGCGCGGACAGCTCCTGCGCGTTCGTGCCTGTTTCGACCTGCCGTGCCTCCGCGGCCATGGTGGAGGTCTCCGGCTCCGGCGCGGGGCCACCACATGCGACGAGGACGGGAAGGACGAGCAGGGCGGCGAGGAGCTTTCTCATGCGGGGGTTGCCTCGGTCGTGCGCGGCGGATGAGTCCGTCGCGATGCGTGTTCATCTTACGACTACCCCTGACATTGCCTGACGCGAAGTAACTCTCGGGGTTGTCAGGAATTCGTGTTTCCCTCTGAGGCAGGCCCGGCCGATGTGAGGTTGAATTGACCCGTGTCTGTCATCAGCAACGGAAGGTTTTCACGTGGCTGATGACAGTGTGACACGCGTGTCCCACGCGCCTGCGCGAGCACGGCGAGCATGTCGGAGTCACCGGAAGCCGAGTCGTGGACCGCTCCAGGCCTCGCGCGGCGCCGCGCGGTGCGTCACGTCGGAGTGTCGGTGGGGGACAGGGGAGGCCGGGCCTCACCGGCGGCGCGACGACGGCGGGGCCTCCTCCGCGCGGGCCCGCATCTGGGCCTTCACCTCGGGCGGGAAGTCGTTCCAGTGCGTGTTCGTGAGCGCGCCGTGCAGGGCATAGAGGGCCACGGCCGACACCTGTTCGGGGAACGCGGCCTTCAGGCGGCGGTAGGCGTCGGTGGCGCCGACGGCGCGCAGCGTGGCCTCGTCGGGGATGCCCACGGCGCGGAGCCGCTCGGAGGTGCGCTCGCCGAGGTTGAGCAGCCCGGCGGTGGAGCCCCGGGCGGACGCGCCGGCCTTCACGGGCGTGGGGGACGTGCTCGGGCGCTTCCGGGAGGGACGCCCGGGTCGCGGAGGTCGGGGCGAGGGCATGGCGCGGGAGGTTTGTAACCTTTCTCCGCCCTTTTTCGTGGTGCCGCTGGATGCCGGGATTTTCCCCGGCCGACAGTGGAGGCGGCACATGGAATCGACCCGGGTGGCAGTCGTGGGAGGCGGGCTG
>NZ_JABBJJ010000022.1 GCF_012933655.1 Pyxidicoccus fallax | reverse complement strand
GGCGGGGAGGGGACAAAAACGCAGGGCTGATCATTTGTCCTTGCCGGCCCAGAAACCCCATGGTACTCCGCGCTCACTTTCGTTTCGCCGACATAGCTCAGTTGGTAGAGCAACTGATTCGTAATCAGTAGGTCTCCGGTTCAAATCCGGATGTCGGCTCCAGAACAGAAAAAGGCCGGTTGCCCCCGTGGCAGCCGGCCTTTTTCGTTTTTGACCGCTTCGTGGTGGATCCGGAGGACTCCCGCTCACCGGCCGAGCGGCGCCCGGCGCGGGCGCTCCCCTCCCTGTCGAGCGCGGAGACGGCCGCCGGGTTCCTCACGTGGAGCCGGGCGCCGGTGAACCTCCGGCGCGGCGTGGACCACCGGGCTGTGGAGCCCGGTGCCACGAGCGGTCAGGTGGGCGACGACCTGGGGCATCGTGATCCGCGCACGACGGCGCGCTTCTACACGACGCTCGCCATGCTTCCTGAACGCCCGCGCGGCTGAACGGGTGAACGCGGTGAGCGCCAAGGTTGTTGTCGCATGACTGCGTTCAGCCGATGCGCTTGAACTCCTGCATGACCGGGGCGCGGTTCGGGCGGGGTTGCGGCGCTGGGAACCTGGTGGCCGCCACGACCTCCGTCGCGGTTCCATCTGTCCCCTGAGCCAATGGCTATCCGGTGATGCTACACATCTGCATGGGATTCAAATCACCAGAGGCCGATGTCAGGTTTTGGCCATGACTCTCCCTGGTGTTGGTCTTGCGTGTGAGCACTGCAAGCAGACTCCTTGAATGGGCGTGAGCAGCGCGCCTGGTAAGTACGAGACCCGCCCGAGCAGCAGCACGGTCCCTGCCCCTTCGGGCGCTCGGCGAGCTCCGCGGAGAAACCGTGCGAAGGCCAGGTGAACCGCTCGAGCCCTTGCAACACGAGAGCGCGGTACGGCAGACTTCCGTCCCGCCTTTTCTTGCACCTCCTGGGTCTGGATGAGGCGCTTGTCGGGTGGCGTGTCTCGCTTGGGTAGAACCGACCTATGAACTTTCTCCGCCGTGGCGTGTACTCCCTTTCGTCCTTCTTGAAGGAGAAGCGGGGGTGGCGCTCGCTACGTGCCCCGGTGGCCCTCCACCTCAATGCCGTCGGGGACCGGCTCATCGTCCTGCCCGCGCTCCGCGCGCTGTGCAGCCTCTATCCGCATCGCGTCACGCTGGTGGGTACGCTTGGCGATCAATCGCTGCTCTACTCGGACCTGCCGCTCAAGGCCTTCCACCCCTGCCCCTGGAAGGTCGAGAATCGCGTTCCCCGGTTCGACTACCGCGACGTGGTCCGGGGGATAAGCGAATGCGACCTCCTCGTTGCGCTCAACGGCTGGTGGTCCGACGACATCCTGGAGCTGATGCAATGCTTTCCGGAGGCGAAGACGCTCGGGCACTTTCCCGAGTTCGAGTCTCACCTGCCGCTGACCCAGTGGCGGAATGCGAAGCAACAGGCCTTCGAACTCATCAGGCGGTTGGACCGCCGGCTGAGAATGGAGGACTTCTCGCAGCCCCCCCTCCTGCCCGAGGCGGACCGGGCGCTCGCTGGACAAATCATGGCCGCCGTTCCGCCCGAGGCGCGAGTGCTGGCCTTGCACACGGAGCCCTCCGGGGCGACGAGGCGCTGGCCGGTGGAGCGGTTCCAGCGCGTGCTGGAGGCCTTCCTCGAACAGCACCCGGAGTACCTCGTCCTGGTGGTGGACTACCATCCCCTGGAGATGGAGCTCGAGCGTCACGCGGACCGGGTGCTGCTGTGTTCCGGCGCCTCGCTCGGGGTGGCGATGTCCATCGTGGCGAATGCCGACCTCTTCCTCGGGGTGGATTCGTGCATGCTGCACGCGGCGGACTTCTTCCGGGTTCCCGCGGTCGGCTTGTTTGGACCGACCCCGCCCAGCCGGTGGGGATTCCGCTTCGGTCCGCACCGCTACGTCAAGGTCGACGGGCCCATGGCGCTCATCCAGGAGGGGCCGGTGCTCGAGGCGCTGCAGCAGCTGGCCAGGGCGCACGTGCGCCCACGCTCGGCCGCCGCCAGAGCGGAGGCCGCGGCCAGCCACCTGCTTGGGGGGGCCGCATGAGGTCCGCCATCGGCGCGGGCGCGGTCCGAGCAGCAGCAGGGTTGCACTCAGTCGTCGTCTCCAGGTGCCGTTGTCGAAGCGGATGCACCAGAACCGAGCCCGCCAGCCCACTGCCAATCACCACGCACTCCGCTGATGAAGTCATTGCACGTGTCCCCAGGCAGGTACGGTCCTGCGGTGTGCGCTACGGGTTCTGGAGCGCCACGCGCGGCGCGCTGGAGCGCGACTCCTGGGCCCGGCTCCAGACGCGCCTGTACAGCGCCAGCGCCGCCTCCGGGCGGCGCAGCGGGTGGAAGAAGCGCACGAAGAGCTGGGTGTAGAGCCCCGTGAAGCGGCCCGGCACGGCGCTCCAGACGCGCGAGCGCCCCAGGCCCACGCCGCTGCTGGCCACCACGCGGCCCTCGAAGAGGGCGAGCAGGTCCGTGGCCCAGCACTCGATGCCCGCCGGATAGCTGGAGTAGGGGTTGATGGACTCGCGCGGCACGAAGCGGCACTGCTGCAGGTTGTACTCGAACACCCAGGACGGGGCCTCCGCCCGCTTGAGCACCAGCGCGATGCTCCGGCGGCGGTCGCGCAGCTCGTCGGCGTGCACCGACAGCAGGTCCTGGAAGACGCGCGTGCCGTAGAGGTAGTGCGCCAGCTCCACGAGGTGCTTCTCGATGGCGTCCTTCTCCGCGGGGCCGGCCTCGCGCTTGCCGCAGGCGGGGGCGTAGTCGGCGGGCACCGCGGGCTGGTCCCCCACGAAGGTCCGCTCGGGCCAGTGCTGCCGGCGCGCGCTGCGCACGAACTCGCGCGTCACCACGCGGCAGGCCCGCTCCTTCGCCATGGACAGCGCCTCTCCCGGCTTGGGGGCCACGAGGAGCGTGGGGATGCCGAGCTGCTGGACGGCGTCCACCACCTGCTGGGCCTCCAGCACGAACGCGTTCCGGTTCAGCCACGCCATGTCGTCCTGGAGCGAGAAGCCGGTGCCACTCACCGCGATGGCGGCCGGAGCACCCCAGAGGCGCGACAGCCGGCTGTACGTCTCCAGCGCGCTCTGGGCCAGCGACTGGGCCGTGCCGAACGGGTCCGCGGGCTTGGGCTCCACCATGCGCCAGCCCAGGTGCATGGTGTTCCACGAGAGGGCGACGATGCCTGGCTTCCGCACCTGGGTGCGCGCGCGCTGGAGCATCTCGTCCGTGGTGGCCACGTCCACCGAGCTGAAGAAGCTGCCGTGGCCGTCCCGGTCCCACGCGAGGAAGGGCAGCACGTCCCACTCGTCGTTGGCCTCGTGGCGCACGTGGCCGGGCCCCAGTCCGAGCACGTTCAGGTCGCCCAGCGAGAGGACCTGCCCGGGAAACAGGCGCCGCGCCTCGAAGCCCATCTCCTGGAGGATGTCCGCCGCGGCCGAGGAGGAGTTGCCGGAAATATAGATGGGGATGTCGCGGCTCAGCCGATCGAGCGACGCGGGACTCAGGTGGTCCTCGTGCTCATGCGTGAGGAGCACGGCGGAGACGGCCGGAAAGCGCTCGAACTGGATCTCCCGCGGAGGGAAGACACAGGCCTCGCGCCCGGGCGTGTTGCCGAAGGTGTCCGCGAGCAGGGGATCGACCAGGAGCCGTGTGTCAGCCGTCTCGAGCAACCACCCCTGATGACCGATGAATGTCGCATTGAACATGGCGCGTCCCCGCAGCAGGCGCATGAGCAAATCAAAAATACGTCATCATCGATAGCCCAGAACTCCCGTCTGGACCTGCGGTCCGGGAGGACTCTGGCGCGGGGCGTCGACGAGGGCTTCCAGGGCGTCGAGCACCTCGGGCTCGCCCAGCGTCTCGAGGGGCCCGTTCGCGTCCAGGCAGCGGTGCGTCGTGAAGCGGCAGCCCCAGTAGGAGGGGCGCGTCTGCCCGAAGAGCCCCACGGCCGGGACGCGGAAGAAGTCGGCCACGTGGAGCATGCAGGAGTCGATGCCCAGGAACAGGTCCGCGGTCCCCACGAGCGCCATGGCCAGGGTCAGGTCCGAGCCGGCGCAGGACAGCACCCGGTCACCGTGGCGGATGGCCTCCAGCCCCGACTCGGCGCGGTCCACCACGAGCACCAGGAAGTCCGGGTGGCGCTCCAGGAAGGCCTCCAGCACGCGGGCGAACCGCTCGGCGGGCCAGCGCTTGAAGTCCTCGGAGGGCTCGGTGTGCAACGCGAGCAGCCGGGCGCCCGGAGGCAGGCTGGCGCGGAGCTGCCGGGCCGCGGCGAGGCTCTCCTCCGGCAGGGGCGGGGGCTGGGAGAAGTCCTCCAGCCGCAGCTCGCGGCGAAGCCAGCGCGGGGCCTGGAAGTGGGCGTCGCAGACGTTGACCGTCTCGGGGCGGCGGAACCGCTTCGTGAAGGCGCGGAAGAAGCCGATGCTGACCGCCCCGGGCAGCTGGGCCAGCAGCGCGTCCACGTCCTCGGAGTGCCAGCTGTTGAAGGAGACGAGCAGGTCGCACCCCTCCAGTTGACGCGCGAGCGCGCCCGGGTCGAACTGGCTGTAGCCCACCCACCGCATCTTGAAGGGATGGAAGGCGCGCAGCGGCAGGCCCGCGTAGTAGAGGCGCTCGTCCATCGCGGGCCCCACCACCGTCAGCCGTCCAGGGAAGAGCGAGGCCAGGGCCCGCACCGCCGGCAGCGCGAGCAGCCGGTCCCCGATGGCGTTGGCGTGAAACACCACGGGCGCCCGCGCGGCCAGCGCGCGGCGACGGCGCAGCAGCCACATCGCCACGTCCGGGACGCTCATCGCGCGCCCTCCGCCGCGAGGTCGCCCCAGTGGAGCCCATGCGGGTTGAGCAGGCCGTCCGGGTCCAGCGCGTCGCGCAGCGCCCGCAGGCGGGCGAGGTCGTCGCCGTAGAGCGCCGCGCGGCTCTCCGGCGCGAGGGGGTGCCAGCCGTAGAGGTAGGGACGGCCTCCGGCCCTCACCGTCCACTCCAGGCACTGGCGATGCGCCGCCACGGCCGCCTCAATGCCCCGCCGGTCCTCCGCGCGGACGCCATGGTCCAGGCCCACCGCGTACAGGCGCCCCGGGCCCTGGCGTCCCGACAGCGCCCGCGCCACCTTCAGCGTGTGCACCACGTCCGCCTCGCGGCGGGCCTGGACCACCACCGAGGGCACCCTCCGGACGAGGCCGCCAAAGTCGTGGCCGTATCGCTCGAGGGCGTCGGGGGCAATGGTCACGGGCGCGCTGATGCCCGCGCGCAGCTCATCCAGGAGGGATGCGGGATGGGGAGCCATGGGAGGAGGGCGCCGAGGCTAACACGGGTCTTCCCGCCATCTCACGGGAGACCGGGTGATTCCGCCCTGCTGGGGTCTCGGAATAGGCTGCTTCCTCCATGTCGGCCTTCTCCATGTCCTCCGTCCTGCGGGTGTCCCTGCGGCGCATGTTTGGGCTCGCGCGTCCGGAGCTGGGCAACCTGCTGCTCGGCACCTTCTGCATCCTCATCGCCAGCACCGCCGGGCTGCTCTTCCCGCAGGCCCTCCGCCTCACCATCGACCAGGCGCTGCTGTCCGGAGCGCCGGCGCGGGCGGACCATATCGCCGCCGCCATGCTCGTCGTGTTCGTCGTCCAGGGCGTGGCCACCATGCTGCGCTACACGCTCATCCACACCGCGGGCGAGCGCGTGGTGAACCGGTTGCGCGAGCAGCTCTACCGCAGCCTCATGGAGCAGGAAATCGCGCTCTTCGACGAGCGGCACACGGGCGAGCTCGCCAACCGGCTCGCGTCGGACGCCACGGTGCTGCAGAGCGCCGTCAGCTCGAACATCTCCATCGCCCTGCGCAACGCCATCACCATCCTGGGCGGACTGGCCTTCCTCTTCTACACGTCGCCGCAGCTGACGTTCCTCATGCTGGCGGTGGTGCCCCCGGTGGCGCTGGGCGCCATGGCCTGCGGGCGGCGCGTGCGCAAGCTGTCGCGCGAGGCCCAGGACGCCGAGGGCGAGGCGAACCACGTCGCCGTGGAGAGCCTCGCGGGCATCCGCACGGTGCGCGCCTTCACCGCCGAGGACACCGAGGTCCAGCGCTACGTGGACTCCATGGCCCGGGCCTTCAAGATAGAGCGCAAGCGCATCTTCCTGTCCGGCAGCGTCATGGGCGTGGCCGGCTTCGCCAGCTACGCCGCGTCCATCCTCGTCTTCTGGTACGGCGGGCGGCTCGTCATCGAGGGGAAGCTCACCGTGGGCAGCCTCACGTCCTTCCTCGTCTACACGCTGATGGTGGCCATGGCGCTCGGGGCCATGAGCGACCTGTGGGCGGAAGCCATGCGCTCCATCGGCGCGGTGGAGCGCGTGTTCGAGCTCATCGAGCGCGTGCCCGCCATCCCCAACCGGGGCGGGGATACGCTGGCCCGCGTGGAGGGCCGCGTCGAGTTCCAGCGCGTGAGCTTCCGCTACCCCACGCGCAAGGACGTGGCGGTGCTCGATGAGCTGTCGCTGGTGATGGCCCCCGGCGAGCGCGTGGCGCTCGTGGGCCACTCGGGCGCCGGCAAGTCCACCATCGCCTCGCTGCTCATCCGCCTGTACGCGCCGGACTCGGGGTCCATCACGCTGGATGGCCGGCGCCTGGAGGAGCTGGACCCGCAGTGGCTGCGCCAGCAGGTGGGCGTGGTGTCGCAGGAGCCCCTCCTCTTCTCGGACAGCATCGCGCGGAACATCCGCTACGGGCGCCCGGACGCCACCGACGCCGAGGTGGAGGCCGCCGCCCGCGCCGCCAACGCGCACGACTTCATCTCCCGCTTCCCCAAGGGGTACGAGACGCTCGTGGGCGAGCGCGGCGTGCAGCTGTCCGGCGGGCAGAAGCAGCGCGTGGCCATTGCCCGCGCCGTGCTCAAGGACTCGCGCCTGCTCGTGCTCGACGAGGCCACCAGCGCCCTGGACGCCGAGAGCGAGCACCTCGTCAAGGAAGCGCTGGACCGGCTCATGCGCGGACGCACCACCCTCATCATCGCGCACCGGCTCTCCACGGTGATGGACGCGGACCGCGTGCTGGTGATGGACAGCGGCCGCATCATCCAGAGCGGCACGCACGCGTCGCTGGTCGCCGAGGACGGCCTGTATCGGCGACTCGTGGAGAAGCAGGTCGTGGCCGCCTGACGGCCGCTACCCCAAGAGGGCCGTCGCCGGGGACACGCGCGTGGCGCGCAGGGCCGGCACGAAGCTGGCCAGCAGCGCGATGAAGAGCAGCAGCAGCGCGGTGCCCACGAAGGTGAGCGGGTCCGAGGGGCTCACCTCGAAGAACAGGGACTTCATCAGGCGCATCAGCACCAGTCCCAGCAGGCAGCCCACCGTCACGCCGATGCCCGCCAGCCGCAGCGCCTGTCCCAGCACCATCTTGAAGACGTCGGACTCCGTGGCGCCGAGCGCCTGGCGCACCCCCAGCTCGTGGGTGCGCTGCGCGACCGAGTAGGACATGACGCCGTAGACGCCACCCGCGGCCAGCAGCAGCGCCAGCGCCGCGAACGTGCCCAGCAGGAGCGTCAGGAGCCTCCGCGAGCCGAGCGTCTCCGCGATGCGCTGCTCCAGGGTGCGCGTCGCGGGCGGCGGCAGGTTCCCGTCCAGCTGCGCCACCGCCTGGCGGACGGCGTTGTTCACGGTGAGGGGCTCGCCCCGCGTGCGCACGAGCACGCCCATGCTGCTCTGCGGCGACTGCGCCAGCGGCAGGTAGAACTCGGGCACCTCGTCGCGCAGCTGGCCCTTGTTCATCGTCCGGACGTTGCCGCTCACGCCGATGACCTCCCACTCCACGCCACCCATGGTGAAGCGCTGGCCGAGCGGCTCCTCGCCGGGCCAGAACTTCCGGGCCATCTCCTCGTTGATGATGGCCACGTTGCGCGTCTGCGCCGTGTCCGCGGTGGTGAAGTCCCGGCCCTGGCGCAGGGGGATGTCGAGCGTGCGGAAGTAGTTGGGCGACACGACGCGCCGGTTGACCATGGGCTTGTCCGAGTCGGACACCACCGGCTTCCCGCTGATGATGATGCCGCTGCTGTGGTTGTTGCGGCTCATCGGCAGGAGGCTGATGGCCGCGGCGCTCGTCACGTCCGGGTTCGTGGAGAGCTGCTCCAAGAGCTGCTCGTAGAAGCGCGCCGGGGCGTAGGGGTCCGCGGCCTGCGCCTCGGGCAGCGCCAGCTCGAAGGTGAGCACCCCGTCCTGGCGGAACCCGGGCGACTTGCCCTCGAGCTGGTAGAGGCTCTGGATCATCAGCCCCGCGCCCACGACGAGGAGCAGCGCCAGCGCCACCTCGGCCACCACCAGCGTGGAGCGCAGCCGGCTCTTCGACGTGGTGGCCCGGCCGCCATCCTTGAGGGTGTCCGTGAGGTCCTGCTTGGAGCCGTGCACGGCGGGCGCCAGGCCGAAGAGCAAACCCGTCACCAACGACAGCAGCAGGCTGAAGACGAGCACCCGGCCGTCCACGTGGATATCCGACCAGCCCGGAACGAGCTGGGCGATGGAGGGCGGGAAGGCCCCGGCGATGAGGTGCGTGCCCCAGAGCGCCAGCAGCACCCCCAGCGCGCCGCCGAGCACCGCGAGCAGCACGCTCTCCGTGAGCAGCTGCGTCAGCAGGCGCCCGCGTCCCGCGCCCAGGGCCGCGCGCACCGCCATCTCCCGCCGGCGCACGGCGGCGCGCGCGAGCAGGAGGTTGGCCACGTTCGCGCAGACGATGAGCAGCACGAAGGCCACCGCGCCCGCGAGCGTCGCCAGCACCGGGCCCGCCGAGCCGAGGTAGCCCTCGCGCACCGTCGTCATGCGGATGGAGCGGCCCTCCAGGACGGCGGGGTGCTGCTCCGCCAGCCGCTGCGCCAGCACCCGCAGCGCCGCATCCGCCTGCTCCGGCGTGACGCCCGGCTTGAGCCGCCCGACCACGCGCACCTGCCGGTTGCCGCGCTCGCGCAGCTCGTCCGTCGTCGGCACGAGCGGCACCCACACGTCCGTGCCCGGCGGGAAGTCGAACTTCGGCGGCATCACGCCCAGCACCGTGTATGGCTTGCCATCCAACGTCACCGTGCCGCCCACCGTGCTCGCGGCCCCGCCGAAGCGGCGCTGCCACAGCTTGTGGCTGAGGAGGGCGACGTCCTGGCCCGCGGGCTGCTCCTCGTCCGCGCCGAAGGCCCGGCCCACCACCGCGTCCACGCCCAGCGCACGGAACAGCTGCGCGCCCACGCGCATGCCGTGCAGCCGCTCCGCCTGCTCCGTGCCGGCCAGGTTGTAGCTCTCGGGCACCAGCCCCGACAGCGACTCGAAGACGTCCGACTGCTCCTTCCAGTCCGCCAGGGTCGCCAGCGAGGTCTCGAGCCGGTCCACGCCCTGCTTCGGCGCGCTCTCCCAGACCATCCGCAGGCGGTCCTCTCCCTGGAACCGCAGCGGCTGCACCCAGATGGAGTTGATGACGCTGAAGATGGCCGTGCTGGCGCCGATTCCCAGCCCCACCGTGAGAATCACTACCAGCGTGAAGGTAGGGCTCGCGAGCAGGAGGCGGAATCCGTATTTCAGGTCATTCATGAGGCGGTCCATGAGTGCTCTCCAGGAACGGACGCGGAGCTTTCATTGAATCCGGCGAGATGCTGTCTTGACGACAATATAGCGGCACAGTGACAATCCGTACGGGTTCAAACAGGGCATCGCTTGAATCCCCATAGGCCTCGGTTGCGCCACTCTACCGAGAACACCGTGGTTCCAAACCCCCAGTGCTGTACCGGAGGTAGCAATGGTTGAGACCAAGGAAGTGCAGCAGGACGCGGACCTGAAGAAGCTGGACGCGCAGAAGGTCGAGGCGCTGCGTGGCCATCTTCGCAAGCTGCTGGCGACCGGCCAGGGCCACGCCATCTCCACCATGCCGGCGGTGGCGGAGCTGCCCCCCGTTCACAGCAGCTACGGTGACGGCGACGGCTGGATCTGAGCCGCGAGGTGGATGGGGCCGGCGAGAGCCGGGATGACATACCCCAGCCACCTCGGGTGGGCGGCCTCCTTCACGGGGGCCGGCTCATCTCGAGGTACCGCCATGCACCGAAGTAGCCCTTCGCCTCCAGTTCCGGCTTCAGGCTGAGCTTGAGGTGGCTGAGGCGCCGGTCGAAGCGGCTCTCCCGCACGGCTCCCTCCAGGTGCTCCACGCACGGGGACTGGCCCGGCCAGGCGAGCAGCGCGTCGCGCTTGTCGTGCTGGCATAGCCCCCGGCGGACGAGCTCCTCCAGCAGCACGGCCCAGCGGGGCTCCGCGGACGGTTGCCGGCGGCCGTGGAACGAGCACTCGAGCCCCACGGTGGGCAGCACGTGCGCGCCCACGTCGAAGTCGAGCACGAAGCGGTCCACGTGGCCGGCGAGCCAGCCCAGGAGCTCCTGGAGCTCGGCGCGGGGGCCGCTCCAGCCGACGGACGCGAGGTAGTCCAGCATCCCTTCCGCGGGAATGTCCTTGGCGCAGAAGCGCACGGTGTCGAGCCGCCGCGAGCGCAGCACTCCGAGCGCGAAGGGCTGGGAGCCGGGCGGCAGCGCCTCGATGCAGGCGCGCACGTTGTGGAGCGTCTCGGGAGAGAGGCCCCCGTCGCTCAACGTGTGCAGGGCCGCGGTGGCGATGTCCTGGTGCCGCTGGCGGCACGCGCGAGCGCCGGCCGTGTCCTCGGGGATGGGGCGCTCCTCGTGACAGAAGAAGATGACGGGGACGGGCGGCTCGGCGGGCGCATCGCCCACGTCGAACTCCAGCCAGAAGCTGTCCACGCCCTGGTGGAGCAGCGAGCCCGGGTCCGTCCACTGGCGCGAGAAGTCGAAGATGCTCCGCCACAGCGGCTCGTGGCGCAGCGCCTCCGGCATCGACACCTTCGGGTCCTCACCGGCCAGGATGTAGGGCCCGTAGCTGTCGCTGTTGAGCCAGAAGAACACGTCCGCGCGGGGCGCCACCTCCGCCAGCCGGCACTCGAGCCCGAAGCCGTGGGTCAGCTCCGAGGGCAGCCAGCGCGCGATGTCGCGCACGCGCTCCATGGCTTCCGTCGAGAGCAGGGTGGGCGGCACCAGCGCGTGCAGCGCCGCGAGCGTGTCGCTCCACGTGCCGGGCCGGAACGCGTCCTGGACGGAACGTGCCTTCCGCGCGGTGGCCGCCCTCCAGCCCCGAGGCGGGAGCGGGGCGGGCTCCTGCTTCCCGGGGAGTCCGGTGCCCTCGCGCCATTGCGTGTAGCGCGTGAGGGCCTCGATGCACGCGGCCGTGGTGACCTGGAGCGAGCCGTACACGCGCCCGTGCGCGTCCGTCATCAGCGCCAGCGCGGGCCACAGGCCGACGTCGCTCTGCGCCTGGAGGATGCGCGCCACCATCTCCTCCACCCGCTCCTCCCAGGAGGGCTCGCCCCGGGGCGGCCCGAGCGTGAGGACGGTGCTGAGCGCGAGCGCGCAGTCGTAGGCGTCCTTCAGCGCGGTCCTGCGGCGCTGCGCGCAGTCCCGCCACACGATGCGCCGCAGCACGAGCGTGTCGTCGGTCCGGAGCCACGTCGTCAGCGCGTGGGCGAGCGCGAACGGCGAGACGGTGAAGGGCTGGCGCGGGCGGCCCTCCAGCCCGTGCATCTCCACCCACGAGCCCACCCGCGCGGTGAGCGCCGGGAGCGCGTGGCCCCCGGCCGAGGCGAGCGCGAGCACGTCTACGCTGGCCAGCAGGTCCTCCGCGTCGGCGCGGGCGGGCTCCGCCCACGTCCCGAGGCCGCCATCCGGGTGCGCGGTGGCAAGCAGGGCCCTCAAGGTCGCCGCGGGGTCCGCCTCCGCGACGCCCCACAGCGCGAGCGAGAGGCTCGCGCGGGCCGAGGCGCTCGTGCCCGGCGGCTGCTCCGGGGACGGGGTCCACAGGCGCCACAGGCCGGAGGGCTCGCGCGTCTCCAGGAGGTAGCGCAAGAAGGGCCGGGCCGCGCGCTCCAGGCGCCGCGTGTCGGCCGCGAGGGAGGAGAGGACGAGGGCCGCGGCGTAGGGCGAGGCCACCGGCCGCAGCTCCGCCGCCGAGGCAATCAGCAGCTCCGGCGTCGCCGCGGCCTCCAGGGCCGCGACAGCCCGCTCCAGCGCCTCATGGATGGCTCCTGGCGTTGGCTTCTCCACGCGGCCTCGCTCACTCGAACCGGGCCACGAGGCCCCGGGCGTCCTGGATGCGGGCGTCACCCAGCTCGAACTCGTGCACCGAGTGGATGCGGAGCCGGGGCGACGCTCCCGGGCGGGAGAGGACCTCGCGCAGCCGGTCGCCGCGCGTGACGACCCTCTCCAGCAGGTAGGTGTCCTCGTCGGTGCGCTGGTAGCGCGTCGCCACGGCGATGCCGACCCCCTGGCCGTAGAACGCGATGCCCTCGCCGAGGGAGTCGTACTCCGCGCACGACGGGGCATACCTGCGCAGGTAGCCCAGGCGCTGCCGGAGCAACTCCCGCGAGGCCGTACACCGCGGCGAGCAGGGGAAGTGGAAGAGCGGGTGCAGCCCGTAGAGATAGGGCACGCACGGGTTCATCTCGCGCGGGAAGGGGCCGGTGTCCTGGTACGAGTCCGGCGTCTTGTCGAGGTGCTTCGGGGCGGCTGGCTCGGTGAAGACGCGTGAGCAGCAGTCGGGGTAGCCGAAGAGCTGGGCGAGCAGGCCGTGGTGCCCCTGGCGCTCGGTCATCTCCGCGCCCTCGACCAGGTCCGCGTCCAGGCCCATGTACAGCATGCCCTGCGTGGCGCCGGGGGTGCCGCGCGGGACGGCGACCCGGTCGTGGTCCGTGCCCTCCACGCCGGAGACACGGGGCATGAAGTCCAGCCAGCCTCGGTGCACGTGCAGCCCGAGCCCTTTGAGCAGCCCGGTCGTGGCCTCCAGCTTCTCCATCGGGAGGATGATCCGCCCCACGGCCCGCTCGCCCAGGGCCACGGTGATGCACGTCAGGTAGGACGACACGTCCAGCAGGTGCAGCAGCGGCCGGTGCGCCTCCGGCAGGTGGGAGCCCAGCTCATCCCGGACGGTCCGGAGCAGGGCGGGGGAGGGCGCGATGATTTCAGGAGATGTCATGAGAGGGCGGGCACCGGCCGTGGGTCAGAGGGAGTGCCAGTCCGCGCAGTACCAGCGGAAGAACTGGAACTCCTCGGCCGAGCGGGAGAGGTTGATTCGGATGGGCACCGCGTCCCCCACGTCCAGGTCCGTGCTCAGGGACGTGACGGTGCCCCGGCACCAGACGGGCTCCAGCGCGCCGAAGTTGAAGGCCCCGGAGTGGCCGATGCGCAGCTGGAACCACACCTCCGAGGGCAGCGGGTGCGAGCGGGGGAACAGGGCGGACAGCGTGCCGTGCTCCTCGTCGGCGCTCCACACGAGCACGGGCACGGGCGGCGCGTCCGGGCTGGTGCGCACGGCGCCCTCGTGGAACACCACGTCCCGCGTCTTCGCGGCGGTGGGCAGCGCTTCTCCGGCCACGCGCGCCTCCAGCAGCAGGCGCTGGGAGGAGCGGATGGGGTAGTCGCAGCCCTTGCACATCGCGTGCTCCCGCAGCGTCCCGTCGATGGCCGCGCGGCGCAGGCGGGTGAGGCGCGGGCTGTTCCACACCTCGGCGATGGACTGCTCGCGCAGGTTGCCGAAGCGGTCCTGGTGCTTCCAGTCGTTGCAGCAGAGGATGACGCTGCCGTCCGCGAGCATGTTGAGCGTGTCCACCGGGTAGTGGCAGTGCCCGTAGTCCGCGTCGAACTCGTGGATGCGCGCGTTGCCGGGGATGCTGTCCACCCGGGTGTTGATGGGCACGAAGCGGACCGAGTACCCCATGCCGCCCCAGTAGTCCTGGAAGGCCCGGCCGGCCTCCACCGAGTACGCGTCGAGCACGAAGGACAGGCGCACGCGCTGCCGCGCCCCCTTCCAGCCCGTGAGCAGCCCGTGCACGCGGTCCCAGAAGTCCTTGCCGTGGATCTCCTGGTAGCGCTTCGCGTCCGTCGCGTTGACGGAGACGGTGAGGAAGAAGCGCTCGTACGCCAGCAGCCGGTCGAGCAGCTCCGGCGTCAGCACGCTGCCGTTCGTCACGGTGGAGATGGAGCTGATGGCGTCCTCGGCCCGGTGCGCCTCGTCGAGCAGCTCCACGAACCGCTTGTCCAGCAGCGGCTCGTTCTGGAGCATGAGGCAGAGCTTCACCCGGCGCTTCGCCGCGCGCACCTCGTCGATGAGCCGGTGGAACAGGGCGCCGTCCAGCTTGACGCCCTCCCGGCCCCCCGCGACCTCGGGGTACGGGCACATGGGGCACGTGTAGTTGCACCGGTTGATGGTCTGGATCTGCAGCTTGCTGGGGAAGCCGAGCAGACCTTGCGGAGCAACGGCCTTGGCGAGCGGGTGCATGGACCGTGTCCTCTAGGCGGTGGTGGCCTGCGGCGCCTCCAGCGAGTTGGCGAGCTCCATCAGCGCGCCTTCCATGCCCGGGAGCATGCGGAAGAGCGGCAGCGGATCCTCCACCAGCTTCTTGAACACCCAGTCGAGGATGCCCAGGACCTGGATGCACTCGTCGGAGCCATGCGGGCGCGGGGTCGGGTCGCCGGTGCGCGCGTAGTCGAGCACGGGCAGCACGCCGCAGTAGGGGTTGTAGGCGCACTCCCGGCACTCCGCGTCCCGGTCGCGCAGCGAGAGGTTCATCGTCCGGAAGGTGTTCTTGTCCTGGATGAGCTGTTCGTAGGTGACGTCGCGCACGTTGCCCAGCCCGAAGTAGTCGCGCAGCGAGCGCGCCTCGTCGGAGGGGACGATCTCCCCGTCGTAGTCGTAGACGATGGCCCCGCTGAAGTCGCCGCAGGGGTTGGCCCAGTCCACGTAGCCCACGTCCGTCTTGAAGAGGATCTTCACCATCAGCACGCGCAGCATGCGTTCGGAGTAGTCCGCGTTGAGGCGCTGGTTCTTCTCGTAGATGTAGTCGAGCGCGTCGAGGTAGTGCTTGAGGAAGTCGCGCATGTCGAAGCGCAGCCCGTTCTTCACCGTGTTGCCCAGGTGCTTGAGCTTGATGACCCCGACGTTCTTGAAGCCCATCTCATGGTAGAAGTCGATGGTCCGCCGGAAGTCCGGGGCGTTCGCGCTGCCCACCACGCACAGCGGTGAGGTGCTGAGGATGTCCGGGAACTCCTTCTGGAACTCCCGCAGCTTCTCCACCACCGACCGGTACGAGCCCGCGCCGGTGCGGGTGATGCGGAACCTGTCGTGGACGTCCGGGGGCCCGTTCAACGAGTAGGACACGTTGATGCGGTGCTTCCGGCAGAACTCCATGTGCTCCCTGGTGACAACCATGAGATTGGTCGTCACGCCGAAGTCGAGCTTCTTGCCCACCTTCTCGTTCTGCCGGTGGGCCTCCTCGACGAGGTGCACCATGCCCGGGAAGTTCAGGAACGGCTCGCCGCCCTGGAACTCGAAGTGGATGAGCGGGTTGGGCGTGGAGAGCGCGAAGCGCACCAGCGCGTCGATGGTGTCCGGCTGCATGTCCAGGTGCCGCGCGTCCATCGGCTCCGGGTTCATGTGGCAGTAGGTGCAGTTGAGGTTGCACCGCTTCGTCAGGACGGCCATGTGCAGGCTGGCGCCCGCGAACGTCTTCAGGTGCCAGGTCTTCAGGTCCTCCATCACCTGCGCGGCGTTCTTCGCCGTGACGATGTGGCCGCTCTGCTCCAGGCGCTCGAAGAGCGCCGCGTCCATGAAGATCTCGGAGAGCTGCGCATCCTCGGTCCCGGAGAGGATCTGGAGCGCCCCCGTGCGCGACAGCCGCACGTGGTGGTCCGGCCCTACCTTCCGGGAGGGGAAGAAATTGGGCAGCCACTCGTCCTTGTAACGCCGGCCCGTGGTCCTCATGAGGCGCTTCCCCGCTCGGCGTAGCGCGCCGCGAGCTTCGCGATCTCCGCCCAGTCCATGAACTCCGGACCCGTGTTGATGATCTTCTCCGTGGCCCGGCCGGCGACGGCCTGGATGTGCGCGCGCATGTGCTGGTCGAACGTCTCGCTCATCTCGCGGCTCGCCCCGGGCTCGATGAGCTCGTGCTGCGCGAGGAGCTCGCGGGCGTACTCGGCGAACATGGCGCGGCCGTGCGGGCGGATGTCCTCGAACTCCAGCAGGGTTCGGAAGGTGAAGAGGTTGATGCGGTGCGCGTTGAGCAGATAGCGGTAGTGCTCATCCGGGGACTCGGCGCGGGCGTGCTGGCGCAGCCGCAGCCGGTTGACGGCGAGGAAGGCGTGGATGCCCAGGTGCAGGCCGCGCATGGGGCGCGGGTCGCTGCGGTAGGGGGACGCGGTGTTCTGGGTCGGGTCGTTCCACTTGCCGAAGGCCGACGTGTCCATGATGAGGTGCATGCGCTGGTGCTGCAGCTCGTGGACGATGTCCCCCGCGTGCTTGAACGGGTCATCCACGCGCGTCACGAAGATGGGGCTGGCCGGGCCGTAGGACGCCGAGCGGTGCACGTGCGGGGACCTCGGCCCATTCATGTCGACGAGCCCCGTGCAGAGCAGCGGGCTCCAGTCGAGCATCTCCGGCCACAGGTCGGCGATGATGCGGTAGGCCGCCTCGGCGCTGTCGTGCAGGGACAGGGGCTCCCAGTTCGGGTCCTCCACTTCCTTCCGGAGCTCCTGGGGCGTGGTGCCCACGATGCCCAGCACCGCGTTGTCCTCGATGATGGGGACGTTCCACGACTTCGACCACGTCAGCGGCGTGCGCTCCACGGCGCCGCCGTTCGCGAGCGGGAGGGGCACCTGGATGGGGGCACCTCCCGCGTGCCGCAGGGTGAGCGAGTTGCCAGCGAAGTCCCACTCCACCTTCTGGCCCTCGGGAACGCCGCGCACCTGGATGCGCGTGGAGGTGCGCAGGTCATACAGGCTGGGAGTCGTCCGGAAGCGCACCTTCGGGGAGACGCCCTTGCCTTCGAGGTGGTAGCCGATGAGCAGCGCCTGGAGGTTGCCCACGTACTGGTCGAGCTGCGCGTCGACGCGCGGTTCCTTGGAGACGAGGGCGTTGAGGAGCGAGGCGGGCGCCCAGTGGGACATCAGCTCGGTGAGCCGCTCGGGGGCGCGCGTGGACAGCACGAGCAGCTCGGAGATGAAGTCCTGGAGGGCCGCGCTGCGCTCCGCGCCCAGCCGGGTGGTCATCGCCGTGTCCTGGAGCATGGGCAGGTACGCGTCCATCACCGAGGCACGGTGAACCTGGATGCGTTCACGAACCTGGGCCTTCTTGGCTGTGTCGAGTGCGGGGGGAAACAGGTACGCGTTGATGTCATTCATCCTTGGCTCCAGTCGAACAGCACAACGGAATTCTGGGACAGGCGGGCGAGCAGGCCGAAGAGCACTGCGTCCACCTCGGACGCCGGCAGCTCCAGCAACTGGCTCAGCTGCGAGACGAGCTGCGTGAAGTGCCTGCCGTCACAGCGCTCCAGCATCAGCGCCTCGAGCTCGTTGAGTGGCACCTGGTGGACGCCCGCGTGGCCAGGGAAGCAGAGCAGGGCGGCGGTATCGCTCGCGGGCGGCGCGCCGGTGAGCAGGGGCACCTGCTCGCGCGTCAGCCAGAAGTGGTGGGGCCCGAGCGCCACGCGTCGCTGATGGGCCGTGCGGCGCAGCGCCGCCAGGTGCTCGCCCCGGAGGCGCTCCGCCTCCCCGGGCGGGGTGCTGGACAGGGTCCTGAGCCGCGTCGCGAGCACGCGCATCTGGAACATCCGGCGGTCGAGCCACAGGCTCGTGCGCAGGTCGGCGAGGAAGGACTCGGCGAGCCCGGGGGCGCTCTCCAGCAGACACTCGGCCACGGCGAAGAAGCCCGCGTCCAGCGCGTCCGGCTCGGTGACGGTGGGCGGGATGATGGTGCAGAGGCGGGCGGCGAGCTCCAGGGCCCCGCCTTGGACGAGCCGGCGCAGGGTGCACGGCGCGAGGACGCCGGCGGGCGTCTTGTTGGCCGTCGGCTGGCAGCGTGCGAGCAGGGCCTTCAGCTCGTGCTGCGCGGCCAGGATGGCATCCCGCAGGGGCTGGAGAGGCTCGAGCCACTCCGCGAGCGGAGTGCTGGGCCAGCACGACTTCCGGGTGGGAATGCGCGGGTGGTAGCCGCCGAAGAACGTCGCGACGAGCGCGTGGGGCCGGGGCGCGCCGCCACCGGGCATGAAGCGGGTGCCGGGCACCTGGGGCACGGTGCGCACCAGCCGGTGGGCCTCGTAGTGGAGACGGACGGGAGGGGAAGCCGCGAGGAAGCGGCCCGGCTCCAGGTGCGCCGCGGCGAAGGCGAGCCAGTCCGCCCGGTCATGCGGGTAGCGCTCCAAGGTGCCGGCGCGAGGCCGCGCGGACATGGACGTCGAGCCGCCGCAGGTGGCGACCAGGGCCGGGCGAAGCCATTCGATGAAGGCCCCCGCCTCCACCATGTCCATCTGGTTCCAGAAGCCGTGGAACTGGAGCGAGGCGCCCGTGGGCAGGAAGGCGACGTCTACGCGCTCGCGGTACGGCTCCAGGGCCTCGCGCGTGGTGGACGCATCCTGGATGTCCACCCCGTCCAGCATGAGCACGTCGGGGGTCTCGATGAGGAACGCGCACTGCTCCTCGCCCTCCGCCGAGCGGCGGGCCGGGAGGATGCGGACGCGGACGTCCCCGGGTAGCGAGATGACGTCGCCTGGGCGGAAGGGGTTGAGGACGCGGAAGCCCAACGAGGACAGGAGCCGGCGCGGGCTCTCGTCGCAGGAGCAGGTCGCCGGGTCCTCGTCGAGGAAGTGGATGGGCGTGTCCCGCGGCAGCCCGAGGAGGCTGGGCGGATGCAGGTGGTCATCGTGGCCGTGAGACAGGAACACCGCGCTCACGGTGGTCAGGTCCTCGGTCACCCAACGGGGGCAGGTGGGCTGGCGGAAGTCGAGGTCCTGGCGCACGAGCACCGGATCGAGCAGGAGCCTCAGGCTCTCTCGCGTCACGGCGAAGCTGGTGTGGCCGAGGTGCTCGATCCAAGTGCTCACGGATTAGTCCCATTTGACGCAATCTCCGGATATCCTAAGCGTCCACGGGTGGACGGCGTCAACACAGGCGGAGATGAAGGGTGGAGGCTCCGCCGAGGCGCGCCTACCGCCGCCGGTAGAATGGCGGGTAGTACAGCTCGTAGGTGCCCCAGGCCGAGTTGCTGAAGCCGCCGACGATGAGCACGTGGCCGCTCTTCAGCAGGGTGGCGGTGTGGTGGAAGCGCGACTGGCTCGTGGCCCCCGTGGCCGTCCACGTGCCCGCGTTGAACACCTCGGACGAGCCGCTGAGGTCCTGCACGGGGTTGCCCCCGGTCACCAACCCCCTCCCGTCCTTCAGCCGGGTGGCCGTGTGGTCATGGCGGGTGGTGCTCATCCCGCGTCACGTCGACGAGCCTCCACGAGCCATCCAGGCTCGCGGCCTCGGGGCGGTTCGTCTGTATCCACTGACGCTCCTGGCGCGCTGGGGCCGAAGTAGAGCTCCACCGAGCCGTCCGGGCCCGGCTCGAACCGGTCCTGGAGCGAGCCCAGCACGGAGTTGGAAGCCGCCACCCGTCACGAAGCGGTCTCCCGCGTCCGAGATGGGGATGGAGAGGCCGCCGCCCACGTTGAACATGAAGTGCTGCTCGGGCTCGATCTCCTCCAACTGGAGGGAGCCAGGAGCCCGTGCTTCCGAACCGATTGGCTTCTGCACCCGGATTGGAGCTTCGCCAGGTGGCGTGGGGTGTCCGGAGCGGAACGGGCCCACCGGCTCCAGGTGAGGGTCGGCGGAGGAGGCAGGCATGCGCAGCTTGCGCCCGTCCCATGTCTCCGGTCCTTCAACCCTGGCGCCGCGTGTCGGCGGTGGTGCACGCGGCGCTCCTCTCCGCGTGCGCGACGCTGAATCCACCCCGCTCGGAGCTGGCCGAGCGCGTGGGGCGCTCGGACCTGGACGTGAGCGCGCTGCGCGTGCGCGACCTGGCGCGGCGCGGACCCGGTGGCCGCCCTGGTGGATGCCTGGGCGCTGCTGGCCCAGCTCCAGGACGCGCTGGTGGGCCTGGGACTGCTGGGGGCAGGCGTCCTCGGAATACTGGTGGTGCGCGCCTGGAGGCGTGCGTGAGGAAGTCATCGCAACTGCGTAACCGAGGACTCCATGGTGCGCTGAGAGGTGATTCCGCCACGCCCAGGGAAGCCACAGCCTGAAGGGTTCAAGGCCTCACACGGGAGTCAGGCATGGCCCAAGCGAAGAAGCCCAACATCCTCGTCATCTTCGGGGACGACATCGGCATATGGAATCTCTCCTGCTACAGCTCGGGGATGATGGGCTACAGGACGCCCAACATCGACCGGATCGCCAATGAGGGCATGCGGTTCACGGATGCCTATGGCGAGCAGAGCTGCACGGCGGGGCGCGCCTCCTTCATCACGGGGCAGTCCGGCTTCCGCACCGGCCTCACCAAGGTGGGCCTCCCCGGAGCACCCGTGGGGCTGCGGGCCGAGGATGCGACCATCGCGCAGCTGCTCAAGCCCCTGGGCTACGCGACGGGCCAGTTCGGCAAGAACCACCTCGGAGACCAGAACCCATTCCTGCCCACCGTCCATGGCTTCGACGAGTTCTTCGGCAATCTCTACCACCTCAACGCCGAGGAGGACCCGGAGGACCCCGACTACCCGAACGCGAAGGACTTGCCCCAGTTCCGCCAGCGCTTCGGACCCCGGGGCGTCATCCATTCCTGGGCGACCGACAAGGATGACCCGACCGTCGACCCGCGCTGGGGCCGGGTGGGCATGCAGAGAATCGAGGACACCGGCCCGCTGACCCGCAAGCGCATGGAGACGTGCGACGACGAGTTCGTCGGCGCCGCCAGGGATTGGATCAAGCGCCAGCATGGCGCGGGCAAGCCCTGGTTCTGCTGGCTCAACACGACGCACATGCACTTCCGGACGCACACGAAGCCGGAGAGCCTTGGCCAGGCCGGACGGTGGCAGTCGCCGTACCACGACACGATGGTCGACCACGACAAGAACGTGGGCGAGATGCTGGCGCTGCTGGACGAGCTGGGCGTCACCCAGGACACCGTCGTCCTCTACACCACCGACAACGGGCCGCACATGAACAGCTGGCCCGACGCCGCGATGACGCCCTTCCGGAGCGAGAAGGACACCAACTGGGAGGGGGCCTTCCGCGTCCCGCTCGTCATCCGCTGGCCGGGCAGGATTCCGGCGGGCGTGGTCTCCAACGAAATCGTCGCGCACCACGACTGGCTGCCCACGCTCCTGGCGGCGGCCGGCGAGCCGGACATCAAGCAGAAGCTGCTCAAGGGCTACACGGCGGGAGACGACCTCACCTTCAAGCTGCACCTGGACGGCTTCAATCTCCTCCCGTACCTGACCGGAAAGGAGAAGAAGAGCCCGCGCGAGGGCTTCATCTACTTCAGCGACGACGGGGACCTCGTCGCCATGCGCTTCGACAACTGGAAGCTGGTCTTCATGGAGCAGCGCGTCCCGGGAACGATGCAGATCTGGGCGGAGCCGTTCACCCCCCTGCGCGTCCCCAAGCTCTACAACCTGCGCACCGACCCGTTCGAGCGCGCCGACACCACCTCGAACACCTACTGGGATTGGTTCGTCACCAAGGGCTACATGATCATGGCCGCGCAGGCGCTCGTCGCCCGGTTCCTGGAGACGTTCAAGGAGTTCCCGCCGAGACAGAAGGCGGCCAGCTTCACCATCGACCAGGCGATGGAGCGGATGGAGGCCTCCCTCAACGGCTCCAGGAAGTAACGGGCGTCCAGGGCGCTCACCGCCCGGGCCTGGGAGGAAAGCGCGACAGCATCTGCTCAGTGCGGCGCGCCTCCCGGGCCTTCCAGCTCGGACTCGGCCCGCCTCAGGCGCTGGCCCAGCTCCTGGAGCCGCTGGCGATCCGCCGTCTCCTTCTCATCGAGCATGGAGTCAGCCTCCTCCACCAGGCCCCGTAGCCGGCGCAGGCCGTCGTGCAGGAGTTCGTGCTCCTCCGAAGTCACCGAGGAGGAGTGGGTCAGGTGGCCCACCACCGCGTCCAGCACCTGGGCATGGAGGTGGGCCTCGCCCACCTTCGCCGTCACGCCCGTGCTGTCCAGCATCCGCCGCGTGGGCGCCATGATGCGGGCGAACTCCAGGGTGACGCCCCGCCGCGCGAGCTCGTCGTGCAGGCTGACCAGCATGTCGGCGCCGGGGACGTCCAGGTCCGCCGTCACCTCCAGGTCCAGCAGCACGGCCTGGACGCGGCCGGGGGCGCGGCGCAGCCGCTCGATGACCTCGTCCCGCAGCGAGGTGGCGTTGGCGAAGAAGATGCCTTCGTTGGGGCGGAGCAGGAGCATGCCCGGCACCGTCAGCGGGCGGGGCGAGTGCCGCACGTCACTGAAGGCGAGGGTGCCCGGCGCGCGTCCCAGCTCGCTCAGGCGGGGCACGCTGGCGCGGTACACCGTGAGGAAGAGCGACACACCCACCGCCAGCAGCAGCCCGGGCAGCACGTCCAGGGCGAGCACGCCGACCAGCGCGACCGCGGCCCCGATGAAGTCGGCCCGCCGCAGCCGGTACAGCCGCCGCATCTCCCGCACGTCCATCATCCCCGAGACGGCCACCACCACGATGGCGCCCAGGGTGGCCTCGGGCAGCAGGCGGAAGAGAGGCGTCAGGAACAGCGCGACCAGCAGCGTGAGGACCGCGGCCAGGATGGAGGACACCTGGGTGCGCGCACCGGCCGCGTCGTTGGCGGCGGACTTGGACAGGCTGCAGCCGATGGAGAAGCCCTGGAAGAGCCCGGCCCCCATGTTGGCGGCGCCCAGGCCCACCAGCTCCCGGCTGGCATTCACCTCATAGCCGTGGCGTGCCGCCAGCATGCGCGCGGGGCCAATCGCCTCGGCGAAGGCCACCAGCGCGATGCCGCAGGCCCCTGGCAGCAGGCCCAGCAAGTCCTTCCAGCCCACGTCCGGCAGCCGGGGCGCCGCGAGCCCCGCCTGAACCTTGCCAACCACGTGCACACCGCGCCCGTCCAGCCCCAACAGGGCCGTCACGCCAATGGCCAGCGCCAGCACCACCAGGGCCGCGGGGAGCCGCTCCGACACCCGCTCCAGCCCCAGCAACACCAGCAGGCTGCCAGCGCCCACGAGCAGGGTGACCAGGTGCGTGCCGCCCAGGTGCGTGGCGAGGAACCACAGCCGCTCGAAGAAGTTGCCCTCGCCGGCCTCCAGGCCGAAGAGCTTGGGCACCTGCTTGATGGCGATGACGAGCGCCAGGCCGAAGACGAAGCCGGTGAGGACGGAGGCGGAGAAGAACTGGGCGACGCGCCCCAGCCGCAGCACGCCCGCGAGCAACGAGATGAGGCCCGCCATCAGCGCCAGCGCCGCGGTGAGGACGACGAACCGCGGCGAGCCCGCCTGGGCCAGGGCACCCACGGTGGCGGCGGAGAGGACCGCCACCGCCGCGGACACGGCCACGACGAGCTGGCGCGAGCTGCCGAACAGCCCATACAGCACCAGCCCCGCGGGGGCCGCGTAGAAGGCGGCCGTCGGCGGCAGGCCCGCCAGCTCCGCGTACGCCATGCCCTCCGGGATGAGGAGGGCGGTGATGGTGAGGGCGCCCACCAGGTCCCGCTTCAGCCACGCGGGGCGGTAGTCGCGCACCGTGGAGGCGAAGGGCACCGCACGGGCAAGCAAGGAGGCCGCGGGCCTCGTCTTCTGGGGCTGTGCCATGGGGCCCGCTCCTCCTGGACAAAGACAACCCCGCGGCGGTTGGCACGCGATTGTGTTTGCAAGGTGATGGTCGCGTTAAGGGGTAGGGACACCTCCTTCCCGGCGCAAACCCCGAAGGGCAGGGGAACGGGCCCTGGGATGTCCGAGGCCCCCGAGCTCCGAAGAGGGTGGCCAACCCTCGGGTACAGGTAGCTCCACCTACCGGACTGAGCACCTTTCCGTTCATGTGATGCGACGCCCTCCCTCGGTCGGAGGCCCGCGGCGGGCGGCGGAGCGCGAACCGGCAAGAGGACTCCCATGGCGAAGACGAAACAGGCAGGCAATGGTTCCAATGGCCCCAGCGGCAACGGCCATGGCAAGAGCGGGGCCGGGCGCAAGCCAAACATCCTGGTCATCTGGGGCGATGACATCGGCATCTGGAATGTCAGCGCCTACAACCTGGGAATGATGGGCTACCGCACGCCCAACATCGACCGCATCGCCCGCGAGGGCGCGCTGCTGACGGACTGCTACGGGCAGCAGAGCTGCACCGCGGGCCGCGCCGCCTTCATCACCGGCATGAACCCGCTGCGCACCGGCCTGACGACCATCGGCATGCCGGGGGCGGACTACGGTCTCCAGGACTCGGACCCCACCATCGCGGAGCTGCTCAAGCCACTGGGGTACACCTGCGGGCAGTTCGGCAAGAACCACCTGGGCGACTCGAACCGGTTCCTGCCCACGGTCCATGGCTTCGATGAGTTCCATGGCAACCTGTACCACCTGAACGCCGAGAACGAGCCCGAGTGCCCCGACTACCCGAAGGACCCGGCCTTCAAGGCGAAGTTCGGGCCCCGGGGCGTGCTCCACACCTGGGCCACCGACCGCGACGACCCGACCGAGGACGCGCGCTGGGGCCGGGTGGGCCGGCAGCGCATCGAGGACACCGGCCCCCTGACGGCCAGGCGCATGGAGACCGTGGACGAGGAGTTCCTCCAGTCCTCGCTGGCCTTCATGGAGCGCGCGGTGGCGGACGACAAGCCCTTCTTCATCTGGCACAACTCCACGCGCACCCACGTCTGGACGTTCCTGCAGGAGAAGTACCGCAACAAGACGGGCAAGGGCCTGTACGCGGACGCCATGACGGAGCTGGATGACCACGTGGGCGCGCTGCTGGCCAAGCTCGACGAGCTGGGCATCGCCGACAACACCATCGTCATCTTCTCCACGGACAACGGCGTGGAGAAGATGGGCTGGCCGGACGGCGGCAACGCGCCGTTCCGGGGCGAGAAGGGCTCCACCTGGGAGGGCGGCGTGCGCGTGCCCTGCGTCGTGCGGTGGCCGGGCACCATCCCGCCGGGCAGCGTCATCAACGACATCTTCGCCCACGAGGACTGGATGCCCACGCTCGTGGCGGCGGCGGGCGGCCCGGAGGACCTCGCCGAGCGGTGCAAGAAGGGCTACACCGTGGGGAGCAAGACGTTCAGGGTCTATCTGGACGGCTACGACCAGCGCGGGCTGCTGGCGGGCACGGAGCCAGGCCGCCGGCATGAGTTCGTCTACGTGCTCGACAGCGGCAACCTCGCCGCCATCCGGTACGACGATTGGAAGATCGTCTTCAACTACCAGGACGGCGAGGGCCCCGACATGTGGTTCAGCGGCAAGCGCTTCAACCCCGCCTGGCCCTACATCTTCAACCTGCGCTCGGACCCCTTCGAGTACGCGACACATTCCGGGCAGTACGTGCGCTGGTACGGCGAGCGGATGTTCCTCTTCGTCCCGGCCCAGGCCATGGTGAAGCGCTTCGCCGAGAGCCTCATCGAATACCCACCGAGCCAGGCCCCGGGCAGCCTCTCCATCGGCCCCCTCAAGGAGCGGGTGAAGGAGAAGATGCGCGAGCGACAGGGTGACGGCCGGCCCACGGTGGGCGATCAGATCATGAGCCTGGCCAACGAGGTGGAGCAGTTCGTCCACCGCGCCCTCCAGGCACACTCCTGAGGCGCTGACGCGGCGGGGGGCCGCGGGGGCCTCCCTGCCGCGCGTGAGCGCATCACGTCGCCGACGTCATGGCCGGGAGCCGCCGTGGACGGGCTGGGAGAAGTCGGGAGTGGTGAGTTGCTGGTGCGGCTGCTCGTGGCGGGCTGCGCGGGCATCATCCTGGGCCTGCCGTACCGCAAGCGGCCGGGTGGCGTCCGGACCCACTACCTGGTGACGCTGGGCGCCGCGCTGTTCTGCACCACCGGGGCGAACCTGGTGGGAAGGGAGGCCGAAACGCTCCGCATCATCCAGGGCATCGCCTCCGGCATCGGGTTCGTGGGGGCGGCGAGCGTCCTCAAGAAGGGGCGCGCCATTTTCGGAATCACGACGGCCGCGTCCATCTGGATTGCTGCGGCCGTGGGGTGCGAGGTGGCGCTGGGCAGCCCGTTGCTCGCCTCGGTGGTGGCCCCCTCCGTCGCCCTCACGAGCTGGCTGGTGGGCCTGCTGGAGCGCAGGGTCTTCCACCGCAGAAGGCGCCTGCGCCGGCCGCGGGAGCGTCGCGGAGGGCACGAGGAGCCAGGGCATCAGTGAGGCGGGTGCTCGGCTTCATCCTCCTCTCGTTCCCTCCCGCCGGAGGGACGTGCGACCCGGGGGCCATGGGCAGGCCGGGTGGGGCTTCGCAGCTTTGCCCGGCAGAGGACTGGAGGGAGTGATGCGCTCATGGCGGCGGAACGTGGGCGTGGGGGCCGGGCTCCTGGGATTGCTGGCGTGGGCGCCCGTCTCGCTGGCGCAAGCGCCGGAGACACCACCCGCCGAGCAGGACCTGGCGAAGGCCGTTCAGAACCCGGTCGCGAATCTCATCAGCGTGCCGCTGCAGGACAATGTGGACTTCGGCATCGGTCCGTTCAACCGGGTGCGCAATACCCTCAACATCCAGCCCGTGGTGCCGCTGCCGCTGACGCTGGACTGGAACCTCATCACCCGGGTCATCCTGCCCATCGCCTACCAGCCGGATGTGGCCGCGGACAGCGGGGGCACGTTCGGGCTGGGAGACACGTCCGCCACGTTCTTCGTGGCACCCGCGAAGCCCGGGGCGCTCATCTGGGGCGTGGGACCGGCGCTGCTGCTGCCCACGGCGACGGACGACGTCCTGGGCACGGGGAAGTGGTCCATCGGACCTTCCGCGGTGGTGCTCGTCCAGCCCGAGCCCTGGTCGGTGGGCGTGCTGGCCAACAACGTGTGGTCCGTCTTCGGGAGTGAAGACCGGGCATCCGTGAACCAGTTGCTCCTGCAATACTTCATCACCTACAACCTGCCAGGCGGCTGGTACGTGACGTCGGCGCCCATCCTCACCGCCAACTGGGAGGCGGACGAGGACAAGTGGGTCGTGCCGTTCGGCGCGGGGGCCGGCAAGGTCTTCAAGGTTGGCGGGCAGTCCCTCAACGGCTCGGTGAGCGCGTACTACAACGTCGTGCGTCCGGACGGTGGCGCCGACTGGCAGCTGCGCCTTCAGCTCGCGTTCCTCTTTCCCAAGGGCTCGAAGCCGAAGCAGTAGGCGGCCCCACCGGAACCCCCTCCGCCCGGCTCCCCGCGAGCGTTGCGCGGGCGACACGGCGGGCCCAGCGTGTCGCGGGAGAGGTGCCCCCATCCATGTCCCAGCTCCCGCGCCGTCCCCGCCGTCACTCCCCCTTCATCGCGCTCGTGCTCGCCCTCGGGCTGGTCTTCCCGGCCGCCACCCGGGCGCAGGCCGCGAAGGCAGATCCGCTCCCGTCATGGAATGACGGCCCGGTGAAGCAGGCCCTCATCGACTTCGTCTCCCGCGTGACGAAGGAGGGCGGCCCGGACTTCCTCCCGGTGGAGCAGCGCATCGCCGTCTTCGACAACGACGGCACGCTGTGGCAGGAGAAGCCGGCCGTCCAGGGCGCCTTCCTGGCCGACCGGGTCCAGGCCCTGGTCGAGAAGGACCCCTCGCTCCGGCAGCGGCAGCCCTACAAGGCCGTGCTGGAGCGGGACGTGGACGCGTTGATGGAGGGGGGCGAGAAGGCGCTGATGGAGCTGTTCGCCGCCACCCACGCGAACATGACGCAGGAGCAGTTCCAGGCGGAGGTGCGGCGATTCCTTCGCACCGCGCGCCACCCGAAGCTCGGCGTGCCGTACACGCAGCTCGCCTACCAGCCCATGCTCGAATTGCTCCAGTACCTGCGTGACAACGGCTTCCAGACATGGGTCAGCTCGGGCGGGGGCATCGACTTCATGCGGGTCTTCTCCGAGGAGCTGTACGGCGTCCCACCAGCGCAGGTCATCGGCAGCAGCCTGGAGACGAAGTACGAGAAGCGCGGCGGCAGGGACGTGCTCTGGCGCGAGCCCCGCGTGGACCACGTCAACGACAAGGAGGGCAAGCCGGTGGGCAACGACCTGCACATCGGCCGGCCCCCGGTGTTCGTCGCGGGCAATGTCCGCAGCGGCGGAGACATCGCCATGCTGGAGGCCTCGCGGCAGCGGCGCGGGCCCTCGTTCCAGCTCCTCGTCAACCACGACGACGCGGCGAGGGAGTTCGCCTACCAGGAGAAGGACGGGGCCTCCCTGCGCGCGGCGCGGGAGGGCGGCTGGCAGGTCGTCAGCATGCGCGACGACTGGAAGACCGTCTTCGTCACGTCCGCGCCTCCTCCTTGAGCGCCTGGGGCCGGGGCTGGGCGAGGGCGGAGGCGAACACCAGCCCCATGACGATCTGCGCCGCCACCAGGAGCACGTCGAAGAAGTTCTCTCCGGAGGCGGGCGCTCCCGGCCGGAGCAGGGCCACGACGGCCTGGGTGCCGAGGAAGCCCGGCGCGAGCTGGAGCAGTCCGGGCATGATGACGGTCGTCGCGGTCCTCCCGGGGAGCCGGGCATACAGGGCCCCGGCGACGCCCAGCACGAAGGACGCCAGCAGCGGGCTGCCGCGTCCCCCGACGAGGAGCTTCGTCAATTCCTGGGTGCCGAAGGCCAGCAGCGCCGCGCCGACAATCCATGGAAGCTCGCGCTGCTGGCCGCCCATGCAGACCGTCAGCGCGACGCCGCCCAGCGCCACGAGGGCCAGCACCACGGGCTCGGGCAGCGGGCTCGCCTGGAGGTGGGCGGGAGGCGGCAGGAAGAGCGTCCAGAGCCGGGACGCGGCGATGAGGCCCACGCCCACCAGCAGGAAGCGCAGGAGCCCGTAGGTGAGGCGTGACATCCCCGCCTCGACCGACTCGCTCACCAGCTCGTCGGCGCCCAGCGTCACCACCATGGCGGGGATGAGCAGCGTCACCCCACCGAAGAGGGCCCGGACCAGGTCGAAGGGTGGCAGCACCTCAGCGAGGCCCAGGGCCACCAGCGTCCCGACGAACGCGGCGAGGAAGCTCTTCTGCAGGTCGATGCGCATCGATCGGAGCGTGCCGAAGTGGATGAGGCCCGCCAGGACGCCGATGACGCCCGCTGCGGCCATCTCCCACCACCGCCCGCCCACCCGGGCGGCCACGGCCGCGCCGTACACGCCGTAGGCGACGAACACCAGCCACTCCGGCCAGGCCCTGGGCTGGTGGAGGATGCGGTCCAGCTCGGCGCGTGCCTCGGCCAGCGTGAGCTGCCCGGCCGTCACCGCGCGGGTGAGCAGGAGCAGGCCCGACGTCCGGCGGAGGTTCCAGTGGGGGTTGAAGGGCAGGCGCTCGATGTCCACCCGCCGCTGGTTTCCAGAGGTGGTCTCCGTCGCCACGAAGCTCTGGAGCGTGAAGAGCTCCATGCGCAGTCCCAGACCTCGAGCGGCCCCCCGCGCGAGTGACTCCAGCCTGTGAGCGGGCAGGTAGGCGAGGTGGAGCGCCCGCACGAGGTCGAGCAGGAAGGCCACGGCCTGGTCCTCTTCGCCCCGCGGTGGGGGTGTGGCGGGTTCACTCATGGGGAGCCTCCTGGCGAGACGGCGGGCGCGGGCTGCGCTCCGGATGCCGTGAAGCTCTGCCCGCGAGCGGGGGCTGTCATCCAACCCGAGCAGGAGCACGCGAGCCCCAGGACGAATGGTTGGATTGTCAATCCCGTGGCGCGGACGCACCGTTGTGTGGAGGGTGCCCGCGGATGCCCGCCTGGCCGGGCTCCCGTGACTGCGTGGATGCCAGCCCATGGACGTGTCCGCTCCACTTCCCGACTTCTCGCTCTTGAAGGGAGGGCCGCTCTTCAGGGTCGAGCGCGCGCTCCGCCTCGTCCCGTCCGAGCGGCCTGGCGGGTTCCGGTGCACGCTGGCCCTCGTCATGCTGGCCTGGCTGCCCATCCCCCTCCTCACGCTGCTCCGGGGTGGCACGGCGCTGGACGCCCTGTTCTCGGAGCTGCAGGTCCACGCCCAGTTGCTGCTCGCGCTGGCGGTGCTCATCGCCGCCGAGCCGTATGTCGACGGGCGCCTCTCGCTGGCCGCGCGCCAGTTCCTCGCCTCCCATCTGGTGGGGGTGGGGAGCCGGCCCGCCTTCGTTCAGGCCGCGCGCGACGCGATGCGCTGGCGCGACAGGGCGCTCGCCGAGGTCTGCCTGCTGGTGGCCGCCTTCGCGCTCGGGCTCCTGTCACGGCACGACCCCGCCCGGACGTGGATCTTCGACGGGGTGGGGGAGTCCCCATCGCTGGCGGGCTGGTGGTACCTGGCGGTGAGCCAGCCCCTGTTCCGATTCCTGGCGCTGCGCTGGCTGTGGCGCGGCGTGCTGTGGGCCCGCTTCCTGTTTCGCGTCTCGCGGCTGCCGCTCACGCTGGTGCCCACGCATCCGGACATGACAGGGGGCCTGGGGTTCCTGGCCATCTGCCAGGCCAGCTTCGCGCCCGTGGTGTTCGCGCTGGCCGCGGCGGTGGCCTCGGAAGTGTGGGGCGACCAGCCCGATGGCGTCGTGGGCATGCCGCTGCCGTACCTCGTTCCCCTGGCGGTCCTCGGGGGCATCTCGGCCATCGTCGTCTACGCGCCCCTGGGCTTCTTCACGCCCCAGCTCGTCCGGGCCAAGCGCCGGGGAGACTTGCGGTTCTCCGAGCTCGCCGCCTGGCACTCGCGGCGCTTCGAGCGGAAGTGGTTTGCCGACCGCGAAGGCGGCGAGCTGCTGGGGGCGCCCGAATTCTCCTCCCTGGCCGACCTGGGCAGCGCCTTCGTCACCGCCCGGAAGATGCGCCTGTTCCCGTTCGACCCGCGCTCGCTGGTGGCCGTCGTCGGGGCGGCGCTCGCGCCCCTGGCCATCCTGCTGATGCTGGACCGGGAGTTCCTCAAGGTCCTCAAACAGATTCACGAAGGGCTGCCCTGAAAGGGGAGTGGAGCATGTTGAGAGCCATCGCCATCTTCGCCCTGTCCAACACCATCGTCCTGTTCACGTTCTGCACCGGGCTGGCGGCGCGCCCGGCGGAGCTGCGGCAGGTGTTTCAACGTCCGGCGCTCTACGGGCGGGCCCTGGCGGTGATACTGGTGGCGGTGCCGCTGGTGGCGTACGCGCTGGTGCGGCTGCTCAGGCTCCCTCCAGTGGCGGCGGGCGCCATCGTCCTCACGGCCGTCTGCCCCGGGGCGCCCCTGCTGGTGAGGCATGCGAAGTCCCTGGGCGCGAGCGTCACCACGTCGCTCAACCTGCTGCTGCTGCTGCTCCTGTGCACCCTCGTCTCGGTGCCCCTCTGGGTCGCCATCCTGGACCGGGTGATGGGCCTGGAACTCCAGGCCCGTCCCGGGCTGGTGCTGAGCACCCTGCTGGTGAAAATCTTCCCGGCGCTGCTGGTGGGAATGACCATCCAACACTTCTTCCCGCGCGTGGCGAAGGTGCTGGCCGTGTGGGGCAACCGCCTGTTCCTGGTGCTCCTGGTGGCGGTCGCGGTGCTCGGCATCTACCTGGCGGCGCCGCGCCTGCGGGACCTCGGGGGGGCCACCGTGCTGGCGCTGCTGGTGCTCGTGTCCGCCTCGGCCTTCCTGGGACACTGGGCGGGCGGGCCGCGGCTCGAGGACCGCAAGGCCGTGGCCCTGGCCGCCGCGCTCGCCCCGCCGGCGCTGACGATGACCATCATCACCCAGAGCTACCCCCGCCTCCAGGCGCTGCACGTGGCGGCGGTGGTGGGCGCCATCGTCCTGGTCCGGCTGCTCGGGCTGATTCCCTACAAGGCCTGGGCGAAGCGGCGAGGCCGAGCGGAGCGGGCGGGCCGGCTGCCTCCCGGCAGCGTTCCCACCTGAGGGCGCGGCTTCACGGGGCCGCGGGCCGCACGATGCAGCGGAAGCCGATGTGGCAGGCCCCGCTGTCCACGGCCTGCGGAGAGCGCGCGGCGGGGCGGTAGCGTCGGCAGTAGTTGGGCGCGCACAGGTGGCTGCCGCCCTTGAGCACGCGACGGGGGATGTTCACCTGGGGCTGGGCCGGGTCCTGGCTGCCGGCCGGCTGGGCGGGCCCGCGCGGGTTGACGGGGATGCAGCACGCCTTGCCCTTGTTGCCGGTGTGGCGCGACTGGAACCAGTCCGTGGTCCACTCCCACACGTTGCCCGCCATCTCGTGCAGGCCGTAGCCGTTGGGCGGGAAGCTGCCCACGGGGCAGGTGCCCTCGAAGCCGTCCTCGCGCAGGCTCTGCCAGGGAAACTCGCCCTGCCAGGTGTTGGCCAGGTGCTTGCCGCCGGGAGCGAGCTCGTCCCCCCAGCAGTACTCCCGCCGGTCCAGTCCGCCGCGCGCGGCCTTCTCCCACTCGGCCTCCGTGGGCAGCGCCTTGCCGGCCCACTTCGCGTACGCCTCCGCGTCCTCGAAGGCGAGGTGCACCACGGGGTGCTTGCCGCGCCCCTTGAGGTTGCTGCCGGGCCCCTCCGGGTGCCTCCAGAACGCGCCCGGCACGTAGGCCCACCAGTTCGAGATGTCCCGCAGGTCGACACGGCCGGGGGGCTTGCGGAAGACGAGCGAGCCGGGCGCCAGCAGCTCCGGGAGCGCGCCGGGGTAGTCCGCGGGGTTCAGCGGGCGCTCGGCCACGGTGACGTACTTCGTGGCGTCCACGAAGCGGGCGAACTGCATGTTCGTCACCGTGAAGCGGTCCATCCAGAAGCCGGAGACCGTCACCTGGTGGGCGGGCGCCTCCTCGGGGTAGTGGTGGTCCGAGCCCATCCAGTAGGTGCCGCCGGGAATCCACACCATGTCGGGGAAGGGGGCCTCGCCCGCGGAGGGCTCGGAAGCGCCGGAGGGCTCCGGGTCGAGCCTCACGGCCTCGCTGCTCATGTCGGTGCTCATGCCTGGCTCCTCGGGAAGGGCGGGGATGGGGCTCCACGTTCCACGGGTGGCAATCTGAACCGACACGGGGCCGAAGGCACCGGCCCCCACGGGCAGGGTCTGGGCCAGAAGTGGACGCCTGGCGAGGACGCGCGGCCACCGCCGGCCGCGCGCCCGGGGGACTCGGGGTCGCGACGACTGCCCGTGCACGCCCGGGTGGAACGGGCATCCGTGTTGCTATTGCCTCGCCATGGCGACGCTGAGCCGCTCCTCGGGAGAGACCAGGTGGTCGGCGTCCTCCTTGCCCAGGTCTATCTGCACCCAGTGAATCTTCCCCGTGAAGACGCTGCCGCGGCGGTCGTAGTCCGCGGACACGGGAGTGCCCGTCTCGCTGCCCACGTCGGTCGTCTCGTCGAGGGAGAAGGTGAAAGGCTGCGTGCGCTCGACGCGGCCCGAGCCCACCGCCTTGCCGTCGTGGAACAGCGTGACGTCACCGCCCTTGCCCACGCCGCCGTCGTCGTACCGGAACTCCATGCGCACCTGGTGCCGTCCCGGAGGCACGGGCTGCGTGGCCTCGGTGTGGTAGGTCTCCAGGCCCGCGAAGTTGTGGGCGAACTTCAGTCGGCCTCCCTTGGCGTAGAGGCTCCAGCCGCCGAACCTGCCGCCCTGGGCGATGATGACGCCCTCGGCGCCGCCATCCGGGATGTCCACCTCGGCGGTGACGGAGAACGACTTGTTCTTCACGCTGATGACGCTGTTCTCGCTCAGCCGGCCCATGCCGCTGAACAGGAGCTGCGACCTGCCGCGGACGAGCTGGGGCCGGCCGGCGAGGTCGGCATTGAGCCGCTCCGCGCCCCGGTCATCGAGCGGCAGCACGTTGTACTTGATGGCCTCGATGAGCCACTGCCGCTGCAGCTCGCGCAGCTTCTCCGGCATCTGCCTGGACAGGTCGTTCGCCTGCGTCCAGTCCTTGCTCCCGTCGTAGAGTTCCCAGACGTCGTCGTCGAAGGGCGGCAGCTCCACCTGTCCCGTCTCCCAGGGCGTGCGGTGCTTCGTCACGGCGGACCAGCCCTTGAAGTAGATGCCGCGGTTGCCGGCGAGCTCGAAGTACTGCACCTCGTGGCGCTCCGGCGCTCGGGCGTCGTCGAAGCTGTAGAGCATGCTGGTGCCTTCCATGGGACTCTGCGTCACCCCGTTCACCATCCGCGGCTCGGGGATGCGCGCGGCCTCCAGGAGGGTGGGGGCCACGTCGATGACGTGGCAGAACTGGTGGCGCAGCTCGCCCCGGGCGTCGATGCCGTTGGGCCAGTGGACGATGGTGCCGTTGCGCGTGCCGCCCCAGTGCGAGGCCACCTGCTTGGTCCACTGGTAGGGCGTGTTCATGGCGTGCGCCCAGCCCACCGCGTAGTGGTTGTACGAGTGGGGGCCGCCGAACTGGTCGATGCGCGCCTGGAGGAACTCCGGCGTCTCCACCCGCGTCAGGCCGTTGAGGGACAGCAGCTCGTTGAAGGTGCCCTGGAGGGTGCCCTCGGCGCTAGCCCCGTTGTCGCCGATGATGACGTACACCAGCGTGTCATCCATCACGCCCAGGTCCTGGAGGGCGGCGAGCAGGCGGCCCACGTGGTGGTCGGTGTGCGAGAGGAAGCCGGCGTACACCTCCATCTGCCGCGCCAGCACCGGCTTCATCTCCGCGGGGACGTCCTCCCAGGCCGGAATCCCCTCGTGGCGGGCGGTGAGCTTCGCGTCCTTGGGGACGACGCCCAGCGCCTTCTGCCGCTGGAGAGTGCGCTCGCGCAGCGTGTCCCAGCCGTCGTCGAACTGGCCCTTGTACTTGTCCGCCCACTCCCTGGGCACGTGGTGCGGCGCGTGGGTGGCGCCCGTGGCGAAGTACATGAAGAAGGGCTTGTCGGCCATCAGCGCCTTCTGCTGGCGCACCCAGGCGATGGCCTTGTCCGTCAGGTCCTCGGTGAGGTGGTAGTTCGGGTCGTCCGGCGGCTCCACGGGGACGGTGCCGTTGTAGAGGGAGGGTGAGTACTGGTTCGTCTCTCCGCCGATGAAGCCGTAGAAGTGCTCGAAGCCGCCGCCGCCGCTGGGCCACGCGTTGAAGGGGCCCAGGGGGCTCGTCTGCCACACCGGCACCTCGTGGCACTTGCCGAACTGCGCCGTCGAGTAGCCGTTGAGCTTGAGGATTTCGGCCAGCGGCGCCTTGGCGTTGGAGCGCACCGAGCTGTAGCCGGGCGGAGGCGTGGCGGCCTCCGTGATGCCGGCCATGCCCACCGAGTGGTGGTTGCGTCCGCTGAGGAGCGCGGCGCGCGAGGGCGAGCACAGCGCGGTGGTGTGGAAGCGCGTGTACTTCAAGCCGCTGGCCGCCAGCTTCTCGAAGTGGGGCGTCTGGCACGGGCCGCCGAAGGCGCTCGAGGCCCCGAAACCCACGTCGTCCAGCAGGACGATGAGCACG
Organism: Pyxidicoccus fallax; assembly: GCF_012933655.1. Taxonomy (GTDB): domain Bacteria; phylum Myxococcota; class Myxococcia; order Myxococcales; family Myxococcaceae; genus Myxococcus; species Myxococcus fallax. The sequence continues at coordinate 35,859 of NZ_JABBJJ010000022.1, read as the reverse complement.
TTGGGCGCGCCCTTCGGCGGCCGAATATCCCGGATGGGTGGGAACTTCGCGTTCGGGTCCTTGGCGTCGTAGGTGAGCAGCCCGGAGGGCTGGGTGTCGGGAATGGGCAGGATTTCGCGCGGGATGTCGTCAGGCCGAGCCATGAGTCTTGTGCCTCCGTCCGGGGGGCTGTGTCCGGTGTCGGGGAGTTAGGTCCGTGCCACCCTCCAACCCATCGCCCCATGGCGCCGCGCAGTGTCCCGGGCGCACGGTCAGGGCGGCGCCGCCAGCCGCTCCTCGTACCAGCGCCTTGCGTCGTGGAGCTGGACATGGGTGTCCTCGGGCGTCACCTCCACCGCGCCGGTGATGCCGTCCAGCGTGGCCAGCACCAGGGCGTGGGTGGCGCCGCGAGAGAGGTCCATGCGGCCCTGGAGCTGGAGGTTCTCGTCGGTGATGCGCAGCTCCCGCACTTGGAGGCCCGGCGGGCCCAGCAGCACCCGCCCCGTCACCTCCAGCTCCCGGGCCTGGAGCAGCGGGGCGAGGAAGCGCGGCAGCTTCTTGCTGCCGGTGAGCAGCGCGACGAAGGGGGCCGCGCTGGCGAAGCGGCCGGAGAACCGGGCCTCCAGCTCCGGGGGGGACAGCAACAGCGTGGCCTGGGGAAGGGAGAAGGTGCCGCTCCACCCGCGGAGCGTCGCGGTGTCCAGGTCCGCGGACACCTGGCTCAGCCACAGCGTCGTCCCATCCAGCCCCACGCGCCTTCCCTGGAGCGAGAGCCGCCGTGTGTCGAACTCCGCGGACGCGCGCCCGAGCAGCCGGGTGTCCCCGGCCCGGGCCTCGACGAGGTCGGAGTCCACGGTGAGGCGCAGCGAACCGCGGGCGTGCTCGGAGTCGCCGTGGCCGGAGGCCTTCAGGGTGGCGCTGCCGGAGTCCACGCGGAAGGTCTGGCCCGTCCAGGCGTTGAGCATCCGCAGGTCCACCGGCTTGCTGGGCGCCACGTGCAGCTCCCGCTGGATGACTGGCGCCGCGAGCCCCAGGCGGGGCTCCGCGTGGAAGGTGAGGGCCACCTCGGGCAGCTCCAGCAGCCGCGCGTGGGGCCCGTCGACGTGGACGGAGGAGAAGGAGAGCCGGAGCCGGCCTCGCGCCTCGCCATCCGCGTCCGCCTCCACCGTGCCGTGGACCCGCCAGGGCGCCCGCGCGTGCGCGGGGCCGACCCACAGCTGGAGCGGAGCCCCTTGGGCCTCCACGCGGCTGCCAGGCTCCAGCACCCCCTTCTGGATGCGCACCTCCGCTTCCATCGTGCCGGCGCCCTCTCGCAGGTCCACCCGCGCGTGCGGCGGCAGGCTGGCTCCGAGCCAGTCCAGGGCGAGCAGGTCCGCCTTCGCCTGGAGCCGCCCGCTCAGTCCTCCGAACACCTCCCACCCTTCCGGAGCGCGCCGGAAGGCCTCGAGCGAGAAGTTCGTGGACAGCGACTCCAGCCGCGCGGCCCGGTGTCCCTGGACCTCCACGAAGCCGTCCGTCAGCCGGAGCTGCCCGGCCTCCACCGTGAGCCGCTGACCGGCGATGAGGCGCACGGTGCCCCGAGCCTCCGCGGGGCCGGTGTAGCGCACGGTGCCGACGACGAGCTCACGCGCGGCCTGTACCTCCAGGCCGCGCAGCTCGATGCGCCAGGGATGCGGCTTGGGAGGTTTCGGCGGAGCCTGTTCCCCGGACGGCAGGGGTTCCACCCGCGCACGGACGCCCCGGGCCCGGACTCCCTCGACCACGAGCTGGCGGCGGAACAGGGCGACCACGTCGAGATGTGCCTCCACGTCCTCCGCCTCGACGCGCCAGCGAGCGTGCGCGTCGCGCCGCTCCAGGAAGAAGTCGCGGGCCTGGAGCTGCCCCGGCCACGGCCACCAGGCCCGGCTCCAGCCCAGCCGGGTCCGCGGGGTGGCACGGTGGACGAGCGCCGGGACGAGGGGGGTGTTGAGCGCGAGGTTGAGCAGCACCTCCAGCAACAGCACGCCGCCCATCGCCCAGGCGAGGACACGCAACCACCGGCGCCAGCGCGGGCGGGGCATGCGCGCGGGCGGGGCCATCCGCCCGGGTGGACCTCGGCCGGGGCTCACCAGATGTAGCGGAGGATGAGCTGGCCATAGCTGAGCGTCGGGTCGTCAGACTCGAGCCGCTGGTCCGCCTCGCCAAGCCCGAAGCGGGGCGCGGCGTTCAAGGTGGTCACCGCCCCCAGGCCCACCTGCAGGTTGGGCCTGCCGGAGTAGTAGACGCCGAGTGCGACGGTGCTGGATTTCAAGGTCCTGTCGGGCAGGCCCACCTCGGTCTCCTCTCCAAAGGAGAACAGGTACTCGCCCATCAGGGCCACGGGTACGCCATGGGGCGAGAAGTCCGCGGTGAGCGCGGCCGTGAGGTTGACGCGCGCCGCATGGGTCTTCTGGGTGACGCGGCCTCCGGCCTCCGCGTCGAAGGGCTCGCGCTCCCGCCACCCGTACTCGGCGTTGGCGGCGGCCTGCAGCGAGAACGTCCGGCCGAGGGCCTGGGCCAGGAACGCGCCCCCGTTCACCGAGGTCTCCGTTCTCGGCACGAGGATGAACTCGCCGAGGCTGCCCTGCACCACGTCCTCGAGCGTCAGCAGCGGGTTGTTCAGGATGCCGCTGACGAGCGGGAGGACGGTGACCTCGCTGCCGTCCTCGTAGCCGAAGTTGCCGCGAAGCGAGAGCTGCGTTCCACTGTTCGCGTTGCGCCACACGCGCACGATGGCGCCCGCCTGGCCCACCAGGTTCACCGACGCGCCGTCCACCAGCAGCGAGCGGGTGTTGGCCCCGGTGATGACGGTGCCCCGGGCGAAGCCCGCCAGGCCCAGCCAGTCCGTGACGGCCAGCTCCAGGTCGAGCGTCTGCTGGACACCCGTGAGCAGCACGTCCGTCCTGCCCAGCCGGCCCACGGGCAGGTCCGGCACGTCATAGCGCGCGATGCCCTCGCGCAGGCCCACGTGCGTGGTCACGAAGGCGCTCTGCTGGAGCATGGGAAACAGGAAGGTGTGGCCGCCCAGCCGACGGGAATCGTCGTCGTGGCACGCCGGGGCTTCCGCGACGGTGTCGCGTTCAGCGGCGGACGCATTCTCGGTAGGAGCCATTCCCAGCAGCAAGAGCAGTCCCACAGTGGTCGGTGTCATGGGTGACCAACGTGGGAGGCGTGGCCCGCTGCGACCATCGGACCGAGAGCGGTGCCATGCGTCGACATCCGCGCGTTGTCCCCCCCCGGAGGCCAGACCTCCCTCGTCCCTGCCCGTGTTGCCGCCATGGAGCGCGAGGTCCAGCTTTGCCGCACGGTGACGTCGACATGCGCGCCGTCGAACCCCGGGGAGGCACGCATGCACATGTGGCCGGCGGTGCGACGACGGGTCCCCGGATTGCAACAGCTTCGAGACTACCCGCGTCGGTGGCTCCGGGCGGACGTGCTCTCCGCGCTCACCATTGGCGCGATGCTGATTCCCCAGGGGCTCGCGTACGCGCAGATTGTCGGAGTGCGCCCGGCGGCGGGCCTCTACGCGGGGGTCGCGGGCATGCTGGCCTACGCCCTGTTTGGGCCCTCGCGTCACCTCATCGTCGGTCCCGAGGCGGGTGCGGCCATCATCAGCGCGTCGGCCCTGGCGCTGGTGGGCTCGGGAGCCGACCCGGCCCGTCATGCCTCCCTGGCGGCGCTGCTCGCGTTGCTGGTGGGCGTCGTCAGCCTCCTCGGGGGCCTGCTCAAGGCGGGCGCGCTCGCGGACTTCCTGTCCAAGCCCATCCTGGTGGGCTACATCAACGGGGCCGCCCTCATCATCATCGGCAGCCAGCTCGCGCGGCTGTTCGGGCTGGAGCGCCATGCCAACAGCTTCGCGGGGCAGGTCTACGAGGTGGGGGCGGGCCTCTCGAGGGTCCACGTCCCGACGCTGCTGCTGGGCCTGGGCTCCATCGGCGTGCTCGTGCTGCTGCGGCGGCTGCTGCCCCGGGCCCCCGGTCCCCTCATCCTGGTGGTGCTCACCACGGTGGCGGGCGAGCTGTTCCAGCTCGCGCACGGTGGCATCAAGGTGGTGGGCACCATCTCCGCGGAGCCGCCGGCCTTCGGGCTGCCGTCCGTGGGCTTCGGAGACGTGCGCGCCCTGCTGCCGGCCGCCTTCAGCCTGACGCTCGTCAACTACGCCAGCTCCGTGCTCACGGGCCGCATCTTCGCCGACAAGTTCCGCTACCGGATGGACAGCAACCAGGAGTTCCTCGGGCAGGCGGCCGCCAACCTCGCCAACGCCTTCACCCAGGGCTTCCCGGTGACGGGCAGCGACTCGCGCACGGCCGTCAACGCGACCATGGGAGGGCGCACCCAGCTCGTGGGGGTGCTGGCCTCGGTGGTGGTGCTCGTCTTCGCGCTGTTCCTCACGCCCCTGCTGCGCAACCTGCCCATGGTGGCCCTGGCGTCCATCGTCATCGTGGCGGCCGTGTACCTCATGGACGTGCCCGCCATCGTCGGGCTGTGGCGCGTGCGGCCCGTGGAGGCGGTGCTGGCGGTGGTGACGATGGTGGGCGTGGTGGTGCTGGGCATCCTCCAGGGCATCCTCATCGCGGTGGTGCTGGCGCTGGGAGACCTCATCCGGCGGGCCGCGAGGCCGCACGACGCGGTGCTCGGAAAGAAGGCGGGGATGCCCGGCTACCACGACGTCGAGCGGTACGCGGGCGCCGAGACGATTCCCGGCCTCATCATCTACCGCTTCGACGCGCCGCTCTTCTTCGCCAACGCGCGCCACCTGCGCGAGGAGGCCCGCGCCCTGGTGGCCGGCTCGCTCGCTCCGGTGCGGTGGTTCCTGCTGGATGCGTCCGCCGTGTTCGACCTGGACATCACCGCGGCGGAAGGGCTGGAGAAGCTGCGGCGGGAGTTCGAGGAGGAGGGGGTGACCCTGGTCATCGCCGAGGCCCGCGCGCCGCTGCGCAGGATGCTGCGGCGCTCGGGGCTGGCGGAGCGACTGGGGCCGGAGCACCTCCATCCGACGGTGGAGGCGGCGGTGCGCGCCTTCCTGGAGGAACAGGCCCGGGCCGCCGGACAGCCGCCCCACGCCGCGCCGCCTGCTCCTCCCACGGTGCACTGACGTTGGGGCTTCAGTGCCGGGCTTCCTCGTTGGCCAGGGCGGGGAGCCCAGCGCCCACCACGCGCTCCAGCTCCGCGCTGGCCGCGTTCAGTTCCTCCAGCGCCTCGATGTGGCCGCGCCGGGCCTCGAGCGCCTCGCGGCGCAGCAGCACCAGCTGGAGGAAGTCGAGCTGCCCGGCCCGGTAACCCTCCGTGGCCAGCTCCGCGTTCTCCCGTGCCGCCTCGAGGACTTCACCGGTGAAGGACCGGAGTGCTTCATCGGCCACGCGGCGCCGCTCCATGGCGAGTTGCACCTCCTGCGCCACGCGCCGCTCCATGCCCTCCAGCGCGGCGCGGGCCTGGATGGCACGGGCCCGCGCCGCGCCACGCTCGGCCTGGTTCCGCTGGAAGAGGGGCAGGGTGAGCCCCAGGGTGCCCTGGACGATGTGAGCGTCCTCCTCGCGGTTGTAGGCCACGCCGAGCCGCGGAGAGGGAATGGCCTCGCGAGCCGCGAGCCGCTCTCCCGCCTCGGCCGCGCGCAGCTCCTCGCGTGCGACCACCAGCTCCCTCCGGCCGTCGCGGGCACGTGTCATCCATTGGGACAGCTCCGGGAGCGGGCCGGTCGAGGCCGGCTCCAGCGTTCCCTGGACGGCCACGGACTCGTCGGCCTCCAGCCCCACCAGCAGCATCAGGGCCCCGAGCGCCACCTTCCGCCGGCCCTCGGCCACCAGCCGCTCACGCCGGGCACGGCCGGCCTCCACCCGAGCCGTGTTCACCTCGATGCGCGAGGCATCTCCCTCCCGGTAGCGCTCCTCGGCGGCCTGGAGTGCCTGGCCGGCCAGCTCCACCGCCTCGGCCGCGAGCTCGACTTGCGCCCCAGCGGCCAGCGCGCGACCGAAGGCCTCACGCACCTGGGCCACCAGGGACACCCGCTGCGCAACGAGCCGGGCCTCGGCGGCGATGTGCAGTGCCTGTGCTTCCTCCCTGCGTGCCGCCCGCTGTCCACCCACCTCCACCGGCTGGGTGAGGGACACGCCATACTGCATCGTGCTGTCGCCTCCGTCCCGACGGGGCCCCAGCGCGGCCTCCAGTTCCGGGTTGTTGCGCAGCAGCAGGCTCGCGCCGGCCTGCCGCGCCCGGGCCGCACCGACCTCGGCCTCCACGGCTCGGACGTCCGGGTTCCTCTCCAGGGCAAGGCGCAGCGCCTCGTCCAGCGTGAGCGCGCGCTCCGCCGCATGGGCAGGCAGCGCGACCAGGAGCACCCACGCCAGCAGGAGGACACCGCTGCGTTTCTCAGAGCGCGGCATGGACCGGCTCCTCCTTTTCGTCGGCGGGGTCGCCCTCGGTCCCATCCACAAGCGCTTCACTCTCGCCCCGTCCTCCCCGGGCGGCGCCGAAGACCGAATACAGCACGGGCAGCACCAGCAAGGTCAGCAGCGTCGAGGACAGGATTCCGCCCACCACCACGGTGGCCAGCGGCCGCTGCACCTCCGCGCCAATCCCCGTGTTGAGCGCCATGGGCAGGAACCCGATGGCGGCCACCGCGGCCGTCATCAGCACGGGCCTCAACCGCGAGAGGGCCGCCTCCCGAATGGCGTCGCTCGGAGCATGGCCACGGTCCAGCAGACCGCGCACGCGAGAGACGAGCACCATGTCTCCCAGCACCGACACCCCCGAGAGCGCGATGAAGCCCACCGCGGCGGAGATGGAGAAGGGCAGGCCGCGCAGCAGCAGCGCCAGCACGCCGCCCACCAGGGCGAAGGGCACGCCCGCGAAGATGCGCAGCGAGTCGAGGACGCGCCGATAGGTGAGGTGGAGCAGGAGGAAGATGAGGGCCAGCGCGGCGGGCACCACGATGAGCAGACGCGCCTGGGCCCGTTCGAGGTGCTCGAACTGTCCGCCGAAACGGAGGTAATAGCCCGCCGGCAGCTCCAGCTTCTGCTCCAGCGTGTGGCGCACCTCCTCGACGAAGCCGCCGAGGTCCCGGTCTCTCACGTTGGCCTGGACGACGATGCGGCGCTTGCTCCACTCGCGCTGGATGGTGGTAGGGCCGGACACCTCGCGAATGGAGGCCAGACGCCCCAGCGGGACGCGCTCTCCGCCCGGCGCCGTCACCGGCACCGTGGCCAGCCTCGCCGGGTCGTCCCGGTACTCCTCGGAGAGGCGCACGGCCAGGTCGAAGCGCCGCTCGCCTTCGCGCACCTCGCCCACGGTCCGTGTGCCCACCGCCTCCACCACGTCGAGCACCGCGCGAGTCGGGATGCCGTGACGCGCAACCGCCGCCCGATCCACCGTCACCTCCAGCACGGGCTGGCCCGTCACCTGCTCCACGGTGACATCGGCGGCGCCTGGGATGGCCCTGACGAGGCCCTCGATTTCACGGGCCTTGGCCTTCAGCACGTCGAGGTCGTCTCCGAAGAGCTTGATGCCCACGTCGCCGCGGACGCCGGCAATCATCTCGTTGACGCGCATCTCGATGGGCTGGAGGAAGGCCATGCGCATCCCGGGCAGGTCCGCCAGCTCCGCCTTCATCTCCGCCACGAGCTCGTCCTGCGTGGTGGCCCGCTTCCACTGCTCCCGTGGCTTCAGGGTGATGAAGACGTCGGACAGCTCGATGCCCATCGGGTCCGTGGCCACCTCGGCTGTGCCGGTGCGCGTCCACACGCGCCGCACCTCGTCGGGGAAGCGCGCGAGGAGCACCTTTTCAATCTGGCTTCCGTAGCGCACGGACTCGGTGAGGGACACCTCGGCCAGGCGCACGGTGTTGATGACGAGCGTGCCCTCGGACAGGCGGGGAACGAACTCGCTGCCGAGCTGCGTGGCGGCGACAGCCGCGCCCACGATGAGGAGCCCCGCGCCGGCGAGGACGGCCCGGGTGTGGCTGAGAGCCCATTCGAGGACCGGCTGGTAGCAGCGCTTGAGGAAGCGGACGAGGCGCGGCTCGTGGTGACTCCGCACGCCACGCTTCAGCGCGAAGGAGGCCAGCACCGGCATCAGCGTCATGGAGAGCAGCGCGCTGCCCAGCAGGGCGAAGATGACGGTGAGCGCCATGGGGCGGAACAGCTTTCCCTCCACGCCTTCCAACGCGAGGATGGGCAGGTACACCACCATGATGATGAGCTCACCGAAGAGGGTGGGCTTGCGCACCTCGACGGCGGCATCCCGCACCACCTCCAGGAGGGTGCGCTCCCCTCGGGCCTCGGCGAGCCGCCGCTCCGCGTTCTCCACGAGGATGACGGAGGAGTCGACGACGAGTCCGAAGTCGATGGCCCCCAGCGACATGAGCGTGCCGGCGATGCCGAAGCGCAGCATCGCGTTGAAGGCGAACAGCAGCGACAGGGGAATGGCCGCCGCGACGATGAGCCCCGCGCGCCAGTTGCCCAGGAAGCAGAAGAGGACGGCGATGACGAGGAGCGCGCCCTCCAGGAGGTTGGTGCGCACCGTGCGCAGCACGTGGTCCACCAACTCGGTGCGCTCGTAGACGGGCTCCACCGTGACGTCCTGGGGCAGGGTGCGCTTCACCTCCTCGAGCCGCCGGGCCAGCGCCTCCGTCACCGTGTGGGAGTTCTCTCCCACCAGCATGAAGCCCAGGCCCAGGACGGCCTCGCCCTCGCCGTCCGCCGTGGTGGCGCCCCGGCGGATTTCATGGCCCACCTCCACGCGGGCCACGTCGCGGATGCGCACCGGCACACCGTTGTGCGCCGCGACGACGACGTCCCCAATGGCGTTGCCGTCCTCCAGCACGCCCACGCCGAGCACGAGGCTCGCCGCGCCCCCGCGCTCCACCACGCCGCCCCCCACGTTGCCGTTGTTCTCCTCCAGCGCCCGGTAGACGTCTCCCAGCGAGAGGTTGAACTGCCGCAGGCGGCGCGGCTCCACGACGACGTGCCACTGCTTCTCCTCGCCGCCCCAGGCGTTCACCTCCGCCACGCCGGGCACGCTGCGCAGCTGGGGCGCGATGACCCAGTCATGCAGGGTGCGCAGCTCCTCGAGACTCTTCGTCCGGCTCTTGACGAGATAGTGGAAGACCTCGCCCAGGCCCGTGGCCACCGGGCCCAGCGAGGGGCGCTCGATGCCCGCCGGAACTTGCACCCGGCCCAGGCGCTCGGCCACCTGCTGCCGCGCGAACCACAGGTCCGTGCCGTCGCTGAACTGGAGCGTCACCTGCGATAGGCCGAACTTGGAGATGGACCGCAGCTCGCTGACGTGGGGCAGGCCCGACAGCGCCTGCTCGACGGGGATGGTGAGCTGCCGCTCCACCTCGATGGGGGTGAGGGCCGGCGCGACGGTGTTCACCTGCACCTGCGTGGGCGTGGTGTCCGGGATGGCGTCGATGGGCAGCGCGCGGAAGGCCAGCAGCCCCGAGATGACGAGGGCCAGGGTCGCGAGGAGGACGGCCCACCGGTGCGCCAGCGACCAGTCGATGACTCGGGTCAGCATGGCGGCTACTCGCCCCCTTCCGTCTCGCAGCACCCCGCGCCAATGGACTCCTTGAGGATCTCCGTCTTGAGGAGGAAGGCGCCCGTGGTGACGACCTCCACGCCAGGAGAGAGCCCCTTCACCACCTCCACTTCCTCACGGCCGCCCGCGCCCAGCTCCACCGCGACGGGCTCGTAGAGGCCCGGCTCCTTCTTCACGAAGACGAGCGTGCGGCCCTCGGCGCGCTGGATGGCCTCGCGGGGCACCAGCAGGGCCTCGTGCTCGGCGGCCACCTGCACGCGGGCCCGGAGGAAGAGCCCCGCCTTGAGGGAGCCCTCGGGATTGGGCAGCTCCACGCGAGCGCGCACGGTGCGGGTGGCGGGGTCGACGGAAGCGCCCACGCGGGTGAGGGTGGCCTCGCGCGTCTCGCCGGGCATGCTCTCGAAGGTGAGGGTGACCTTCTGGCCCGCGCGCACCGCGCCCGCGTCCGCTTCGGGCACCTCCAGCAGGGCCCACATGGTGCTCAGGTCCGCGACCTGGAGGAGCGTCTGTCCCGCGCCCACGTGCCGGCCGGGGACGGCGTCACGGGCCACCACCGTGCCGGAGAAGGGCGCCGTCAGCACGTACGTGCCCTGCTGGCTGGTGACGGAGGCTCCCGCGGCCGTCAGGGACGCGCGGGCCGCGGCGCGCTCGCCCTCGGCGGCGGCCACCTCGGCCTGGGCCTGCTCCAGGCTCTTGCGTGCACTGATGCCCCGCTCGACGAGCGTCTGCTCGCGTACGAGCGCGGCGCGAGCCGCCTCCAATCGCGCCTGGGCCGCGGAGAGGCGCCCCTGGTCCGCTCCCACGGCGCCGGACGTCACCACCGCGAGGGGCTGACCGGCCTTCACCTCGTCGCCGACGTCCACCCGGACTTCCAGCACCAGCGCCTCGCTCCGCGCCGACAGCCAGGCCAGCCGGTTGTTGTTGAAGTCGAGCTGGCCGACGACGTCCAGCGTCCGGGCAAAGGGCCGCTTCTCCACGCGCCGCGTCTGGATGCCGGCCTCGCGGACCGTCTCGGCGGAGGCCAGGCGGACGCGCGTGCCCGGCTCGGGGAACGTGGGTGGCTCCGCGCCCGCGGCCTTCACCAACTCTGGATGGCAGTACGGGCAGACGGACTCCGGGAAGCCGTGCTCGCGGCAGTAGTCCCCCACCTCGATGTACTTCGCGACGAGGGAGGGATTGCATTTGGTGCACTTGGATTCGGGGACCGCGTGCTCCTTGCACCAGTCCTTCGGCGCGGTGGACCGCGCGGTGAAGGTGAGGTCCGGGTGGCACTGGAAGCACTGGGACTCGGGCACCCCGTGCGCCTCGCACCAGTCGTCCTGCGCCTTGAAGACGTCGATGAGGTCCGGGTTGCACCGGGTGCACAGCTCCGCCGGCACCCGGTGCTCGCACAGCTTCACCTGTTGGGCGGATGCGCCTCCCGCGGCGGCCGGAGGCGGAGCGGACTTCTCCGCCGCGGCGGAGCTGGACTCCTTCGAGCAGCTGGCGCTCATGACGAGCAGGCACGCCAGCACCACCGGGCCGATACGGGAGGCAGACATCTACTTCACTCCCTTCTTGGCCAGGTCCGGGTGGCAGATGGAGCACTGGGACTCGGGGCGGTCGTGCTCGGGGCACCAGTCGCCCTTGGACTTGAAGACGGCCGCCAGCTTCGGGTTGCAGCGCGTGCACAGGGTCTTCTGAACGCCGTGCTCACACTTCGGCTTCTCGGCCTCGGCCGTCTGGGACTTCTCGGCGGGCTTGGGCTCCTCGGCCAGGGCCGGGAGGACGGGGACGGCCAGGAGGGACACGACCACGGACAGCGTACGCAGCGAACGCATGAGGGAACTCCAGCCGGGGCCGTCGCCCACGGCGGTGAATGCCCGCGCGAGAGTGCGCGGGAAGACGGACATGACGTCAGGCGGAGAAGACGCGCGTGCGCGCGCATGGGCCCTGGAGGGTCCACGCAGGACACACGTCTCCCGTGAAGGGCGGCGTCAGGCTCTGGGCGGCTGGAAGATGTCGGCACCCGGTCCGGAGAGGACCGGCTCGTCCACGCGGCTGGGGACGGGTGGCAGCGCGGGCCCGGGCTCGGGTTGCTCGATGACGGGCACCGGCGCGGGGGCCGCTCTCAGCGGGCAGCACTGGCACATGGCGCAGCTGGGGGCGCAGTCCGTGCAGTCGTCAGCGCCTTCTTCCTCCTCCGCGCAGTCGGCGTGCGTGTCCGATGCAAAGGCCAGCGTCTGGAAGACGCCGCCCGTCATCAGGACGAGGAGCACGGCCAGGATTCGCAGGAAGAGCTGCATCCAACAGGTGGCTTACAAAGGACGCCGGGGGGAGTCAATCCGCCGGGCCGGCCGCCCGGTCGGCGGGCTCGCGGGTCAACCTTTCGAGGAGGCGTCGCATTGCCTTCGAGTCCCAGTCCCGAGGGCCCGGAAAGCGTGCGACCAGCCGCCCATCGACGACGAGGATGCTCGTCGGGAGCTGCTCCACGCCGTACGAGCGGGCGACCTTCTTGCCGACATCCACGCGGAGGTGGAAGTCCGGCGGGGGAGGGCCCTTGAAGAAGGACTCCACCGCCCTGGCGTCCGCATCGTGGCTGAAGACGACGACCTGGAGTCCCTCGGGCGGTGACTCAGCCAGGGCCCGGAGCTGGGGCGTCTCCTCGACACAGGGAGGGCACCAGGAGGCCCAGAACACCACGAGCAGCGCGCGGGAGCCCGGCACGTCCGCGAGCACAGGGGCGGGCCCGGCCAGCCGGATGTAGCTCGGCGGAGGCTCGCTCCTGCAGGCCCACGTCATGGCCAGCAGGCAGAGCGTGAGCACTCGCCAGGTGAGGATGAGGGCATCACTCTTCATGTTGCCGGGCCGACCGGGACGCGGGCACCTGGAGGGAACGGAGCCGCATCTCGGAGAAGGCTTGTCGGATGCATTTCAAGAGCTGTGCTCCTCACCGGCCGGACAGGTGCTCCGGGTCCGGTGTGTGCCTACTCCGACCGGTGGACTCCATGATGTACTCCTTCGACGCGAAGTTCGAGGGCGAGTAGCCAGCGACCTGGAGATCACCGCGAAGCTCCCGCTGGGACCGGGGGAGCACGTCGTCCAGGCCCAGTTCGAGACGCTGCCCAACAAGATTGCCTGGTACCGCGGCAGCATCGAATGGAGAGTGTCCTTTGCCGATCCGGGCGCTTCCATCGCCCTGGGCGGGTCCGAGGTGGAGGTCTTCTTCCTCCCTGCGGCCCCCATCATCCCATTCGCGGATGCGGTCTGGGCCGAGGCACTCCGCTTCCTCTGCAACAGGGTGGGCGTGGTGGGCCTGAGGACTCGCGCGGAGATCATCGAGAAGATCACCCGCTACTGTCACACGGGGCACGGGCTGGAGTACGACACCAAGGAGGGCGCTCCACGCTATGGGAGGATGCGTGCGCGGCAGTTCAGGCTCAATTCCTACATGAAAGGTGAAGACCCCGAGTGCTGCTGCTACGACCAAGCGTCCGCCGTGCAGGTATTTGCTGCGGCGTTGGGGGTCAGCACTGAGTGGCTCTACATGGAACCCTATGGGTTCATCCACACGACGAACCTGGTCGGCGTCGGCGCCTGCAACAACCCGTTCTACAGGGACACGGGTAGCGACAAGGTCGTCATGCGCTACGACCCCAAACGGACATCGTTCAGCAACCATGCGTTTTGCCGAATGGATGGCAAGATTCTGGATGCTTGCGCGGGGCCCCACACCGGGACGGAAACGACCCAGGAGTATATCGACAACAGCATCGACCCCGACCCGAAACTCTATCCCTATCCCAACTGGGAAAGAGCTGGGCTGGAAAGCGATATCTTCATCTATCCGCCTGTGACAACGCTCGAGTGACTCATGGACATTCGTTCGGTCCTGGGTGTGATTCTGCTGGGCTGGGCTTTGTGTGGCACTGCATCCGGTGAACCCATGTTGGTCAATCCACGGAAGTTGAATGAATTCAAGGAGCGGATCGGTTTCGATCAGCTCGTCGTCAGCGCGAACCCGGATATCGGAGTGGTGGCGGACTGGGATGGCGTGAAGGAGTACCTCCCCACGCGAGAGGCGGGCTGGGAACCCTTCTCGGAGGATGTCTCCATGCTGCCAGGTGGCCTTGTCACGCGGAGCTGGAGCTTCCGGCGGGGTGGGGCCACTCTCATCCTCAGAATCAACGTCTGCAGCACCGGGGCCGCCGCCGCGCGGGAACACTTCCTCTCGGACGTGTCCGTCACTTCCATGCCCAGGATTCCGTATGTCCGGGGCCCGGGCTGGCTGGGTCAGCTCTCCGTCCAGATGCCCGGCACCCCGCTTCAGGTGGTGTTCTGGGTCTTCCACAACGTGTACGTCGAGCTGAGAGATACCAGTGGAATCTCGGTGGAGCCCCTCGCGCGCTCCCTCCAGGGATTCATGGAGCGGCACGTGAGCCAGACCCTGTCCCAGGGCTTGCCGCGCATCGACAAGGTCACCGTGTCGAAGTCTCAGCTCCAGGTGGACGAGGAGGTGGAGATCCAGGTCCATCCCAAGCAGTCCCAGGCATCGCAGAAGCTGCGCATTCAAATCCAGAACAACCCGGCGGAGCTTCGCTTGACGAAGCAGTCCAGCACGGCCTCTACGTATCGGGCGCTGCATCCAGGAAAGAGCACCATCGAGGCTTGGTTGAGCGACACGAAGTTCCTGCTGATGTCACGGGCCCAAGTCGAGCTGGACATCCAGCCAAGGAAATAGGCTCCTGGCGCGCCGGCTTCACCGGCGCGCCTCGGGCGCGAAGCTAGAACGCCTCCACGGGCATTGCCGCGTAGCTGTCCTCGTTGCTCCGGATGAGCTGCGCGAGCGGCGCGCAGCGTGGCAGCTCGGTGCGCAGCCAGTACGCCGCCGCGCGGCGCTTGCCCTCGTAGAACGCCGCGTCGGTGGCACCGGCACCACGGCGCAGCGCCTCCTCCGCCACCGCGGCCTGTTCCAGCCAGCGCCAGGCAATCGCGTGCGTGCTGAAGAGGTCCAGGTAGTGCGAGCTGTGGCGCAGCATACCGTCCACATCCCCGGCCAGGCCGCGGCCCGCGACCTCCATCGTCAGCGAGAGGAGCCCGTCCGTGGCCGCCGCCAGCGCGTCGCACAGCGCGCCCTCCACCCCGGCCGCGCGCGCTCGCTCCACCGTGCGCGCCACCTCCTCGCCGTACAGCCGCAGCGCCTCCCCACCGCCCGCCACCGCCTTGCGTCCCAGCAGGTCCAGTGACTGGATGCCGCTGGTACCCTCGTGGATGGTGTTCAGCTTCTGGTCGCGCAGCCATGCCTCGGGCATGTACTCGCTCGTGTAGCCGTAGCCGCCGTGCACCTGCACGCTCAGGGCGTTGGCCTCGAAGCCCTTCTCCGAGGGGAATGTCTTGGCCACCGGCGTCAGCAGGTCCAACAGGAGCGAGGCCCGGGCGCGTGCGTCCTCGCTGTCCGCGTGGTGGCTGAGGTCCCCCTGCAGCGCGGTGTAGCCCAGCAGGGAGAGGCTGCCCTCCACGATGGCCTTCTGCCGCAGGAGCATCCGCCGCACGTCCGCGTGCGCGACGAGGGGCACCGGGGCACTCGATGGGTCGCGAGAGGTGAGGGGCCGCCCCTGCGTGCGCTCCTGCGCGTAGGCGAGCGCCTCGTGGTACGCGGCGGACGCGGAGGCGCACGCGTTCATGCCCACCATCAGGCGCGCCTCGTTCATCATCTGGAACATCTGCGGCAGGCCCCGGCCCGCCGCGCCCACCAGCCAGCCGTGGCAGTCGCCTTCCTCGCCGTAGTTGAGCGCGAGGCTGGGCAGGCCGCGCCAGCCAATCTTGTGGATGACGCCCGCGACGTGCACGTCATTGGGCACGAGCTGGCCATCCGGCCCCAGCCGGCGCGCGGGCACCGCGAAGAGGCTGATGCCCTTGGTCCCCGCGGGCGCCCCGTCGATGCGCGCGAGCGTCAGGTGCACCGTGTTCTCGGCGAAGTCCTGGTCTCCTCCCGAGATGAAGATCTTGCTGCCGCGGATGCGGTACGTGCCGTCAGCGGCCGGCGTGGCGGTGGTGCGCACATCCGCGAGGCTGCTGCCCGCCTGCGGCTCGGTGAGCGCCATGGTGCCCGTCCAGCGGCCCTCGTACATGGGCCGCATGAGGGCGTCCTTCAGGGCCGCATCGCCGAAGGTCTCGATGAGGTGCGCGGCGCCCGCCGTCAGCCCCACGTAGCCGTAGGCCGACAGGTTGCCCGCCATGAGGTACGCGGTGGCCAGCGTGAAGACGGTGACGGGCAGGCCCTGGCCGCCCACGGCCTCGGGCCGCATGGCGTTGATGAGGCCGAGCTCCGTCATGCCACGCCACAAGTCCCCCATGCGCGGGTGCACGCGCACGCGGCCATCGCGCAGCACAGGGGGCTCCGCGTCCATGGGCCGGTAGAGCGGAAACAGCTGCTCACGCGCGAAGCGCCGGCAGCTGTCGAGAAACAGCTCGAAGCCCTCGCGGCTGTGCGCGGAGAACGCGGGCAGGCGCGTGAGGCTCTCTGCGTCCAGCTCCTCGAAGAGGTGAAAGGCGATGTCGCGGTCGGACAGGAGGGGATTGGGGCGGGTATTGGGCATGTTCAGTTTCCTTCAAGGAGGACGCGGATGGCCGCGGCGGCCTGGTCCACCGCGGGCTCACGGCCGCTGATGACGTCCGCGTAGACGAAGGCCTCGGAGAGGCGGACGATGACGAAGGCGAGCGTGTCGAGCGGCAGCCTGGGCCGCAGGTGGCCCGCGGCGACCTGCTCCTCGAGCCCGGCGCGCATGGCCTCGATGTTGTGGCTCTGCACCGTGCTGCTCTTCGAGGTGAGCACGCGCAGCGCGTACTCCGGGTCGCGCTCGATGAACGTGCGCAGGGGAGGCAGCGACAGCGCGGCCCGCATCACCCGCTCGCACACCTCGGCGATGGCCGTGGGCCCATTCCCCTGCACCTCGGCGCGGGCGCGCTGGATGAAGGGCTCCTGCACCGACCAGATGATCTCCCCGAGGAGGAGCTCCCGGCTGCCCACCCAGCGGAAGAGCGTCGCGCGGCCGACACCCAGCTCGTCGGCCAGCGCCCCCATGTCGATGCGCTCTCCGGCGAGCCACTTGCGCCGGGCCAGCCGGAAGGCGTCCAGCGGGGTGGCACGCACGGGCGTCTCGGCGCCCGCGAGCGCGCGCGACAGCCGGGTCGTCTTCGGGGGCGCCTCCCGCGCTGGGCGGGTGGCGCGGCCTTTGGAGGGCATATCCGCTTCCTATGGAACCTTTTGACACTTCAACTCACCCTGAGACAATAATGCAAGGTGTCTCACGAGGCCTCGCGGCGCGAGTGCCTGGTACCTCGCATTCCCGACGGGAACAGCCCATGAACCACGGCCCGGTCCGCAAGGTCGCCATCGTCTCGGCCCTCCGCACTCCCTTCGCGCGCAGCAACACCGCGTACGCGCGCCTGTCCAACAAGGACATGCTGTCGGACGTCCTGCGCGGCCTCGTGGAGCGCACGGGCCTGGGCGGCGTCCGGCTGGGCGAGGTGGTGGGCGGCGCGGTGATGAAGCACTCGCGCGACTGGAACCTGGTGCGCGAGTGCACGCTGTCCAGTGGGCTCGACCCCGCCACGCCCGCCTTTGACGTGCAGCAGGCGTGCGGCACCGGCCTCGAGGCCTGCATCCTCGTGGCGAACAAGATTGCCCTCGGGCAGATCGACGCGGGCATCGCCTGCGGCACCGACACCACGTCCGACGCGCCCATCGCCGTGAGCCGCCGGATGCAGCGCGCGCTGATGGCGTTGAACGGCGCGAAGACGCAAGGGGCGAAGCTCGCGGCGGCCCTGGGACTGCTCGACCCGCGCGCGCTCGTGCCGGAGATTCCCGTCAACGCCGAGCCGCGCACGCGCAAATCCATGGGCCAGCACGCGCAAATCACGTCCGACCGGTACGGCATCTCCCGCGAGGCCCAGGACGCGCTCGCGCTGGCGAGCCACCAGAACCTCGCGCGCGCCTACGACGCGGGCTTCTTCCAGGACCTCGTGATGCCGTACCAGGGGCTCACGCGGGACAACAACCTGCGGCCGGACACCACGCTGGAGAAGATGGCGAAGCTGCCGGGCGCCTTCGACCGGGAGAAGGGCACCATCACCGCCGCCAACGCCTCGCCGCTCACCGACGGCGCGTCCGCGGTGCTGCTGGCCAGCGAGGAGTGGGCCCGCGCGCGCGGCCTGCCCGTGCTCGCGTACCTGACGGCGGGCGAGGTGGCCGCGGTGGACTTCATCGACGAGCGCGAGGGGCTGCTGATGGGCGGCGCCTACGCCGTCCCGCGCATGCTCCAGAAGCGGGGCCTCGGCCTTCGGGACTTCGACTTCGTCGAGGTGCACGAGGCCTTCGCCGCGGTGGTGCTCTGCACGCTCGCCGCCTGGGAGTCGGACGCGTTCTGCCGTGAGCGCCTCGGACTGTCCGGGGCACTGGGGGCCATCGACCGCGCCCGGCTCAACGTGAAGGGCAGCTCCATCGCGGCGGGGCACCCCTTCGCCGCCACGGGCGGCCGCATCGTGGGCACGCTGGCCAAGGCCCTGTCGGAGGCGGGCCCTGGCAAGAAGGGCCTCATCTCCATCTGCGCGGCGGGCGGACAGGCCGTCACCGCCATCCTCGAAACCTAGGGAGCGACGACACCATGGCTGACACGCTGACGAAGCTGGCCAACAGCCCGCTGACGGGCGGACTCGTGCGGGCGCTGGGACTGCCCACCCCGCCGGCCCTGGCGCGCGCGAAGGAGGGCTGGGTGGCCCAGCCCTTCGTGGACCGCGGGGTGGTACTGGGCGCGGCGCCCGGCGGCTTCGCCACGGAGGCCGCCCGGAGCGCGCTCTCGGGCGCGGGCGCGCGCGTGCTGGACGCGCCGCCGGCACAGGAGGGCCGTGGTGTGGACGTGGTGGTCTTCGACGCCACGGGGCTCGCCACCCCCACCGATGCGCGCGCCCTCTATGACTTCTTCCACCCGGTGGTTCCGCGCCTGGCGCGCAACGCGCGCGTGCTGGTGCTCGCGAGCCTGCCCGAGGAGGCGGCGGGGCCCGCGGCGGCCGCCGTGGCGCGTGGGGTGGAGGGCTTCGTGCGCAGCCTGGGCAAGGAAGTGGGCCGGCGCGGCGCGACGGCGAATCTCGCCTACGTCGCGCGGGGCGCCGAGGACCGGCTCGCCGGGCCCGTGCGCTACTTCTGCGGCGTGCAGACCACGTACGTCTCCGGCCAGGCGGTGCGGGTGACGTCCACCGCGCGCGCTCCGGCCTCGGTGCCCAGGGTGTCCGCGCTGCGGGGCAGGGTGGCGCTGGTGACGGGCGCCGCGCGCGGCATCGGCGCGGCCACGGCCGAGCGCCTCGCGCAGGAGGGCGCGCGCGTGGTGCTCCTGGACGTGCCCGCGCTGCAGGAGGCGCTGGGAGCCACGGCTGCTCGCGTCGGCGGCGAGGCGCTGGCGCTCGACGTCACGGCGCCGGATGCGCCCGCGCGCCTCGTGGAGGAATTGAAGGGCCGCCATGGCGGCGTGGACGTGGTGGTGCACAACGCGGGCATCACGAGAGACCGCACGCTCGCGAAGATGACGCCCGAGGCATGGGACCAGGTGCTGGCCGTCAACCTCGCCGCCATCGTCGCCGCCGATGATGCGCTGCTCGCCTCCGGCGCACTGCGGGACGAGGGGCGTCTCGTCTACCTCTCGTCCATCAGCGGCGTGGCGGGCAACTTCGGGCAGACGAACTACGCGGCCACCAAGGCGGCCCTTATCGGCTACGTGGCGGCGCTCGCGCCGAGGCTCGCGCCGCGCGGCATCTGCGCCAACGCCGTGGCCCCGGGCTTCATCGAGACGGCCATGGTGGCGAAGATGCCCCTCATGACGCGCGAGGTGGGCCGCCGCCTCAACTCCCTGTCGCAGGGCGGCCTGCCGCGTGACGTGGCGGAGCTCATCACCTTCCTCGGCAGCCCCGGGGCGTACGGGCTGACGGGCAACACCGTGCGCGCCTGCGGCCAGGGGCTCATCGGCGCCTGATTCACGGGTGAGCCGCGGGGACATGAGGTGAGTAGCCGACGGCCTCCACATCTCTCCGAACATCGCGGCGCCAATGCAGGTAGCGTCGCCTTCGATGAGCGCATCGGATTCAGACCTCGTGCATCGCGCGTTCGACCGTGCCTCCGGTGCACCGCGGGTGCCGGGGAATTCGGTTCGGGTGCTCCTCGACGCGAAGGAGAACTACCCCGCGTGGCTGGAGGCGATTCGCGCCGCGCGTCATTCCATCTTCTTCGAGAACTACATCATCGCGGAGGACGAGGTGGGGCGGGAGTTCGCCGAGGCGCTCAAGGAGCGGGCTCGCGCCGGCGTGAAGGTCCGCCTCATCCGCGACTGGCTGGGCTCGCGCTCCGAGGCGTCCCGCGCCTTCTGGCGCGCGTTGCAGGACGCGGGCGTCGAGGTGCGGGTCTTCAATCCGCCCCGGTTCGGCAGTCCGTTGGGCTGGTTGTCCCGCGACCACCGGAAGATGCTCGCGATGGATGGCGAGGTCGCCTTCATCTCCGGGCTCTGCGTCAGCACGCGCTGGCTCGGAGCGCCCGAGCGGGGGGTTCCTCCCTGGCGAGACACGGGCGTCATGCTGCATGGACCGGCGGTCGCCTGGGCGGAGCGGGCATTCAAGGAGGTCTGGGACGCGACAGGGGCGCCGCTGCCCGTCGATGTGCTCTCGGCCCCCGAAGCCCTCCCGGCCGCAGGGACTGTCCCGGTGCGCATCATCGCGGGCGAGCCCGCGTCCACGGACCTGTTCCGGCTGGACCAGCTGATTGCCGCGGCCGCGCAGCGGACGTTGTGGCTGACCGACGCCTACTTCGTGAGCTTCGCGCCCTACGTCCAGGCGCTCCGGCGGGCCGCGCTCGCGGGCGTGGACGTCCGGCTGCTGGTTCCCTCGACCACGGACCTGCCGATGATTGGCCGGCTGTCGCGGGCCGGGTACCGCCCGCTGCTGGAAGCAGGGGTGCGCATCTTCGAATGGAACGGCTCGATGGTGCACGCGAAGACCGCGGTCGCGGATGAGCGGTGGGCGCGGGTCGGGTCCTCGAACCTGAACCTCGCCAGCTTCATCGGCAACTATGAGCTCGACATCGCCATCGAAGCCCCCGAGGTCGCGCGCGAGTTCGCGGCCATCTTCTTGCGAGACCTCGCGAACAGCACCGAGATCATCCTGAGTGGCAAGCGCCACGTCGTTCCGGTGTCACGCCGAAGCGCCGGGTTGCCCTGGGGCTCTGGCGAATCACGCGTCGGGTTCGTGAGGTTCGCCCGGGCCGTCGGAGCAGCGGCGGCGTCCGGGACGCGCTCGCTCGGCTCCGTCGAGAGCGGAATCGAGCGCGGACTCGCGGCCATCCTGGTCGCGGTCGCGGCACTGGGGTTCTTCTTTCCCGCCGCGCTCGCCTATCCACTCTCGGTGCTGGCGCTGTGGTTGGCGCTGGCGCTCCTGCTCCGCGCCAATCGCCATTCGAAGCAACGAAGCGCCGAAGCCCGGGTGTCCCACCGCCCGAACCCGCCGGGCCCTTGAGGCCGGGCCACGACCTTGGAGGAGGAACCGCGATGCCATCACGTAATCGTCTCCGACGCGTCCTGTGGGGCGCCGTGGCGCTCATCGGACTTGTCCTGCTGGTCGTCGCGGTGCTCGGCGGCTTCACGCCAGCGGGACGGGGCGTCGGCGGCCCGTGCCAGGCCACGAGCGGCATGCGCGCCCTGTGCGCGATGAACAAGCCGGAGGACCTGCTCCGACTCGGGGACAGCGAGTGGGTGCTGGCCGGCAACATGGGCAACGACGAGTGGAAGCAGGGCGGGTTCTACGCCATCAGGACTCGCGACAAGGCGTTCCACGCCATCACGCCCGACCTCTCGCGGCCCGCCGCGCCGCCCTACCGCGATTGTCCCGGAGCACCTGACAGGGCGTCGCTTTCCGCCCACGGCATCGCCCTGCGCTCCGGGCCTGACGGAGCGCACGCGCTCTACGTCGTGAACCACGGTGGCCGCGAGTCGATCGAGGTGTTCGACGTCCGCGTCTCGGACCGGGGGCCGGAGCTGAGCTGGAGCGGCTGCGTCGTGCTGCCCCCCGAGCACGCGGCGAACTCCGTTGCGACGCTGCCGGACGGAGGACTGGTCATCACGATTCCGCACCATCCGTCGGCCACGTCCAAGGGAAAGGTGTTGCGCTGGGCGCCCGGAGGCGAATGGGCCGAGGTGCCGGGCACGCGCTTCAGCTACGACAACGGCATCCTGGTCTCGCCGGACGGCGCCTGGCTCTACGTGGCCGAGTACATGGGCAGAAGGCTCCACAAGGTCCCCCTGGGCGGCAAGGAGGGGGACGCGCGGTCGGTGGAGCTCGGATTCCGCCCCGACAACCTCCGGTTCGCGCCCGATGGAGCAATCCTCGCGACCGGGCACCCCGTGAGCCTCCCGCGCCTCGGCCTGTGCTTCACGCTCGGGTGCGGCATCCCCACGGAGGTGGCCCGTGTCGACGCGACGACCCTGCAGGCGACCACCCTCTACGAGCGGGAATCGGACATCACCTTCAGCGCGGGCACGAGTGCCATCGTGGTCGATGACGAGCTCTGGATCGGGTCCTTCCAGTCACGGGCACTCCTGATCGTGCCATTCACCGCGCTGAAGGCGCCCGTGTTGCCGGGCGCTCCGTCCAACCGCTGAGGAGGTCCCCCCTCCCGGCTCAGGCCACCTCTCGGAGTCCCCGCGCCCCATCGACCTCCACTCGCGCCAGCGATTCCCGCATCCGCCGCGCGTCGGCGACGAAGCTCCGTGAGGCCAGGTGCATGAACACCGCGGTGAGAAGGAGCATCACGGGGATGAGGAACATGGCGCTGTGCAGCCCCGTCGCCTTGAAGGCCTCCGTCACTTCGACGGCCCCGGCCTCGCGCATCGCGGAGACGGTGAAGACATCCGAGAGCCCGCCCACCACCGCCGGGCCCAGCGCGCCGCCGAGCACGTACATCCCGGCGAAGAAGAGCGCCATCGCCTGCGCCCGCAGGCGCGGCTCCACCACGTCCTGGATGGCCGGGTAGACGCTCGTGTAGTAGTTGTAGAGCCCGAGCCAGCCCAGGCCGAAGCACACGGCGAACAGGGGTACCGACGCCTTGCCCGAGAGCAGCGCGAGCCCCGTACCGACCGCGCCCACCAGCAGGCTGAGCGTCCCGAAGGTGAGGCGTCCCCGCTCGGACCTCGCATGCGCCCGGTCCGCGACCCAACCGCCCAGCGTCAACCCCACCAGCCCGGTGACGCCGGTGATGAAGCCGGTCACCACCGCCGCCTGCACCAGCGGCAGCTCGAAATAGCGTTGCAACAGCGGCACCAGGAAGCCGTTGCCCGCGTACGTGGCGAAGTTGAGCGTCACCCCCGAGAGGGTCAGCCAGGTGAGCGTGCGAATGCGCAGCAGCGTGCGAATGGGCTGAGCCACGGGCTGCTGGGAGATGCGAGCCTCCTCGCTCGCCCCGCGCTCCGGTTCCCGGATGAAGAACATGAAGAGCGCCAGCACCATCCCCGGCACCGCGGCGATGAGGAAGGGTGCCCGCCAGGAGCCGAAGGCCGTCACCATGCCGCCCACGGTGAAGAAGGCGAGCATCAACCCCACCGGCAGCCCGAGCATGTAGATGCCCGTGGCGCGCGCCCGCCGGTTCGCGGGGTACAGGTCCGAGATGAGCGAGCTCGCCGCCGGCGCGTAGCTGGCCTCGCCCACCCCCACGCCCAGCCGCAGGAGGAAGAAGGACCAGTAGTTCCACGCCAGGGCGTTGAGCCCGGTGAAGCCGCTCCACACCAGCAGGCCCCAACCGAGCACCTTCCGCCGCGAGCCCGTGTCCGCCAGCTTCCCGAGGGGAATGCCGGCCACCGCATAGATGAGGGTGAAGGCGGCGGAGACGAGCCCCAATTGCAGGTCGCTCAGCGCGTACTCCTTGCGGAGCGGCTCGATGACGACCGCAGGAATGGTGCGGTCGAAGAAGTTCAGCAGGTTGGCGAGGAAGAGCAGGAGAAGGACCCTGCCCGCGTTGACCGTCTGCCCGTCCACGACACTTCCCATGGAGACTCCCCCCGAGGGTCCGGCGACCCGGTGTCGGTGAACCACGGCCTCACGTAAGCACGCCTGGAGCCTCTTGCGTGAGGGGCATCCGCCGATCGGGTTCTTCCGCCCGACGTTCTTTGCCGCGAGCCTGACGAGAACCCCGCGCCAGCCCCCACCTCGTGGCCATGCAATGGCAGATGCATCGACGTGACTCGACGCGCCGAGTCGACATGGAGCCCCTCTTGGCAAGAGGGCCCGTCAGCGGCGCCGCTTTCGAGCAGGGCGGGACGGCTCGGGCGGGAGGCCCAGGCCCCGCAGCAGCACGTCCACGGCGAACTCCGCGTACCGCTCGACGGTGGCCGGGTCGCGCATGTCCAGCCCGAAGGCGCGCCGCACCGTCTCCGGCTCGGCGAAGGGCTGGGCGCAGGCGCCGATGATGAACGAGTAGGCCAGGCGTGGGTCCACCGGTCGCAGCGCGCCGTCCTCCACGGCGGCACTCACTTCGCGCCGGAAGAGGTCCACCATTCCGGAGAGCCACCGGGTGTAGAGCTCGTCGAAGGGGGCTCCACCCGCGCTGCTCTCGGTGCGGATGAGGCGGCTGAGCTCGGGGCGCCGGCCGAAGAAGCCCACCAGGGCGCGAAGCAGCCGAGCCAGCCGCGTCCGCCGGTCCTCGCCCTCCACCTCCTGGATGGTGCGCCCGAGGACGGAGTCGAGGTCCCCGAAGACGTCGGCCAGCACCGCGTTCCAGAGGCCCTGCTTGGAGCCGAAGTGGTGGTGAACCAACGGCTGTGTGACCCCCGCCCTTCGGGCGATGCCCGCCGTGGTGGCGCCCATGAAGCCGTGGTCGGCGAACTCACGCAGCGCCGCCGTGAGGATGTCGGCGCGCCCGGCGCTCTGCATCGATTCCTTGCTCACGCCACCATCCTGCTCGCCCGGGGGCGCTCGTCCTTCCCAAATCCACAGCGAGCCGTCAGGCAGGCACCAGTCCACACGCTTGACAGGAGTGGGGGCGCTTATAGAAGTATCAGTCGGCTGATGGAAGTATAAGTCCCCAGTGGAGGAGCCGACATGTTGAGCAACTATCTGGCGCGGATGGCCGTCACCTCGGTGGGCAGCCTCGCGCGCCCGAACACGCATGTGCTCGCGGAGGTGGACCTGCCGCTGCGCATCTGGCCCTCGGACCTCGACATCTGGGCGCACGTGAACAACGGGCGCTATCTCACGCTGATGGACCATGGCCGGCTGGACCATGGCCTGCGCACGGGGCTGCTCCCGGCGATGTTCAAGCGGCGCTGCCGGCCGCTGCTGGGCGGCGTGTCCGTGCAGTACCGCCGCGAGGTGCGCGCGTTCGAGCGCTGCACCCTGGTGACGCAGGTGGCCGCGTGGGACGAGAAGTGGCTCTATTACGAGCAGCGCCTGGAGCGCCGCGGCGAGCTGTGTGCCCGCGCGGTGGTGCGCGCCGTCCTCAAGATTGGACGCGAGACGCTGCCTCCCGCGGAGCTGCTCGCGGACGTGGGCGTGCACTCGCCGTCGCCCGTGGCGCCGGAGACGCTGACTTCGTCGTGGACGGGCGCGCCCCGGGCCCGCGTGCTGTCACGAGACGCCGGAGGCGGCTTCAACGCCCTGCCGGGCCTCGTGACGGCTCCCGTCTGACGCGCGCCAAGTCCCTCGCGAAGCAGTTTGCGAAGCAGGGCATCCGCGTGAATGGCGTGGCGCCGGGCCCTTCTGGGCACCGCTCCAGGTGACCGGTGGCCAGACGCAGGAGCGGCTCACGAAGCTCGGCCAGGACACGCCCATGGGCCGCCCCGGCCAGCCCGCGGAGCTCGCGAGCGTCTACGTGGAACTCGCGAGCGCCGCCGCGAGCTACACCACGGGGCAGATCTACGGCGCCTCGAGTGGACGCGGGAACCCTTGAGCTGCGGCTGGTGGGGCGGAGCGTGGCGATAGCACGTGCGACGGAGCAGCCTTCCTGGACTGCTCCTGGAGATGGGCAGCCTGCGTGGGCGATAGCGCGGGCCTCCCGGTGTCGCTTCGCGCTGGAGGAGGTTCGCCAGGAGAAAACGGCTCAGCACCGTCCTGAACCGCCGAGGAGCAGAGCCAGCCCGCATTTCTGGCGTGGTATGTCCTGCCAGGGCAATCAGGGCCGGGGACTTTGCATGTTGCTGAGGTGGCTGTTTCTCCTTGCGTGGGTGGTCCTGCCGGGGTGCGGTGGCACCACCCGGGTCGTGCGCCTCGACACGGGCCGGGGCGCGCCGAGCGTCCACGTTCCCCGCTCGGAACAGGCCGCCGAGCCGGTCGCGCTGGACGAAGATGAAGTGAAGGAGGCTGTGGCCAGGTTGGCCCGGACCCTTCATCCGTCGCAGCGGCCCCAGGAGGCTGCTCGGCGCCTGTTCGAAGTAGCGCCTCGGAGCGGTTCGTACCTCTTCGACGTGAGGAGCCGGCGCATCACCCCGCTTGGGTCCGGTGAGCACCTGGCGTCCGAGCTTCCGCAGGCCGAAGTCGAGCTGACGCGCGCCTACCTGCGCTGGTGTGAGCGGACGGGGCGTCAAGGGGACTGCCTGGGGCTGCTGAAGGAAGGTCCCTCCGTCACGGGAGACGCGCGCTTCACGCTCGCCCTGGCCCTGGCGAAGGGCGCGGTGATGAACGAGCTCTGGGAGGCCGTCAAGGACATGGCCCATCCAGAGGCGCTGATGCAGGCGGCGCTCTGGACGGCAGCCACGTATGCGCTGCTCTGGACGGTGCCGGAGCCCGCCACCAAGGGCGTGGCGGCGGTGCTCACGGCGGCGCTCATCATCTACGTGGGGGTGGACACGTTCTGGGGGCTCATCCAGGGCTTCCGGCAGTTGATGGCGGAATGCGACCGGGCCGTGACATTCGATGAGCTGCGGGAGGCGGGGGAGCGCTTCGGGAAGGTGATGGGCCGGAACGCGGCGCGGGCGTTCGTGATGCTGGCGACAGCGGCCATCGGGAGCACGGGCGCCACGCTGGGGACGACGGTACGGGGGCTGCCTGGAGCCGCGCAGGCCGCCGTGAGGGCCGAGGCGCAAGCCGGACTGGTGTACACGGCGGTGGGGCAGGTCGAAACGGTAGCCATCGCCGCGGACGGCTTCACGTTCGCCCTCGCGCCAGGTGCCGTGGCCATGTCATCGCACGGCTCGACCGGCGCTGCGACTGGCACTCAGCCGGCTGCATTCCGCGCATGGAAGTCCATGAGCGGCTTCAAGAAGGCGATGGGACCGGCGGGCCCTGGAAAACAGTGGCACCACATTGTCGAGCAGACGCCGAGCAATGTGCAGCGGTTCGGCCCAGAAGCCATTCACAACACGGAAAATGTCATCGCGATCGACGAGCAGATCCACGAGCAGATCAGTGCATTCTATTCATCCAGACAAGACGTCGCAGGCGGCAGAGTCGTCCGCGAGTGGCTGCGCGAGCAATCGTACGAGCAGCAGCGTGCATTTGGGCTGCGAATCATGAGGAGGTTCGGAGCCATCCAATGAAACCCGGCGAACTCAAGATGCTGACAGCGGGAGAGCTGATTGAGCGCTTCCGGGAGGTTTCGGCCAGGCATGGACGCCTGCTGAACGCACGCAACACCAGGGCGGCCAACAAGGAATACGATCTGGCTGCGGCCCTCAGGGCGGAGTTGCGTGCTCGTGGGGCTGAAGTGCAGGAGCCCATTTTGAGGCTCCTGACCGACCCTGAACAAGGCACACGGTACTGGGCGGCAACCGCTGCCTTGGGGTTTGCGCCAGACGAGGCAGCGCGCACTTTGTCTGCGCTGTCGGCCCCGCCTTTGAGTTTGATGGGACTCAGTGCGTCGATGACACTCGAGGAATGGAAGAGCGGCACGCTCAAAGTGGAGTGACGCCCCTCGTCCTCTCCCGTCACCCAGCGCTCAGGTGCTCGACCAAGGTCTTCACGCCGAGCCCGATGAGGACGAGGCCGCCGACGATGTCGAGCTTGCCCTCGAGCGCGTCGCCGAACCGGCGGCCGACGCTCACGCCCAGCAGGCACAGGGCGAAGGTGATGCCACCGATGATGGCGGCCGCCGTGGCGATGTGGACGTCCAGCACGGGCAGCGTCACCCCGGCGGCGAGCGCGTCGATGCTGGTGGCGAAGGCCATGATGACGAGCCGGCCCAGGTGGAACGGGTCGCGCTCACCAGGGGCCTCGTTCGCCTTGCGCGCGTCTTCCTTGTCCGCGGCGTCTGTCCCCGGGTGACGGTGGGTGTAGGCCTCGTGGAGCATCTTGGCCCCGATGCCTCCCAGCAGCACGAAGGCGAGCCAGTGGTCCCAGTCGGCGATGGCCGCCGCGAACTGGGCCCCCACGGCCCAGCCAATGACTGGCATGACGGCCTGGAAGAGGCCGAACAGGAAGGACAGCAGCAGGGCGTCTCGTGCCCGGACACGCGGAGCCGCGAGCGAGCTCGCCACGGACACGGCCGTGGCGTCCATGGAGAGTCCCAGCGCGAGGAGCAGCAGGTCCAGCATTGCCATGGGGGGCCTCTACCCGAGGCCCGCCTGGACTGGAAGCGATGAAGTGAGGCGGGCGACCTGCCGCACAATGCGTGGGCCCGGGTCCTCGGGGTGTCAAGGCCGGGCCCGGAGGACCTCCAGGAACGCCCGTACCACCGGGGCCTTCTCGTTGCGGCGGTACGCGACCAGCAGCTCCATCACCTCCGTGACGCCGGTGAGCGGCCGGTAGGCAACGCCGCCTCCAATGTCGAGCGGCACGATGGAGGCGGGAACCAGGGCGACGCCGAACCCCGCGGCCACGAGGCTGATGACCGCCATGATGTTCGTGCTGCGGTAGCGGATTCGGGGCGAGAAGCCCCCGAGCCGCTGCATGAGCGGTAGGCCCTGCTCGTCCTTCGCGCCGGTGAAGTCCACGAAGGGCTCCTCCACCAGCAGCTTCGCCGGGATGCGCTCCCGCCTGGCGAGCGGGTGGTCGGAGGGCAGGGCGACCATGAGCGGCCAGGCTCCCACCCGGACCCCGGCCAGCTCTGGTGGGAGGCGGAGCCCCGGGGCCGTGATGAAGCCCACGTGGATGCGGCCTTCCAACAGGGCCTCGCGCTGGTCGAACGCATGCAGCTCGTGCAGCCGGACTTCGATGTCCGGCGCCCGTTGGCGGAACGCCTTCAGCGTCCCTGCCAGGACGCCCGAGTAGGCCGCGTTGACGGAGTAGCCAAGCTCGATGCGTCCCAGCTCTCCCCGGCCCGCGCGCTTCGCTACCCGGGCGGCGCGCTCCGCCTGCTCCAGCGTCTGACGGGCCTCCTCCAGGAAGAGCCTTCCCGCCTCGGTGAGCTCCACGTGCCGCCGCGTCCGTTCGAGCAGCCGCGTCCCCAGCTCCTCCTCCAACGCCTTGATCTGCATGCTCAGCGCGGGCTGGACGATGTGCAGCCGCCGCGCCGCGCGCGCGAAGTGCAGCTCCTCGGCAACCGCCACGAAGTAGCGGAGATGGCGCAGCTCCATTCATCACCTCGAATGATTACAGACGCCCTTTTAATCGATTGGACTGCTCGACGTGCCCTCCACATTCTTGCCGTGCACATCTCGAACTACAGGCAGGAATCAATGAGACACATGTTGGCGGCGATGCTGGCAATGGCCCTCGGCTGGAGCCAGGGCTCCCTGGCGATGGACATCCAGAAGGTCGTTCCCGAGGGCAAGCTGCCGGGCTCGGCGGTGCCCTATTTCATCCGGAGCGGGGAGGGCGAGCGGTACCTCGTGGGCGGACTGGTGGCGGACCTGGTGGCACGGGGCAACGACACCGGCGAACTCTTCGAAGCCGCCGTCCTCACGGGCGGACGCGACGCGAACTTCCCGCTCCACACTCACGCGCGCACGCACGAGGCCCTCCTCGTCCTCGACGGAGAGGTGGAGCTGTGGCTCGGACAGGAGCACTACCTCCTCATCCAGGGGGACTACGCGAGCATCCCGGAAGGCACCCCGCACGCCTTCTCGATGCGCAGCCACCGGACCCGGCTCGTCTCCTGGAGCACCGGGAAGGAGATGTCCTCGCTCTACAAGGCGCTCGGCCAGCCCTACGCGGGCCATGTGCAGCCGCCCGACGCGAAGCCCGAGCTGTCCAGGGAGCTGCTCAAGAAGGCCGAGGCCAGCGCAGACGTCCGCTTCACGGGCAAGGCACCGGGCAGGGGCACCCCGAAGCGCGTCACCAACGGCACGCTGCCCGGCAGGAAGGCCCCCTACGTCCTGGCCTCCGGGGAGGGCGAGCGCCTCGTCGCGGGTGACCAGCTCTTCTCCTTCCTGGGTGACTCGCGGACGAGCGACGGCAGGTTCCTCATCGTCATGACCGAGGGCCCCTCCGGGCCGATGATTCCCGCGCACTTCCACGAGAAGCACACGGAGACCTTCATGTGCCTGGATGGCTCCATGACGATGCGGGTCAATGACCAGACGCTGACGCTGTCCCCAGGTGACTTCGTCCACGCGCCCGCGCGCACGATTCACGCCTACCAGCTCAACAGCCACTACACGCGCTTCGTCGGCCTGCTCACCCCGGGCCTGTTCGAGCCGTTCTTCCGCACCCTCGGAGACCCGTACACCGCCTACGTGTACCCGCGGACGCCGCCGCCCTTCCGGTTCGACCGCGTCCTGTCGAAGCTGGACCAGCTGGACCTGAAGCTCATCGCTCCGCCGGCCCCCGCGAAGTAGCGGGCCCTCCACTCACTTCGAGCGGATGACCCGGCCCGTCATGCTCAGCGCCAGCACCAGCCCCTCCTGCAGGCTGGCGCAGGTGTGCATGGCGGACAGGTCCACGCCAATCTGCACCAGCATCTGCGCAATCTGGGCGCGGATGCCGGTAAGGATGGTGGTGGCGCCCAGCAGCCGCACCGACTCGGTCGTCTGGAGGAGGTGGTTGGCCACGCGGGTGTCCACCACCGGCACGCCCGCGATGTCCACGATGAGCACCCGGGCCTGTGACTCCACCACGCGCGCCAGCAGCGCCTCCATCACCTGCCGCGCGCGCTCGGCGTCGAGGGCGCCGACGAGCGGCAGCAGCAGCACCTGGTCCGCAATCTGGATGACCGGCGTGGACAGCTCCCGGATGGCCGCTTCCTGCCGCTGAATCGTCTCCACGCCCACCGCGATGTACGTCTCGATGGCGATGGACATGTCGAAGAACACCCTCTTCTGGATGCTCCGGAAGAGCGCATCGGAATCGCTTGTGGAGCCCTGCTCCTGGAAGAGGCGTGCGGCGATGAGCCGCAGGTAGTGGGCATACGCACCGAGGTACCACTTGGGGTCCACGCCGATGCGCTGGTGCGTGGTGCCCACGCGCAGCCGGTCCTCCACGTAGTCCAAGTCACAGACGCCGGAGAAGAGCTGGAGGAAGTACTGCTTCTGCGCGCTCATGGCCCGGTGGAGCACGGCCGGGTCGGTGAAGAAGAGGCGGCTCTCCGGATGCTGGAGGAGCAGCTCGTTGTAGAAGGCATCGACGATGGCGTCGTTGTGCCGCTCGGCGAAGGGCCGCAGCGTCGCGAGCCGGGCGAGGTCGTCATCGCCCAGTTGGAAGAAGAGGCGACGGCTGGCGAGCTCCCGCGCGTCGAAGCCCAGCCTCGCCATGTAGTCCCGTGAGTGCGCCATCCCAAGGCCCTCCACGGCCGCCATCAGTCCACACTCAGCGGGCGCGAACCAGCGTCCACGGCTCGTAGAGAACGAAACCGTGCGGTCCCTGCAGCCCCAGCTGGTACCAGAGATTTCCTTCCGACAGTTCGGACGGCTCGCGCCAGTGGGGCCCGGGCCCGGAGTAGGGCCCATCCACCTCGTGCGGCTCCGACGTCTCCTCCGGCCGGAAGCGGCAGACGACACGCCACCCCTCTGGAATGGGTCCATCCACCACGGCGCGGATGCCCACCCGCTCGTCCTTCCGCTCCACGGCGCCGCGCGGGCGCGGCAGCGAGTCGATGACGCTCGCGTGTCGCAGCGCCTGCTCGTCCAGGTAGGCGAAGAAGTCGTCGAACACCCGCGACAGGTCGATGCCCGCGGTCTGGAACGCGTCCTGCCACGCCAGCGCGCCCTCCAGCCCCTCGGGCGCGTCCTTCCTCCCGAGCGCCGCCAGGACGCGCGCCGGAGCCCCGTCCCCGTGCCGCCGCACCAGCACCTCGATGAAGGCGCGGCCCAGCGGGTACACCCAGTTCTCGTCCCGCTCCGCCGCGAGCCGGTCCAGGTCCAGCAGCTCCTCCGTCTTCACCTCGCGCCGCGCCCGGGCCGCCGCGGCAATCACCTCGTACGCCTCCAGCTCCTCGGCGTTCGCACCGAAGCGGTGCTCGACATACGTGGCCAGTCCCTCGCTCAGCAGCCTCATGGCCGACAGGCGGGGCGCGGCCTCCACGCCGGTGATGCGCTGGGCGAGCACGTGCGTCGTCTCGTGGCGGAGCACGTCGCGCGCGCCGCTCGCGTCGTCGAGCCCGGCGAGGTTCAGCCGCAGGGTGTTCCAATAGGCCGTGCCCGCCGTGTGCCGCGCGCTGCCGCCGAGGTCGGCTTGGATGGGCGCGCCCGCCTCCACGCCGAGGAACGTGCGCACCTCCTCGAAGACGGAGTCCGCGTCTTGCAGCAGCGGCTGCGCCCGCCGGCTCAGGTGGGAGGGGTAGGTGAACCGGTAGTGCCCCGTGTCCGCCTGCGCGGACGTCATGGAGGGGAACTCCACCTTGGAGCTGCCGCCGACGTCCTCCTTCGCCTCCTCGCCCTCGTTCTCGAACACCTGGACCAGGACCGCGAAGAACATCCCGATGGTCGCCAGCGTCGCCAGCGTGCCCATCCACGAGCCCTGAAGCCGCCGCTGCATGGCGCCGGCCAGCCGCTCCCCGAGCCCGAGGAACTGCGCCAGCGCCAGCGCCATCAGCACGCACGCCACGGAGAGCTGGAGCCCCAGTGCCTCCAGGGGCCAGCGCCAGCGCGTGCCCTCGAACTCCGGCTCGGTGAGGCGCAGCGGGTTGAGCGCGGACAGCCACGGCACCCGCTCCTGGAGCAGCGACTGGGCCAGCATCAGCACCGCCAGCGCCGTCCAGCCCAGCCGCCGCAGCGGGGCCAGCGCCAGCGCCAGCGCCAGCACCGTGAAGGCCTGCGCCACTCGCAGCACCGTGCCCACGGCCAGCATGTCCAGGTGCAGCCCCGGGTCCAGCGAGGTGCGCGACAGCACGTGCGCTCCCAGGAGCCACAAGCTCACCCCGAGCGGGTACACCAGCACCGTGCCCAGCGCGACGAGCACCTTCACTCCGAAGAGCTGCAAGCGAGAGGTGGGCAGCGCGTCGAGGAACTCCAGCGTGCGGTCGTCCTGCTCACGCACCATCAGGCCGCTGCCCAGCGCGAACGTGAAGATGGACGTCAGGATGGACAGGTCGCCCCCCGCCTTGAAGCGCTCCACGAAGGTGCTCGCATAGGGGGCGAAGCCCAGGGGCTCCGTCCACAGCGTGGAGATGACCTCGACGGCGATGAAGAAGAGGGCGAGCCAGAGGAATGGCCGCTGGTCGCGCAGCTCCTTGGCCACGAGCGGGTGTCTCATGGGATGGCCCTCCGCTCCGCCAGCACGCGCACGGGACAGCCGAGCGGGGCGGATTCCACCTGCATCACGAAGAGCCAGCGCTCTCCCCGCACCAGCGTCCGCGGCAGCCGTGCTCCGTCCGGAGCGGAGGAGGGCGCGTCCTGCCGGGACAGCGTGTCGGGGGACACCTCGTGCCCGAAGGGCGTCAGCTTGCCGTAGAGGAGCGCGTACCGGGCGGGCAGCTCCACGTTCTTCGAACCTCGCAGCGCGTGCTCCAGGCGGAAGGTCTCCTCCGACTCCGCCACCACCGAGAGCGCGGGGCTCAGCGCGGCGAGCGACTCCACCAGTGCCGCGTGGGCCTCGCGCTCACCGCGCAGCGCCTCGCGCCACCGTCGCGCCAGCTCGTCCTCGGTGAGTCCCCCGTGCTCGCTCAGCAGCGCGCCCAGGCGCGGCTCCATCGCGAGACCCCAGAAGCCCGTCCGGCGGGGCGGCGCGAGGAGACCTTGTATCAGCGACTGGAAGTCCCCGTCCCCCAGCCGCTCGCGCAGCACCTGGACGCCTAGCGCGGCCAGCGCGCCCGACAGGCAGGGCCCGAGCCGCTCGCGCGTGCCCAGCCAGCGCCGCGTGTCGAAGTCGTCCCGCGAGGCCACCGCCGCGCGCGGGGACAGCCGCGCCTCGCCGTCGCGGTGCGCCCACCAGGTGGTGAAGCCGTCCAGCAGCCACTGCCGCTCCTCGCGCAGCACGACGCCCTCGCTGGCCCAGATGAGCACTTCCCGGAAGAGGAACGCCTCGAAGGCACGCACGTCGAAGTCCGGGGCCGCGAGGTTGGCGCGCACCACCACGCCGTCCGCCTCCTCCAGCTTCGCGCGCTGGAACACGTCCGCGTCCAGCTCGCGGATGGGCATCACCGCCACCGCCGGCAGCCGCTCCAGTCCGAGATAGCCGCTCAGCGCCCCGAGGTCCGTGGCGAGCCGCTCCGCCATCCGCTCCGCATCTTCCCTCGGGAACCCGATGCCGGAGGCCACCTGCACCGTCGAGTGCGCCACCTGCCCCCGGGCCGCGTCGCGCAGGGAGAAGGGCTGCCGCCGCTTCGCCTGGTCCATCATGGTGATGACGACGAACAGCCCGGTGAGGACACACGCGACGAACACCTTCTCGCGGTGGCTCATCCGCTGGGAGAGCAGCTCCGTGAGCGTCCCGTCCCGGTACAGCACGAGCCCGAAGCACAACCCCGTGGCCACGGCGATGAGGGCCCAGCACGTGGCCAGGTGCTCCCAGGGGAGGCGCTGGCGCTCGAAGGAGAAGTCGGGGCCGAGCAGCGCGAAGGGGCCCGACTTCGCGAGTTCGAAGTCGGTGAGCTGGTCCGCCGCGAAGAGGCCGATGACGAGGAGGATGTAGAGCGGATTGCGGAAGCGGCCCACGAGCCCCGCGAGCGCGAAGAACGTCCAGCCCAGCAGCACCGGCGTCGCCGAGCGCAGCCAGAGCGGGAGGAGGGAGTGGGGCGTCACGTCCTTGTGTACCGCCTCCATGCTCCCCAGCATGCCGAGGGTCAGCGCGAGCGGCAGGAGCAGCACGGCCGCGCCGAGCACCAGCTTCGTGACGAGGATGCGCGCGCGCGACAGGGGCAGCGCCTCCAGGAAGAGCTGCGTGCGCTGGCCGTACTCACGCACCACGAGCCGGTGGGACACGAAGATGGCCCCCACCGTGCTCAGCATCACCGTGGGCAGCTTGAGCAGCTCGAAGATGCTGCCCCGCGTCGCGTAGCGGTCTCCTGCGGTCACGAGCAGCAGGAGCAGCAGCCCGTAGAAGATGAGGAAGAGGAGCCCCGCGCCCCGGTGCTCGCGCCACTCCTTGCGTAGCAGGCCCGTGCTCATGACTCGTCCGAGCGCCGCGCGTAGGCGAGGAAGATGCTCTCCAGCGAGAGCGCCTCCACCGCTTCGGGCGGGAAGGGACTCGCCGCCCAGTCCTCCGGCGCGCCGAAGAACACCAGGCCGGCACGGCCATCCGGCAGGCGCTCGCGCCTCACCAGGGAGAGGCCGGGCGGTGGCACTTCCGGCGCGGCGTCCAGCACCACGCGGCGCACGGACTGACGGAGCGTGTCCAGCGGGCCCTGGTAGCGCAGCCGGCCCTCGTGGAGGATGCCGATGCGGTGCGCCACCTCCTCCAGCTCGCCCACGAGGTGGGAGGAGAAGAGCGCCGTCTGGCCTTCGCTGCGCACCTGGTCGCGGAGGATGTCGAGGAACTCGCGCCGCGCCACCGGGTCCAAGCCGGCGGTGGGCTCGTCGAGGATGAGCAGCGGCGGGCGGTGGGCGAGGGCCAGCGCCAGCCCGAGCTTCATCCGCGTGCCGCCGGACAGCTGCGCCGCCTTGCGGTCCGCCGGCACGTCCAGCACGCGTAATAGCCGCTGGAAGGCCGCGTCATCCCAGTCCGGATAGAAGCCGGAGACGAACCGGCCCAGCTCCACCGCCGTCATCCACGGGTAGAAGACCTGCTCCTGCGACACGTAACCCAGCCGCCGCTTCTGCGCGGCGCGCACCCGGCCCACGCGCTCGCCCATCAATTCGATGTCACCCGAATCCGGGCGGAGGATGCCCATCAGCATCCGCAGCGTCGTCGTCTTGCCCGCGCCGTTGCGGCCCAGGAAGCCATACACCTCTCCACGCCGCAGCTCGAGGTCCACGCCATTCACGGCCTTCACCTTGTCGAAGGCGCGGGTGAGGCCGTGGGTGCGGAGGATGACCTCCGGCTCGACGCGCGGGGCGGGCGGCGCGGAGGGCTCGGTGG
>NZ_JABBJJ010000229.1 GCF_012933655.1 Pyxidicoccus fallax | reverse complement strand
CAGATGTTTATAAGAGACAGGGCTAAAGTCTCTAAATCGCTTGCATTTTCCGGTGCGTTGTCCTAGGCAGTCAAGGCCCTGTATCGATGGTGGTCGTAGCTCCACCACCCACCGGCCGGGCTACCAACAACACCGCGCCGCGAAGCCTTCCGCACGGCATTTCTCGGCGTGTTTGCCCTCGAAGTGACGACAATGGACGGTCTGAATCCCCGGAAGGTCTTCTCGCTGGTGTTCATCATCGCCATCGCGGTGGTGTTCACGCTGTCGTTCGGGCCGGGCAGCAGCGGCTTCGGCGGCACCGGCACGCAGGCGACGGCCCCTGGCTCGGTGGCCACGGTGAACGGCAAGGAAATCCCCATGAGGGACTTCGCCGCCGCGTGGGCCCGACAGATGAACTTCCTGCGCGCACAGGGAAGCCCCATCCCCGAGTCCATGGCCCGCCAGTTCGGCATGCACAACCAGGTGCTCGACCGCCTGGTGAACACCGAGCTGCTCGCCCAGGCGGCCGAGCGCCACGGCATCAACCCGTCCGACGAGGAGCTGCGCAAGCTCATCCACCAGAACACGGACTTCCATAACAAGGAGGGCCAGTTCGACTTCGCCCGCTACCA
Source organism: Pyxidicoccus fallax (assembly GCF_012933655.1). GTDB lineage: Bacteria > Myxococcota > Myxococcia > Myxococcales > Myxococcaceae > Myxococcus > Myxococcus fallax. The sequence continues at coordinate 19,856 of NZ_JABBJJ010000229.1, read as the reverse complement.
GCAGGTGCTGCGCGACTTCTACCGGAAGACGCCGCAGGACTTCGAGGCGGAGCTGCGCCGCCAGCTGGCCGCCCAGAAGATGGTGGACGTGGTGCGCGCCGGCGCCGTCGTCTCCGACGACGAGGTCCGCGCCCGCTACGAGAAGGAGGGCAACCAGGCCAAGGTCGTCTTCGCGCGCTTCCTGCCCACCATGTACGCGGAGAAGATCCCCGCTCCCACCCCGGCGCAGCTGGCCGAGTGGAAGAAGACGCACGAGAAGGAAATCAAGGACTACTACGAGGCCAACCGCTTCGTGTACCAGCAGCCGGAGCGCATCCGCGCGCGGCAGGTGCTGGTGAAGCTGGCCCCGGACGCCACCGCCGAGCAGAAGGCCCAGGCGAAGGCCAAGGCCGAGGCGCTGCGCAAGGAAATCGAGGGCGGCAAGGACTTCGCCGCCGTGGCGCGCGAGAGCAGCGAGGACCCGGGCAGCAAGGCGCGCGGTGGCGACCTGGGCTGGGTGGAGCGCGGCAGCTGGGAGCCGGCGCTGGCGGACGCGGCCTTCGCGCTCAAGGCCGGGGAGATGACGCAGCCGGTGGAGACGAAGTTCGGCGTGCACCTGGTGAAGGTGGACGAGAAGCAGCCCGCCCAGGACAAGAAGCTGGAGGAGGTCCAGGACGAGATTGCCACCACGCTCATCAAGCAGGAGCGCGCGAAGGAGATGGCCAAGGCCGAGGCCGAGAAGGCGCTGGCCACGGTGAAGGGTGGCAAGGACCTGAAGGGCCTCTTCCCGCCGGAGAAGGAGCAGCCGGCCCTGCTGCGCTTCGAGACGGAGACGCGTCCGGAGGCCGTGGAGACGGACAGCTTCACCGCCGAGGGTGAGGCGGTGCCGCACCTGGGCCCCGCGCCCGCGCTGGTGAAGGCGGCCTTCGCCGTCAACGGCCCGCAAGCGCTGGACCAGGTCTTCCCGGCCGGCGAGGGCTTCGTGGTGGCGCAGGTGGTGGAGCGCCAGAAGCCGGACGCCGCGGGCTTCGACAAGCGCAAGGAGGAGCTGCGCAACCAGGCCCGTCAGGCCAAGTCCATTGAGCTGACGGAGTCCTTCCTCAAGGCGCTCAAGAAGAATGGCACCGTGGTGACCAACACCCAGGCCATCGACTCCGTGGTGGGCGCGGGCTAGCCGCTTCCCCCTTCCCAGGGCAGTGCCTCGGGGCCGCCGAGGGGGTTTCGTGCCCCTTCCGCGGCCCCTGGCCTTTTCAGCGCACGGGGAAGTCCGACGAGCCGGTGTCCGGGGTGGACGGCACCGCGACGCAGAGACCGTCACGCCCCCGGGCCTTGGCCGCGTACATGGCGAAGTCCGCCGCGCGGATGAGGTCCATGGCGGACATGGCGTGGTCCGGGAAGGTGGCCACGCCGACGCTGGCGGTGAGGCGCACGTCCAGCCCGTGGTCCTTGAGGAAGGCGCGCCCCCGGAAGGCCTCGCAGATGCGCTGGCCGATGACGGCCGCCCCGTCCAAATCGGTCTCCACCAGCAGCACGGCGAACTCGTCTCCGCCATAGCGGAAGACGGCGTCCAGGTTCTGCCGCCCCAGGGCGATGAGCATGTCCCCGACTTCCTTCAGGGCCGCGCTGCCCATCAGGTGCCCGTGGGTGTCGTTGATGCTCTTGAAGTGGTCCAGGTCCAGGAAGACGAGCGACAGCGGGTGACGGAAGCGCGTGGCGCGCTTCACCTCGTGGTCCAGCAGCGCGCGCAGGTGCCGGGCGTTGTAGCAGCCGGTGTGCTCGTCGGTAATCGTGAGCTCCTGCACCCGGCGGAAGTTGCGCGCGTTCTCAATCGCGATGGCCGCGTAGTCGGCGATGGCGGTGAGGGTGGTGAGGTCCTCGTTGGTGAAGGGCGGGTCGGACGGGCCGTTGACCAGCTCGATGATGCCCAGCACCCGGCCGCGGGCGATGAGGGGCACGGCGAGGATGGAGCGGGTGTGGAAGGCGGAGGCCTGGTCGAAGCGGGGCGCGAAGCTCGGGTCTCCTCCCACGTCGTGGACGAGCCGGGCGACGCCGGAGGAGAAGACGGCCCCGGCGATGCCCTCGCCCGGGTTGAGCTGGAGGCCCTTGAGGACCTCGGCGCCGTCACCCACCGCGATTTCGAAGTAGAGCTTCCCGGTGCGCTCGTCTTGAAGAATGAGAGACCAGTTGCGGGGCAACAGCAGGCTGCTGACCTTCTGCATGACGAGCGCCAGCACCTCGCGCAGCTCCAGCGTGGAGGTCAGCGCCTTGGCCATCTCGTTGTAGGCGGCGAGCTGCTCCACCGTCCGCTTCATGGCCGACAGGAGGTCTGCGGGCTTCATCCGAAGAGTCCACTCCGAGGCGCAAGTCTGGTAAGGCCGCCCCGAGCCGTAACATGCACACGAACGCTGATCAAACGTCCCTCATCCTGGCATCCGCGTCGCCGCGGCGCAGGGAATTGTTGTCACAGCTGGGCCTCGCCTTCACCGTCTCGGCGGCGGACATCGACGAAACGCCCCACGCCAAGGAGGCGGCCGAGGCCTACGTGCTGAGGCTGGCCCGGGAGAAGGCCCGCGCGGTGGCCGCCCGCCACCCGGGCGCCTGGGTGCTCGCCGCCGACACCACGGTGGCCCTGGAGTCGGAGCTGCTGGGCAAGCCTCGGGATGCCGAGGAGGCGAAGGCCATGCTCTCCCGCCTGTCCGGGCGCACCCACGCGGTGCACACCGGCGTGGCGCTGGCGGGCCGGCACGACGAGGCCCTCGTCGTGCGCACGCGTGTCACCTTCCGGGCACTCAGTCAGGAGGAGATTGCCTGGTACGCGGGCACCGGCGAGCCGCTGGACAAGGCGGGTGCGTACGCCGTCCAGGGCCGCGGTGGATTTCTCGTGGCGGCGGTGGACGGCAGCCCCACCAACGTCATCGGCCTGCCGCTGGGAGAGACCCTGGCGCTGCTGGCGCGCGCCGGGGTGCCGCTGCCGTGGAGGGCGTCACCATGAGTGGAAGCGTCGCGGAGCGACTGGCGGCGGTACGCGAGCGGGTGGCGGCGGCGTGCGCGCGCGCCGGGCGGCCGGTGGAGTCGGTGACGCTGGTGGCGGTGTCCAAGCTGAAGCCGGCGGCGCTCATCCGCGAGGCGTACGCCGCGGGCCAGCGGGACTTCGGAGAGAACTACGCGCAGGAGCTGCGCGACAAGGCCGCGGAGCTGGCGGACCTCGAGGGCCTGCGCTGGCACGCCATCGGCCCGCTGCAGACGAACAAGGTGAAGTACGTGGCGCGCGTGGCCGGCGGCTTCCACGCGCTGGACCGCCTCGAGGTGGCGAAGGAGATGTCCAAGCGCCGCGAGGGCACCTCTCCCCTGCCCTGCTACGTCGAGGTGAACGTGGGCGGCGAGGACACCAAGAGCGGCCTGGAGCCCGGCGCGCTCGGTGACTTCCTGGCCGAGGCCCGCGCCCTGCCGGGCCTCCAGCTCGTGGGGCTCATGTCGCTGCCGCCGCCCACCGACGACGAGGCGCGGGCGCGCGGCTACTTCCAGACGCTGCGGGAGCTGGCCCGGACGCACGGCCTGCCGGGCCTGTCCATGGGAACCACGCACGACTTCGAGCTGGCCATCCAGGAAGGCGCCACCGTGGTGCGCGTGGGCACCGCCATCTTCGGCGAGCGCGCGTGAGCCGCGGGCCCGCGCGCCGGGCCGGCCTCACACCTCCTTGTACTTCACCCGCCCCTCCGAGGTGATGGTGACCTTGAACTCGGAGCCGCAGTAGTTGCAGCGCACCTCGTCCTGATCGGTGAAGGTCTCGTCCACGGGGTTGTTGGCGTTGCAGCTCGGGCAGTCGAACTCCTTCAAGACCCGGCTGCCGCTCGACGAGCCCTTGTCATCATCATCATCGAAGTCGCTGGCCATCCGCCCTCCTGTCAGGTGTGGCGCCACTCGGTGGCGCCCGGACGGAAGGCTACCAGCGCTGTCCTCCGGTGGACACCGCAAGCCGCATGGAGGGCGGCCGGGCGCGGGGGGGCGGGAGGCGCCGGGTCGGCCATGCATGCGAGAGTGTGGCCCCCGCGACGCTTGCGTCCGCCTCCTCGTGAAGCGAGCGGGCACCCTTTGAATGCCTGGACACCAGGCACGTCAATGGAAATGGGCGGCGTCGGGAATGGTTCGGGGGCGGGTCTGGCGGACTTCGACCAGGCTACTTAACTTCCTAGCGAGGGAGCTCACTCGATGCGTGCGCAGTCCAAGTGGGGGTTCGCGGCGGTGCTGGCGGGCCTGGTGTGGTCGGCGACGGCCATGGCCCAGGAGTCTTCCAGCAGTCCGGCGTTCGGCCCCGGTGAGCAGTCCCAGTATCGGGTGAAGTACCTCGGCGTGACGGCGGGCACCGCGGAGGTGACGGTGGGCGCGACCATGAAGCAGTGGGGTGAGGACGTGTGGCCCATCGTCGCCGTCGCGAAGAGCCACGACCTCATCGGCGTGTGGCCCATCAAGGACAAGTTCGTCTCCTACTGGCAGCCCCAGGGGGAGCGCGTGCTCGGCAGTGATTTGCACGCGGACGAGAACGGCAAGCGCCGCCGCCAGCGCATCAAGATGCAGCCGGATGGCCGGAGCGCGCTCGTGGTGAAGCAGAAGCAGGGCGAGGCGGCCCGCGAGTCCACGCGCGAGGTGGAGGCGGGCACGCTGGACGTGACGGGCGCCACCTTCGCGCTGCGCAACCGCGACCTGGAGGTGGGCCGGGAGTACGCCTATCCCGTCTTCACGGGCAGCAAGAGCTTCACCATGCGCGCGAAGGTGGAGTCGCGCGAGGCGCTGAAGACGGAGCTGGGGCCGAAGGAGGTCTTCAAGGTCCGGGTGCAGGCCGAGTTCGGCGGCAACCTGAACACCAAGCGGGACATGTTCGCGTACTTCACCACGGACCCCAACCACGTGCCGGTGCGCGTGGAGGCGGAGTTCGCGCTGGGGACGATGGTGGCGGAAATCACCGACTACAAGCCGGGCCGGGTCATGGCGGTGGCCCGCGCGGAGAACGGCGAATAACGGACGCCGGGAAGTGAAGGGGGCGGATGGGAGCGGGATGGGCGTGGGCAGTGGTGGCGGCGATGTCCGCCACCCCGGGGCCTCAGGTGGTGTCGCCCCTGGTGAAGATTCGGCCGGGTGTCGCGGTGGAGGGAAGCCGCGAGGCACGGCTCAGCGTGGCCCGGGGTGAGTGCGAGGCCACGCAGGTGGTGCTGCCCGGGCGCGTGGAGCGCGCGCGGGTGGAGCCGCTGGCGCTGAAGGGCCCCGGGGCCGAGCTGAAGGCCTCCGTGTGGCGCCAGGTCTTCGTGGACGTGAAGACGCCGTCCAACGGAGAGGGCCGCCCCGGCCCCTGGCCGGACGCGCTGGTGCCGGTGGAGGCGCCTGTCACAAACGCGAGCCACCCCGCCGTCCTCTACGTGGAAGTGTGCGCGCCGGAGAAGCAGGCGCCGGGTACCTACCGCGGCGAGCTGAAGGTGAAGGCGGGTGACGCGCGGGCCGTGCCCGTCCCCTTCTCCGTGGAGGTGCAGCCCTTCGCGCTGCCGGCCACCGCGTCGCTGCCCACCAGCTTCGGCATCTCGCTGTACAGCATCGCGCGCGGGCACGGCGTGTCGCCGGAGTCCCCGGAGGCGCGGGAGCTGCTGCGCGCGTACGGGCGCACCCTGCTGGAGCACCGGGTGAGCGCGCACGGCATGAGCATGTCGCCGCCGCCGGTGCGCTTCGAGAATGGCCGCGCGGTGGTGGACTGGCGCGCGTACGACGCGGAGATGGGGCCCTTCCTCGACGGCAGCCTGCTGCCCTCGGGAGCGCGCTTCACCACCGCCGAGGTGCGTGACAGCCGGCAGGCGTCCACGGACGCGGAGAAGACGGCGTACTACCGCGCCTTCGCCGAGCACTTCCGCCAGAAGGGCTGGCCGGCGCAGCTGTTCTTCTACGCGAAGGACGAGCCGAAGCCGGAGGACGTCCCGCTGGTGCAGGCCCAGTCGAAGCGGGTGCGCGCCGCGGGCGGCATCCCCGTGCTCGTCACCAGCCCGCTGGATGACTCGCTGCGCGTCGCGGCGGACATCCCCACGCCCACCATCAACTGCTTCTACCCGCGCCCCGGGCCGCAGACGTGCCGCACCGTGTTGACGCCGGGCACGCTGCGCGCGCGGCTGCCGAAGCGCGCGAAGGTGTGGTGGTACCAGAGCTGCAACTCCCATGGCTGCAGCGGCGGGCCTCCGGAGGACAAGGCCGTGGACGCCGCCTACAGCGGGTGGGCTTCCTACATGGTGGACCACCCCGCTCCGCTCAACCGGGCCATGGGCGTGATGGCCTACGCGTCCGGAGTGGACGGCGAGCTCTATTACGACACCGTCTTCGCCTACAACACGAAGAAGGACGTGTGGGCGGACGTCTTCGAGTTCGGCGGCAACGGCGACGGCACCCTCTTCTACCCGGGCACGCCCGCGCGGCTGGGGACGCAAGGGCACCAGCCCGTGGTCAGCCTGCGCCTCAAGCACATCCGCGACGGGCTGGAGGACTACGAGTACCTCCGCCTCCTGACGGAGCTGGGTGACGGCGCCTTTGCCCAGGCAGCCGCGCGGCGGCTGGCCCGCTCGGGTTGGGACATCACCCGGGATGCGGGACAATGGGAGTCGGTCCGTCAGGAAGTCACGGCCCGGCTCCGGAAGCTTTGGTCGGAATCCGAATATGCGAAGCGCCCGGGCCGTCAGACGCCCGACAGCACCCCGTAGTCTTGAGTGGAAGGAAAAGGATGAGCTCCATGCGCACCCTCCTCGCGGCCTGGCTGTCCCTCTCCACCGCCACCGCCTGGGCCCAGCTCCCGGACGCGGAGGCGGACAAGCCGGATGGTGACAAGCCGGCGGAGACGGCGAAGGAACCGGAGGTCCCCCTCACCGTGGCGCCCTGCGCGCAGGCCCTGCCGGCGCTGCGCACGCCCATGGCCTTCATGCCCGGCGAGGTGCTCGAGTTCGACCTGGACGCCATGGGCGCCCAGGCCGGGAAGATGACCATGCGCGTGCAGAAGCCGAAGGACGGGCACCTGCCGGTGGAGGTGGAGGCGCAGACCAACTCCTTCTTCTCCAAGGTGCGCCGGGTCCACGGCAGCGCCACCACGTACCTGCACCCGCGCACGCTGCGGCCCCGCCGCTACGTGGAGGACACCACGGAGAACGAGATGCGCCGCAAGGTGGAGGTCGCCTTCGGCCAGAAGGACCGCTCCGTGAAGGTGGACTACCAGATTGGCAAGCGGCCCAAGGGCCAGTTCAACTACACCTATGACAAGGACGGCCTGGACGTGGCCGGCTCCATCTACCTGCTGCGCCAGCTGCCGCTGCAGGAGAACCTGCAGGTGTGCTTCGACGTGTACGGCGTGCGCCGCCTGTGGCGCATGCAGGGCGCGGTGCTCAAGCGCGAGCAGGTGACGACGCCGCTGGGCCAGTTCAACGCGTGGCACATGACGGGCACGGCCATCCGCCTGGACAAGCCCTCGCAGAAGCGCGAGGTGCACGTGTGGATTTCCGACGACACCCGCCGCCTGCCCCTGGCCGCCGTGGGCACCCTGGACCTGGGCGCCGTGCGCGCCACCCTCACCTCCGTGTCCCGCCCCGGCGAGAAGCGCCAGGAGGCCGGTGGCGAAGAGGACATGAAGTGGTGAGCCACCAGCCATAGCGCTCGCCCACGCGCAACATCCGGGAAGCCCGAGGCCGAAGTACTTGCGCCTCGGGCTTTTTCGTTTCCCGGTATTGAGAGTGGTTTGCAGCCTCAATTGGGTGGCGCTAGTGTGCGCGGCGGAAATCGTCCAGGCGGTGGACGCGGCATCTGCTGTCGCTCCCCGCCTCGGTGCAGCGCCGTTCCGGCCGGAGAACACGTTGCGACTCTCCGCGGGCGTCTTGTGACGCTCGTTGCAAGGAAGGTGTCTGATGAAGCGCTTCTCCGTCCGTCTCCTGCTGGCCCCGGTGTTCCTGTCGGGCGCGCTGATGCTGAGTGCCTGCCCGAGCGCGGTCTGCTGCGACCTGCCGCCCGAGCCCATCCTGAAGCAGGAGCTGCTCACCAACTTCGCGGACGCGGTGGCGGTGCCCACGTACGAGCGGCTCGCCACGCGGCTGGACGCGCTGGACGCGGCGGCGCGGGCGCTGAGGAGCGAGCCCACCGAGGCACGGCTGGCGGCGGCGCGGCAGGCGTGGCTCGCCGCGCGCGAGCCCTGGGCGCGCAGCGAGGCCTTCCTCTTCGGCCCGGCGGACAGCGACGGGCATGCCTCGGCGCTGGACAGCTGGCCGGTGGACCGGGCGGCGCTGGACGGGGTGTTCGCCAATGACGGCGTGCTCACGGCGGAGTCCGTGCGCGGCCTGCCCGCGACGCAGCGGGGCTTCCACGCCGTGGAGTACGTGCTCTTCGGCGAGGACGGTGCCCGGGCGGCGGAGTCGCTGACGCCGCGCGAGCTCGAGTACCTCACCCTCGTGACGGAGGAGATGAAGTCCGTGGGCGCCGCGCTGACGGGCGCGTGGACGCAAACCACCGCGGGCCAGCCGCCGTACCGGGACACGCTGGCCGGCACGGGGCTGTCCGCCGACGCGATTGAGCCGGCGGTGCGGGTGTCCGCGAAGCGGATGGTGGACGGCGTCATCGACCTCCTCGACGAGGTCGCCACCGCGAAGCTCACGGCCCCGTATGAAGCGAAGGACCCGAGCCTGCTGGAGAACCAGTTCGCGCGCGCGTCGGTGAGCGACCTCGTCGAGAACCTGCGGGGCGTGGAGAGCGTGTACCTCGGCCACGCGGCCGACGTGGCGGTGCAGGGGCAGACGCTGCGGGACGTGGTGGGCTTCGGCACGGACGTGGACGCCCGGGTTCGCGGCGAGCTGACCCAGGCCCTCCAGGCGCTCGAGAAGCTTCCCGAGCCCTTCCCCGAGGCCCTCGGCGCCCCGGCGTCCGCGGATGAAATCGAGGCCGCGCGGGACGCCGTGCGCAAGGTCCACGGCACCTTCCAGCGGGACGTGCTGCCGCGGGTGATTCCGTGAGGTGAGGGGCGGACGCGGCCGGGGCGGCCCCGCACCACCGCCGGAAAATTGACGGAGTGCTACCTGCCTGTAGCGTCATGGGCATGCCCCCTCCGGCCCTCGCCCTCGCCGCCCCCGCGCCGTTGCGCCGCGCCGACCCGGTCCGCGTGGCCATGGAGCGGCTTGCCCGCTCGCTGCCGGCCCGCACGGACTCGGCCGTGCTGGTCGACCTGCTCGAGGATGACCTGCGCGAGGGGCTGGACGCGCTCGGTGACGTGGAGGCCCACTTCACGGACCTGCTGGACACGCTGCGCGCGGAGGACCTGTCTCCGGTGGAGCTGCTGGAGGTCGGCGAGGACCTGCGCGTCCTCCAGCGCCTGGACTACCTGCACCACCTCATCGTCCAGCTGCGCAAGCGCCTGGCCCAGGCCGCGAGCCTGAAGCAGCAGGCCCAGGCCGCCACGCGCTCGCGCTGAGTCCTCCCACCGTCAGATGGACGGCGGAACCGCCGTTCCTCCAGGCGTGCCCGGGGCCGCCACCGGCGCCGCCGGAGCCGCCGCGCCTGGCGCCGCGGTGGTGGTGCCCGGCGTCACGTTGGCCGGCGAAGGCGCCGCGGGAAGCGGCGTGGCCGGACCCGCGGTGAGCGGCGCGGGCGTGCCCAGCAGCGGCGGCGCCTGACCGGCGTTGAGCGGCGCGGGCGTGCCCAGCAGCGCGGGCGGCGGCGTCGCCGAGTCCGAGTTCAGCGGCGGCACCGTGGCGATGAACCCCGTCGTCACCTGGGCCTGTCCCTGGAACGCCTCGAAGCCGCCGGGCGCCTGCGCCTGCACCGAGAAGGTGCCCACGGTCCCCGTCCCCGGAGGCTGCCCGAACGGGCGCGGCGCCGGACCGAAGCCCGACGGAGTCCCCGGCGGCGCCGTGCCCGGCACGAGCACGCCGTCCGCGGCCTGGGGCGAACCCGGCGCCGGGGTGCCCGGCAGTACACCGGAGATGTTCACCGGAGGATTCGGCGCGCCGGTGACGGGGAACGTGCCGCTCGTCACATCCGGCGTCACCGGAAGGCCCGGCACCTGCGAGCCCGGCAGCGCCGGCCCAATCGCCGAGCCCGGAGGCGTCACGGCCGCGCCGCCAGCCACGCCGCCCACCGAGGGCAGCCCGGTCCCCGCGAACGCGCCCGAGCCCACCGCGGGCGCGGGGGTCGTCGCCGTCACCGGCCCTCCAATCACCCCGGTCTGCCCCGCGGGGAGCGCGGCACCGCTCGGGGTCGTCGTCGGCAACGTGCCCGTCGCCACGTTCCGTCCGAAGCCGAAGCCCGTGTCGGCGCCGCTCCCCGGGGTTCCGACGCCGAAGTCCGTCCCCGTCCCGGTTCCAACGCCGGTGCCACCGCCCAGGCCGATGCCCGTCCCCGTCCCCGTCCCCGTACCCGTCCCGGTACCGGCGCCGGTGCCCGTATCGCTGGACAGGCCCGCGCCGGTGCCGGGCGCATCGCCGATGCCGGTATCGACGCCCGTCCCGGTTCCAGCTCCGACGCCCGTCCCACCGCCGCCGCCGGTGCCATCCATGCCCGCCGTGCCGCTGCCACCCGTCCCCTCGCCGCCGATGGTGGAGCCGCCCACGGCCACCACGCCGCCGCCCGCGGTGCCGATGATGTCCCGGCCTCCACCGGCCGCGCCCAGGGCGTTCTGCGCCCCCGGCGTCGTCTCCGGAGCGCCGCCCGGCGACGTGGCCAGCGCCGTGCTCCCGGCCGTGGCACCGTCCCCTTCCTCGCCCGCGCCCGCGGGAGCCGGCGACGCCGTGGGCGGCGCGCCGAGAATGGTCGCGGGCGGCACCGGCGTCAGCAGCCGCCAGTCCACCGGTGGGTTCCCCGTATTCTCCAGGAAGGCCACCGAGGGCACGTCCGTGCCGTCCACGGAGATGTCCACGTCCTCCAGCACGAACTGGACGAAGCCGCGCGGCTCCAGGTTCGGCGGCAGGTTCCACGCCACCACCACCAGCTCCGAGTCCCCGAAGCGCGCCTGCCGCAGCAGCCGGTGCGTGTCGTCATCCGCGAACGCGCCCGCCGCCAGCGCCGCCGCGTGGACGAAGGCCGAGTTCGTGAGCAGCTGCCCGTTGCGCCACACGCTGCCCACGCCCCACACCGCCACGGCCGCGTGCGTGCGCGTCATCGCCGCCCAGCCCAGCCCGCTGTCGCCGTACATCGGCACGTCCAGCAGCACGCCGCCGCCAATCGCATGAGGCGGCGGCCGGGGCAGCGGCCCCGAGACGGTACGCCCCATCGCCTGGGGAGGCGGGAAACCGGGCTTCGTCAGCTCGACGCGGTACTCCACGCCGCCCACCCGGAACGTGGCGGACAGCTGCCCCGTGTCACCGTAGGTGGCGCCCGGCAGGGAGACCCGGTCCTCCACCGTCAATGACGCGCTCCCGAAGCCTCGCTCCGAGAGGTCCGTGAAGGGCAGGGGTCCTTGGATGAAGAAGCCGTCTGGCCGCTCGGTCCTCGCGCTGGCCTCCCGGCCCTCGAACGTGAACCCGCCTGGCGACGTGGCCAGCAGACCTGACAGAAGAAACGAGGTGAAGGGTCCCGCCATCGACGCTGCCTCCTTGTCTCACAAGGTAGGCAGCGGAGCGGGGCGCGGCAGTCCCCTCCCCGAAAAGCTAGATGAGGCCCCGCGCGCGGCGAATCTGCTCGACCGTCTTGTTGTACTCGATGTCGAAGGCGCTCGTGCCCTCCTGCAGGTGCTTCAGGCGGGAGCGGGCCTCCTTGTCGATTTCGTCGTCCACGTCCAGATGCCGCTTCATCACCGCGAAGAGCTTCTGACGCAGCACGTTGTCGGCCGCGTACACCTCTTCGACGTTCCGGCTGATGAGCAGGAACTCAATCATCTGGTTGATGACGTACTCGATGCCCTCGTCGCCCATCTTGAAGCCGCGGACGTCCGCCATCTCGCGCTTCACCTGGTTGAACTTCGAGTAGTCATATCCGCGACGCTCCAGTGCCTCGCGCGTCGCCTGGTTCACACGCTCTTCGTTGGCAAGGTACTCGCGCATGATGGCCGACAGGTCCATCTCGGCGTCAGCCACGCGCATCGGCTCCACCTCGATGTCCCCGTCCTGCATGAGCTGCTGGATTCCTTCGCGCGAGATGATCGGGATCACCTTCGGATACAGCCTCATGTCGGTCCCTCACCCTCTAGAAACATGCTCGGATCGTCATCCGCTATAAATCAGCGCCGAGCCCAGTCGCAATGAAAAACCCCGGGAACTTCGCGGTTTCAGCGCGCCTCCCCCCGTGGTCTGCAGCGGAAATTAATCACGCTGCTCCGGGTGGCGACCCTCCCTGCGATTTTTCGTTCACCGGCTCGCTCGCGTCGTCCAGCGAGGCCTGACGTACGGGGTCTTCCGCATCCTCTTCGGGGTGGCCGTGCAGCCCCGCATGGACCCGCTCGGCCACGGCCGGGCCGACCACTTCCGCCAACTCCTCGATGGTGGCCTCGCCCACCCGTTTGAGAGAACCGAAGTGGCGCAGCAGCATCTTCCGCCGCGTCTCCCCCACCCCGGGAATGTCCTCCAGGGCAGAGCGGACCCGACTCTTGCGCAGCACCTGCTTCTGGAAGGTGATGGCGAAGCGGTGGGCCTCGTCCCGCATGCGCGTCAGCATGAACATCTCCGCCGAGTTCTGCGGCAGGACGATGGGGTCCTTGCGGCCCACCACGAAGATGCGCTCGGGGCTCCTGGCGCTCTCCTCGTCCCGGTCGAACACCTCCAGGTCGCGGCTCTTGGCCAGGCCCACCACGTCCACCGTCTCCACGCCCAGGTCCTTCATGGCCGCGTGCGCGCTGGCGAGCTGCCCCTTGCCGCCGTCGATGACGAGCAGGTCGGGCAAATCATTGTCCTCCTGCCCCCGCTTGAGCCGGCGCGTCACGACCTCGTACATGCTGGCGAAGTCGTCCTGCTTCTCCAATGTCTTGATTTTGTACTTGCGATAGCGAGACTTGTCCGTTTCGCCATCCGTCACCGCCACCTGCGAGGCGACGATGGCCGAGCCCTGGAAGTGCGAGATGTCGAAGCACTCCATGCGGCGCGGGAAGTTGCGCAGGCCCAGCTTCTGCTGGAGGCGCGACAGCACGCCGTCCGTCTCGTCCTTGGTGCGGCGGCGCTCCACGAAGGCCTGTTCGGCGTTCTTCACGGCCATCTGCACGAGGTCGTGCTTCTCGCCGCGCTTGGGCACGAGCACACGCACGCGCTCGCCCTTCCGCTCGCTGAGCAGGGCTTCCAGGCCGTCCGTGCCGTCGTCGGGCTCCAGCGGCAGCAGCACCTCCTCCGGCACGAAGCTGCCCTGGTCGTAGTAGAGGTTGACGAAGGACGACAGCAGCTCCGCGTCGGGGAACTCCTGGCTGCCGAAGGGGAAGGCCTGCCCGCCGTTGAGGCGGCCCTGCCGCACCCAGAGGACGTAGAACAGGATGCGGTCCCCCTCGCGGAAGAGGGCGAAGACGTCCTGGTCCTTGAAGTCCGTGGTGGCCACCTTCTGCCGCTCCAGGCTGCGCTCGATGGCCTGGAGCTGGTCGCGCAAGCGCGCGGCCTCCTCGAACTTCAGCTCCTGCGAGGCGCGCTTCATGCGCAGGCGCAGGCCCTCCACCAGCTCGTTGGCCTTGCCCTCCAGGAACATCGTCACCTCGTCCACGCTGCGCCGGTAGTCCTCGGGGGGCACGGGGTAGACGCACGGCGCGGGGCAGCGGCCAATCTGGTGCAGCAGGCACGGCCGCTTGCGATTGGCCAGCACGTGGTCCGTGCAGGTGCGCAGGCGGAAGTAGCGGTTGATGATGCGCAGCGTCTCGCGGATGGCGCCCGCGCTGGAGTACGGCCCGAAGTAGCGCGCGCCGTCCTTCTCGTACTTGCGCACGACTTCCAGGCGCGGGTACGCCTGGGTGCGGTCCAGCCTCAAGGAGATGAACTGCTTGTCATCCTTGAGCATCACGTTGAAGCGCGGCTTGTGCTTCTTGATGAGCTCGTTCTCGAGGAGGAGCGCCTCCTTCTCGTTGTTGACGAGCACCGTCTCGATGTCGCCGAGCAGCTGATCCAACAGCGACACGAAGACGCGCGTGTCCCCGGTGCGCGTGAAGTACGAGCGCACCCGGTTGCGCAGGTTGATGGCCTTGCCGACGTAGATGATCATCCCGCGGCGGTCCTTCATCAGGTACACGCCGGGTTCGGTGGGCAACGCGTCCAGCTTCTCCTGGAGCTTCGCGTCCATTCGCGCGGTCTCCTCCCGCTGCCTAGCGACGTCCGCGGGCCCTGGACGTCCGCGCGCCCGCGCCCGACCTGGCCTTGCCTCTGCCCCGCCCGCGCGCCGGCTCCGCGTCCTCGGCCTTCTTCACGGGGCCCCTGAGGAGCGAGCGCGAGGCCGGCTTGAGCCCCAGGTCCATGTCCTTGAGCAATTGCACCTTGTCGCGGTACTCGGCGGCCTTCTCGAACTGCATCTCGTCCGCGGCGGCGAGCATGTCCTTGGTGAACTCCTCGATGAGCCGCTTGATCTCCCTGGGCTGCAGGAGGTCGTCCTCGCCCTCGGCGGCCATGGGCAGCGCACCGGCGTCCTCGGCGTCGTAGGCCTCGTGCTCGGACAGGTCGGTGATGTTGCTCTTCACCGAGCGCGGGGTGATGCCGTGGTCCTGATTGTATTGCCGCTGGATGTCACGGCGGCGCGTCGTCTCTTCCAGCGCCTTCTTCATCGAGTCGGTGACGTTGTCCGCGTACATGATGACGCGGCCCTGGAGGTTTCGCGCCGCGCGGCCGATGGTCTGGATGAGCGACACGTGGCTGCGCAGGAAGCCCTCCTTGTCCGCGTCGAGGATGGCCACCAGCGACACCTCGGGGATGTCCAGGCCCTCGCGCAGGAGGTTGATGCCCACCAGCACGTCGAACTCGCCCTTGCGCAAATCGCGGATGATGGCGGTGCGCTCAATCGCGTCGATGTCCGAGTGCAGGTAGCGCACGCGCACGCCCACATCGGCGAAGTACTCGGTGAGGTCCTCCGCCATGCGCTTGGTGAGCGTCGTCACCAGGACGCGCTCCTGGCGGGCCACGCGCAGGCGCACCTCCTCCAGGAGGTCGTCGACCTGGTTGCCCACGGGGCGCACCTCCACCTCGGGGTCCGTCAGGCCGGTGGGGCGGATGATCTGCTCCACCACCACGCCGTGGGACTTCTGCAGCTCGTACTCGGACGGCGTCGCGGAGACGAAGAGGACCTGGGGCACCAGCTCCTCGAACTCGCCGAACTTCAGCGGACGGTTGTCCAGCGCGCTGGGCAGACGGAAGCCGAAGTTGACCAGCGTCTCCTTGCGGGCGCGGTCGCCGCGGTACATGGCGCCAATCTGCGGCACCGTCTGGTGGCTCTCGTCGATGAGGACCATCAGGTTGCGCGGGAAGTAGTCGATGAGGCACGGAGGCGGCTCCCCCGTGGCGCGGCCGGAGAAGTGCCGCGAGTAGTTCTCGATGCCGCTGCAGTAGCCCACCTGTTCGATCATCTCGAGGTCGAACATGGTGCGCTGCTCCAGCCGCTGCGCCTCCAGCAGCTTGCCCTCGCGCTTGAAGACCTGGAGCTGCTCGGTCAGCTCGTCGCGGATGGTCTGCAGGGCGCGCTTGCGCACGTCCTCGCCGGCCACGTAGTGGCTCGCGGGGAAGATGACGATTTTGTCCAGCGCGCCAATCGTCACGCCGCGCAGCGGGTCGAACTCGGTGATCTTCTCCACCTCGTCGCCGAAGAAGGAGACGCGCACGGCGCGCTCCTCCTCGTACGCGGGGAACACCTCGACGGTGTCGCCACGCGCGCGGAACGTCCCGCGGTGGAAGTCCAGGTCGTTGCGCTCGTACTGGGCCTCCACGAGCTGGCGCATGAAGGCGTCGCGGTCCATGGCGCCGCCCACGTCCACGCGCACGGCGAGGTCCACGTAGCTGCGGGCCGCGCCGAGGCCGTAGATGCAGGACACGCTGGCGACGATGATGACGTCGTCCCGGGTGCGCAGCGAGTGGGTGGCCGAGTGGCGCATCCGCTCGATGTTGTCGTTGATGGACGAGTCCTTCTCGATGAAGGTGTCCGTCGACGGGACGTACGCCTCGGGCTGGTAGTAGTCGTAGTACGAGACGAAGTACTCGACGGCGTTGTTCGGGAAGAGCGCCTTGAACTCGCCGTAGAGCTGGGCGGCCAGCGTCTTGTTGTGGGCGATGACGAGCGAGGGCCGCTTCACGTTGGCGATGACGTTCGCCATGGTGAACGTCTTGCCTGAACCCGTGACACCCAGGAGGGTCTGGTAGCGGTCGCCTCGCAGGACGCCCTCCGTGAGCTCTCCAATCGCTCTCGGCTGGTCACCCTCGGGCTTGTGGTCGCTGACGATCTGGAACTCGGGCATATCCGTGAGGTTTAACACTCCACGGACGCCGAGACTGGCACTTCGTGCCTGCCCGTCGGACGGCGGACGGAGCGCGTGCTACTTCGACGCGCCCTCGGACGTGCGGGGCGTCTTCGGGGCCTTGAGCGCCTCCAGGGCCTTCAGGCGGGCGGACTCGAATTCGTCACCCCGATTCCACCGGGGCAGCTCCGGCGAGCGCGCGATGTGGGCGCCCAGGAGGAAGAAGAGGCGCACGTCCTCCACGGCGCCGGAGAAGTCCCACTCCGGGCGCAGCTCGTCGGAGGGCTGGTGGTAGTGCCTCGCCTCCCACGCCTCGCGCTGCTGCCTGCCCCAGCCCTCCGGCCGGCCCACGAAGTCCATGCCGCTGCCGAAGTAGGCGGCGGGGATGCCCTGCTTGGCGAAGTTGAACTGGTCCGAGCGGTAGAAGAAGCCGCGGTCGGACAGCTGGTCCGCCTTCACCACCCGGCCCTGCGTCTTGGCCAGGCCGACGATGAGCGCATCCAGGCTGGACTTGCCCAGGCCGATGACGGTGAGGTCGCGGGTGCGGCCGTGGATGTTGGCGCCGTCGATGTTGATGTTGGCGGCGACGCGGCCGGGAGGCACCGGCGGGTGCTCGGCGAGGTACTGCGAGCCCAGGAGGCCCTGCTCCTCGGCGGCCACGGCGGCGAAGAGGATGGAGCGGCGCGGAGGCTGGGGCAGCGCGCGGAAGGCCTTGGCCGCCGCGAGCATCGCCGACACGCCGGCCGCGTTGTCGAGCGCGCCGTTGTAGATGGTGTCCTCGCCCGGCTTGCCGCCCTCCTTCTTGCCCAGGTGGTCATGGTGCGCGCTGTAGAGCACCACCTCCTGGGCCAGCTTCGCGTCACCACCGGGCAGCATCGCCAGCACGTTGGCGGTGGGCCGGCGGCGCACCTCACTGGTGAAGCGCGTGGACACCTTCACCCCGAGCGGCACCGGCTGGAAGTCCCGCTGCTGCGCGGCGGCCCTCAGCGCGTCCAGGTCCCTGCCGGCGAGCTGGAGCACGTGGCGCGTGGCGGCCTCGGTGGTCCACGCCTTCACCTGCACGCGCGGGACGTCCTCGGCGGCGGGCAATTCGAACTGCTCGCCCGTCCACGACGTCTGCACCACCTGCCACGGGTAGCCCGCGCTGGGCGTGGTGTGGATGATGATGGCGCCGGCCGCGCCCACCTTGGCGGCCTGCTCGTACTTGTAATCCCAGCGGCCGTACCAGAGCCGCGTGCGGCCCCCGAAGAGCTTGGGGTCGTCTTCCGGGTCGTTGTTGAGGATGAGCAGCGTCTTGCCGCGCAGGTCCATCCCCTTGAAGTCGTCCCACTCGTACTCGGGCGCCTGGATGCCGTAGCCCACGAAGACGAGCTCCGACTCCTCCAGCTTCGCCTCGGGCGCCTGCACGCCGGACACGGCGATGAACTCGTCGTGGAAGTTCAGCTCCGCCGAGCCGCCCGGCGCGCGGAACGACATCGTCCGCGGGTTGCTGGTGATGCCCACCAGGTCGAACCGCTGGAAGTACGAGCCGTCCTCGGCGGCGGGCTTCAGCCCGAGCGCCTCGAACTGCGAGGCGATGTACGCCTGGGCCAGCGCGTCGCCGCGGGTGCCGGGGCCACGGCCCTCGAGCAAATCACTCGCGAGGAAGCGCACGTGCGCGCGCAGCACGTCCGGGACGATGTTCCCCGCGGCGGACTGCTCCGCGGCGGTGACGAGCGGCGCGCGCTGCGCGAGCGCGGGCAGGGAGCACAGGGCAAGGAGCAGGGCCGACAGGCGCTTCATGGTGCCCGGAGCCCTAACACGAAGCTCCGGGCCCATGCAGCAGCCTCATCCGCCGTGCGCCGGGGCCACCTTCCACGTCGTCCCAGCAGGCGTGTCCATGATG
Organism: Pyxidicoccus fallax; assembly: GCF_012933655.1. Classification (GTDB taxonomy): domain Bacteria; phylum Myxococcota; class Myxococcia; order Myxococcales; family Myxococcaceae; genus Myxococcus; species Myxococcus fallax. The sequence continues at coordinate 1,605 of NZ_JABBJJ010000229.1, read as the reverse complement.
TCCACGCCCTTCTCCTTCAGCGTGGCGCGCACCCGGTCCGCCGCGGCGAAGTCCTTCGCGGCACGAGCGGCCGTCCGCTCACCAATCAGCCGCTCCACCTCCGCCACGTCGATGCCGCGCTCGCGCACGGCGCGCTCGCGGCGGCGCAGGAGCCACTGGGCCGGGTCGTCCTCGAAGAGGCCGAGGACGCTGGAGGCCTTGCGCACGTCCTCGCGCAGCGCCTGGAGCGTACGGCCCACGAGCGGCTTGTCCTTGACCGGGGGCTTGTCCGCCAGCTCGTTCATCAGCACGAAGAGGCCGGACAGCGAGCCCAGGGCGCCCGCGGTGTTGAAGTCGTCGTCCATGGCGGCCTCGAACTCGGTGAAGAAGCGGTGCGGCTCGCCATGCACCGGGCCCTTGCCGAAGTCCTTGCCCGCCACGCGCTCGTCCACCTTGCGCAGCGTCTCGTAGAAGTACTCCATGCGCGCTTCCGCGTCCGCCAGCCCCTTGTCCGTGAAGCTGAGCGGGTGGCGGTAGTGCGTGGAGAGGAAGAAGAAGCGCAGGGCCTCCGGGTCCACCTTCCCGAGCGCGTCGCGCAGGCGCACCACGTTGCCCAGCGACTTGGACATCTTCGCGCCTTCCAGGTCCAGGAAGCCGCAGTGCATCCAGTACTTCGCGAAGGGCTTGCCGCTGGCGGACTCGCTCTGGGCAATCTCGTTTTCGTGGTGCGGGAAGATGAGGTCCAGCGCGCCGCCGTGGATGTCGAAGGACTCGCCCAGGTACCTCGCGCTCATGGCGGAGCACTCGATGTGCCAGCCCGGCCGCCCGGGCCCCCAGGGGCTTTCCCAGGCGGGCTCGCCCGGCTTGGCCGCCTTCCAGAGGGCGAAGTCCAGCGGCTCGCGTTTCTGCTCGCCCGGCTGCACGCGCTCGCCGACGCACAGGTCATCCAGGTTGCGCTTGGACAGCTTCGCGTAGTCCGGGTCGCTGCTCACCGAGAAGTACACGTCGCCCTGCGACGCGTAGGCGTGCCCCTTGTCGACGAGCTTCTGGATGATGCCGATGATTTCAGGGATGTGCTCGCTGACCTTGGGCGACACATCCGGCTCCAGCAGGTGCAGCGCGCGGGCGTCCTCGCGGAAGATTTCGACGTAGCGCGCCGACAGCTCCACCGCCGTCTCGCCCGTCTCGGCGGCGGCCTTGATGATTTTGTCGTCCACGTCCGTGTAGTTGCGGACGTACCTCACCTTCATCCCCCGGTGACGGAGGTAGCGGACCACCACGTCGAACGAGGTGAAGGTGCGGGCATTACCGATATGGATGTAGCTATAGGTCGTGGGTCCACACACATAGACACCCACCTCGCCGGGGACGGCGGGCTCCAGCAGCTCCTTCTGCATGGTCATCGTGTTGAAGAGCCGGATGGATGGCGGGGTCACTTGCGACGTTCTCCTGTCCCTGTGGTGGTGGGCGTGGCCGTCACTCTAGGATCGCGGTCCCCAGGCAGGCCAGCATTCGCCTGGGGATTCGAGGCGGATGGTGGACTTCGGACGCCGGGAAAGGACACCCCTCCCCGCCGCCCTTCAATCAGGGAGAATGGCCACATGGCTCCACCGAATCCCAAGCGCC
>NZ_JABBJJ010000228.1 GCF_012933655.1 Pyxidicoccus fallax | reverse complement strand
CACCCGACGCCCCCGTGACGGGGGCCCGCGATGCCTCGGAACGACCAGGACGGGAAGCGGGCTGTTTCCCTCCTCCTGTGCGGCGACGTGATGACGGGCAGGGGCATCGACCAGGTGCTGCCCCACCCCGCGCCTCCCGGTCTCCATGAGGACTACGTGCGGGATGCGCGGGACTACGTCCGCCTGGCGGAGGCGCGCAACGGCCCCATCCGCACGCCCGTCGGCTTCGGCGAAATCTGGGGAGACGCGCTCGCCGCGATGGAGCAGGCCGCGCCGGACGTGCGGCTCATCAACCTGGAGACGAGCATCACCACGAGCGAGCAGTGGTGGCCGGACAAGGGCATCCACTACCGCATGCACCCGGAGAACGCCGCCTGTCTCACGGCGGCGCGCATCCACTGCTGCGCGCTGGCGAACAACCATGTGCTGGACTGGGGCTACCCGGGGCTGACGGACACGCTGGTCACCCTCCGGCGACTGGGAATCGCCACCGCGGGGCTGGGCGAGGACCTGGAGGAGGCCCGGCGGCCGGCCATCCTGGACATGGGGGTCCGGGGGCGGGTCGTCGTCTTCTCGTCCGGAGCGGGCAACAGCGGGATTCCGTCGGAGTGGGCCGCGGGAGTGGACACGCCCGGCGTGGACCGGCTGCCGGACCTGTCCCCCGTCACGGCGCGACGCCTGGGCGAGCGGGTGGCGTCCGTCAAGCGCGAGGGGGACGTCGTCATCGCCTCCATCCACTGGGGCGACAACTGGGGCTACCCGGTGTCAGGGGCGCAGCGGGCCTTCGCCCATGCGCTCGTCGAGGAGGCCGGCGTCGACGTCGTCCATGGCCACTCCTCGCACCACCCCCGCGGCATCGAGGTGCACCAGGGCCGGCTCATCCTCCATGGCTGCGGGGACTTCCTGAACGACTACGAAGGCATCCACGGCTACGCGGAGTACCGGCCGGACCTGACGCTGATGTATCTGGCGTCGGTGGACGGGACGAGCGGCCGGCTCTCCGGCCTGCGCATGCTCCCCATGCAGCTGCGCCAGCTCCGGCCCCATCGGGCCTCGCGGCGGGACGTCGAGTGGCTGTGTGGCGTCCTGGACCGGGAGGGGCGCCGGCTGGGAACCCGGACGTGGCTGGACACGGACGGCGCCCTCGTCCTCCAGTGGGCGTGAGCCCAAGCGCGGCATGGGGGCACCCAAGGGGCGGCCCCTCGACGAGGTCGGCCCCTCCCTTGCGTCACGGCAGGGGCCCCTCATCGTTCCATTGGAGCCAGCGCCACACCGCGCCCGCCGCGCGGCGCTTGGACCCGCCTGGCAGTGGAGTGTTCTGATGGCCCGGCGGGACTGGCGCAAGTGGGGCTTCGGGCTGGCGCTGCTGGCGGCCGTCATCCTGGTCGCCACCCGCTGGACGGAGGAGCGCGAGTTCGCGCTGCTGCTGAAGCGCTCGGCTCCCGCCTGGCTGCTGCTCGCCGCCCTCCTCCAGGCGGCGACGTACCTGTCGCAGTCGGCCGTGTGGCGGTCCGTGCTGGCACGAACGCCCTTCCGCGTCCCCCTTGGCGCGCTCTACTCGATGAGCGTCGCCAAGCTCTTCATCGACCAGGCCCTTCCCTCCGCCGGCATCAGCGGCGCGGCGCTCATCGTCAATGGCCTCGAACGGCGCGGCGTGGCCCGCGGGCCGGTGATGGCCTGCGTCGTCGTGGAGACGATGACCAACTACACCGCGCTCATCCTCGCGCTCCTGGTCGCCCTCGGCATGTCGAGCTGGGTCGGCGAGGCGCGGACGCTGGTGTGGCTTGCCACGGCGGTGCTCGTCATTCTCAGCGGCTCGCTCATCGCCCTGCTCCTGCGCCTGTCCCGAGGGGGCGGGCCCGTCCAGCCGCCCCGGCTCTTCGCCCGCATCCCCGGCGCGAAGACGCTCCTGGAGGCCCTCGCCGAGGCCCCGCCCTCGCTCGCCCACAGCCCTCGCGTGCTGGCCGAGGCCACCGGCTTCAACTTCATCATCCACCTGCTCGACGCGGGCACGCTGTGGGCCCTCCTGCGCTCGGTCGGAGTGGACGCGCCGCCCACGGGCGTCTTCAGCGCCTTCATGCTGTCCACCCTCGCCCGGACGCTGGGCGTCATCCCCGGTGGGCTTGGCACCTTCGAGGCCGCCTCCATCGGACTGCTGAACCTGATGGGCGTCCCCCTGGAGGCGGCGCTCTCGGGGACGCTCCTGTTCCGCGGGTTCAGCTTCTACGTCCCCCTGCTGCCGGGGCTGCTGCTGTCCCGGGGCGAGCTCCGGGAGCAACGGGTGGCGGCCCGGCCTCCACCCGTCGAGCGCTACTGGGCCCTGTCCCCCCAGGCCCTGCTCGAATCCCTGCGGACGACGCCCCAGGGGCTGTCCACGGACGAGGCCGCTCGGCGGCTGGCGCTGTACGGCACGAACGCGCTGGAGGAGACCCGGCCGCCGTCCCACCTCGGCGTCATCTGGCTCCAGCTCAAGAGTCCCCTGGTCCTCCTCCTGGTCGTCGCGGCGGTCATCTCCGCGTTCACCGGCGACTGGAGCGATGCGGTCATCGTCCTGGCCATCGTCCTCGGCAGCGTGCTGCTCGGCTACTCGCGCGAGTACAAGGCCCAGGTCACCCTCTCCCGGCTGCGCGAGCGCGTCGCGACCGGGGTGGAGGTCCTCCGGGACGGGCGGACCGCCACCGTGCCGCTCGCGGACATCGTCCCTGGCGACGTCGTGCTCCTGTCGGCGGGGAGCGTGGTGCCCGCGGACGCACGGGTGCTGGAGGCGACGGACCTGTTCGTCAGCCAGGCGGTGCTGACGGGAGAGAGCTTCCCGGTGGAGAAGCGGCCCGGCGACGCCGCCCACGGAGCGGCGCTGGTCGAGCGCGGCAACTGCGTCTTCCGGGGCACCCACGCGCGCAACGGCACCGGCAGGTGTCTCGTCGTGGCGACGGGCCGGGACACGGCCTTCGGCGGCATCGCCAGGCGCCTGGCCCTGCGTGCGCCCGAGACGGAGTTCGACCGGGGGCTGCGGCAGTTCGGGCACGTGCTGCTCACCACCATGGTGGTGATGGTGCTGGTGGTCGTGGCGGTGAATGTCCTGCTGGACAGGCCTCCGGTGGAGACGCTCCTGTTCGCCCTCGCGCTCGCGGTGGGGCTGAGCCCGGAGCTGCTGCCGGCCATCCTCAACGTGAATCTCTCCACCGGCTCGCAGGCGATGGCCGCCCGGGGCGTGCTGGTGCGCAGACTCAGCGCCATCGAGAACCTCGGCGGCATGGACGTGCTGTGCACCGACAAGACGGGGACCCTGACGGAGGGCGTCGTCAGCCTCCAGGGCGCCCATGACGCCGCGGGCCAGCCCTCGGAGGACGTCCTCGCGCTGGCGGCCCTCAACGCCGCGTTCCAGACGGGCCTGTCGAATCCGCTCGACGAGGCCATCCTCCGCGCGAGCCGCCCCCCGCCGGACTCCGCCGAGAAGCTCGGCGAGATTCCCTACGACTTCGTGCGCAAGCGCCTGTCGGTCATCGTCCGCCGGGAGGCCGGGGTCCAGCTCATCACCAAGGGGGCCTTCGCGCACGTCCTCCAGGCCTGCACCCACGCCGCGGACGGGACGCCCCTGGACGCGCGGCGGAGGGCGGAGCTCCAGCGCCGCGCGGACGCGTGGGGCGAGCAGGGCGTCCGCCTCCTGGCGCTGGCCACCCGCGCCATCGAGGCCCGGGAGCGCTACGTGCGGGAGGATGAGCGCGAGCTGACCTTCAGGGGGTTCCTCGTCTTCGTCGACCGGCCGAAGGAGGGAGCCCGGGACGCCATCCTCGAGCTGTCCCGGCTGGGCGTGGGCATCAAGCTCATCACCGGCGACAGCCGCCGGGTGGCGGAGCACGTGGCCCGGCAGGTGGGGCTCGGCACCACGCGGGTGCTGACGGGGGCGCGGCTCCACCAGCTGACCGACGAGGCGCTGTGGCATCAAGCCGAGCTGGCGGAGCTCTTCGTCGAGGTGGACCCGACGCAGAAGGAGCGCATCATCCTCGCGCTGAAGAAGAAGGGGCACGTGGTGGGCTTCCTGGGCGACGGGGTGAACGACGCCCCGGCCATGCACGCGGCCGATGCCAGCATCTCCGTCGACCAGGCCGCGGACGTGGCCCGGGAGGCCGCGGACTTCGTCCTCCTCCAGCGCCACCTGGACGTCGTCCGGCGCGGCATCGAGGAGGGGCGCAGGACGTTCGCGAACACGCTCAAGTACATCCTCACCACGACGAGCGCGAACCTGGGCAACATGATGAGCATGGCGGTCGCCTCGCTGTTCCTGCCCTTCCTCCCGCTGTTGCCGGGGCAGATCCTCCTCAACAACTTCCTCTCCGACATTCCCGCCGTGGGGCTGGCGGGCGACAGCGTGGACCCCGAGCTGATGGACAGGCCCCGGCGCTGGGACATGCGCCTCATCGCGAGGTTCATGGTCGCCTTCGGCCTGCTCAGCTCCTTCTTCGACCTGCTCACCTTCGGGGTGCTGCTGAGCCTGTTCCACGCCGGCCCCGAGCTGTTCCGCACGGGCTGGTTCATCGAGTCGCTGCTGACGGAGCTGGTCATCGCGCTGGTGGTGCGCACGCGCCGGCCCTTCCACCACAGCCGTCCTGGCACGCTGCTGCTCACGTCCACGGCGGCCGTCACCGTGCTCACCTTCCTCGTGCCCTTCCTCCCCTTCGCCAGCGCGCTCGGCTTCGTGCGGCCTCCCGCCACCCTGCTCGTGGCCGTGGCCGTCATCACCGTCCTCTACGTCGCGGCCGCGGAGAAGGCCAAGGGGCCCTTCTTCCGGAGACGGGATTGAGCCCGTGGCCTCAAGGCCCCTGGTTGTCGCGCACGGCGGCGGCGGTCTGGTCCAGCTCCGCGGACAGCAGCACCCACAGGTCGTCGAGGGAGACGAGCCCCACCACGCGCCCCTGCTCGTCGACGATGGGCAGGCGGCGCACGCCGTGCTGCCGGACGGTGAAGAGCGTCTTGTCGATGGAGTCCTCCACGCGCGCCACGATGAGCTCCGGAGACATGACCTCCGAGATGGCGACGGCGGTCGGGTCCTTCCGCCCGGCCACCACCCGGGTGACGATGTCCCGGTCGGTCAGCAGGCCCACCGGACGCAGGTCCTCCCCCACCACCACGAGCGCGCCGACATGCCGGTCGCGCATGGCCTCGGCTGCCTCGGCCACGCTCTGCATGGGCTGGATGATGGCCACCGGCTTGCGGCAGAACCTCGCGAGCGACATGACGCCTCCCCGGACGCTGCGGGCGTGCGTCCAGTCGCACGGCCCGGTGGCGGGACGTCCCCGCGCGCGTCCTCCTTCCTGGACGCAGCGCATGCCCGCGGCTCGGTGCAACCGGAGCGGAGGGGCACGCCGAGCGCCACCTCCCCCGTCACGGGCCGGCTAGGAGTATCTGGTCCCCCAGCGGCAGCTCCTTCTGGTGGAGGGCGCGGTAGAGGCGGGCGGCGTTCTCGTGCGTCCGCTCCGGGTTCTGGAGGCCCATGCGCCCCATCTCCCCGGCGAAGAACGCGTCGCCAGTGAAGACGCCTCAGGCCCGGGTGTGGTGGAGAGTGTGGGTCCCGTGGCCAGGGAAGAGGAGCACGGGCGCGCCGAGGCGTGGGTTGCCCGGTCCCTCTGGAGCGTGAGTCCCATCCCTATCCTCATCCTCGCAGGAGGCTCGCGGCCACCAACTCGCGCCGCTGGGGGAGGCACGCATGACGCCAGGAGGGGGCACGTCAGAGCTGGAGTCCTTCTACCATCTGGGGCACGGCCCCCTCGGCGACCGGGCCTGCCAGGGCACCGCCTGCTTCGTGGCGCGCCACCTCCAGCCGGAGTGCTGGCAACAGGCCGTCCAGGCCGAGGCCCGCGTCTATTGCCTCGGCACCTGCTACGCGGCGCCCGCCACCACCCGTGAGCGTGCCCGCCCCACGGCACAGGTGCGGTCCCCGCGCGCCATCGTCCTCGAGCGCATCGCCAGCGGTGGGGCACGCACCCTCGCCGACTACACCCGCCAGGGCGGCTATGGAGCCCTGGAGCAGGCGCTGTCCTCGACGCCCGAGTCGCTCATCGCCCAGGTGGAGAGGTCCGGGCTGCGGGGCCGCGGGGGCGCGGGCTTCCCCACCGGCCGCAAGCTGCGCGCGGTGGCCGCCGCTCCCGGCGCGGAGAAGTACGTGGTGGCCAACGCGGACGAGGGCGACGCCGGGGCCTATATCGACCGCTTCCTCCTGGAGGAGGACCCCCACGCGGTGTTGGAAGGACTGCTGCTCGCGGCGTACGCGGTGGGAGCGCACCGGGGCTACCTCTACGTGCGCAAGGAGTACCCCCTGGCCGCATGCGTCCTGCACGTGGCCCTGCACGAGGCCCACCGCGCAGGCCTGCTGGGCCATGACATCCTGGGCAGCGGCTTCTCCTGTGAAATCTCGCTGGAGGTGGGGCGCGGCAGCTACCTGTGCGGCGAGGAAACGGCGCTGCTCAACGCCCTGGAGGGCCGCCGCCCCTTCGTGCGCGCCCGGCCGCCCTACCCCGCCCAGGCGGGCCTCCACGGCCGGCCCACGCTGGTGCAGAACGTGGAGACGCTCTGCAACCTCCCGTGGATTTCACGCCATGGCGGCGAGGCGTACGCGGCGCTGGGAATCCCCGGCAGCAGGGGCACGAAGGTGCTGTCACTCAACTCCCTCTTCCACGGCCCCGGGCTCTACGAGGTGGAGCTGGGAGTGCCGGTGCGCACGGTGGTGGAGGAGCTGGGAGGCGGGCTGCGCACCGGGCCGCTCAAGGGCGTCCTCATCGGCGGACCCCTGGCGGGCGTCCTCCCCCCGCGACTGCTGGACACGCCGCTGGGCTTCGACGAGCTCAAGGCCGTGGGCGCCTCGGTGGGCCATGGCGGCGTGGTGGCCTTCGACGCGCACACGTCCATCGCCGCGCTGGTGCACCACGTCTTCTCCTTCGGGGCCTACGAGTCGTGCGGCAAGTGCACCCCGTGCCGCCTCGGGGCCCGGCACGTGGAGCGGCTCTTCGCGCGCGTGCTGGAGACGGGCCCGGCGCCCCACGCGGACGGCTGGGAGGACGTCGTCGAGGCGCTGCGCCTCACCAGCCTGTGCGGACATGGCGTCGGCCTGGGGGAGTTCGCCGCCAGCGTGCTGCGCTACTACGGAGAGGAGGTCCGGGCATGCTTCACATAACCGTGGATGGGCAGCCGCGTGAGTGCGAGCCGGGCACCCTCCTGCACGCCCTGGAGACGCTGGGCATCTCCGTCCCCGCCCTGTGCCATGACTCGCGGATGACGCCGGTGGGGGCCTGCCGCGCCTGCATCGTGGAGGTGGACGGCTGCGGCCGGCCCGTGGCGGCTTGCACCCAGCCGGTGACGGACGGCATGGTGGTGCACACGCGCTCGCCCATGGTGGAGGCGCAGCGCAAGGTGCTGCTGCGGCTCCTGGCCTCGGAGTACCCGGCCGAGGCGGTGGCGCGCCAGCCGGACAAGCCCTTCCACCGCGCGCTGCGCGAGTACGGCCTGGAGGACGAGCTGCGCGGCGCGCACCCGCCGGAGCTGCGTGACGACTCGCATCCCTACATCCACGTGGACATGTCCCAGTGCATCCACTGCTACCGCTGCGTGCGCATCTGCGACGAGGTGCAGGGACAGTTCGTCTGGCGCGTGTGGAACCGCGGCGCCGACACCCGCATCCTCCCGGACGGGCCGTCGCTGGCGAAGAGTTCCTGCGTGTCGTGCGGGGCCTGCGTGGACAGCTGCCCCTCCGGCGCGCTGGAGGACCGGACGTTGAGGGACAGGGGCTGGCCCGAGGCCTGGACGCGCACCACCTGCCCGTACTGCGGGGTGGGCTGCGAGATGGACGTGGGCACGCGCGGCGGCCGCATCGTCACCGTGCGCCCCTCGCGCGAGGGCCCCTCCAACCGGGGCCACCTGTGCTCCAAGGGCCGCTATGCCTTCGGCTTCGGCGAGGCACCGGACCGCGTCACCGTGCCCATGCTGCGCGAGGACGGCGGCTGGCGGCGCGCCTCCTGGGACGAGGCGTTGGACTTCGTGGCCACACGGCTGCGGCGCCTGCGGGAGGCCCACGGGCCGGACGCGCTGGCCATGCTAGGCTCGGCGCGGGCCACCAACGAGGAGAACTACCTCGCGCAGAAGCTGGCCCGCGTGGTGCTGGGGACGAACAACGTGGACTGCTGCGCGCGCGTGTGCCACGCCCCCAGCGCCGCCGCCCTCAAGGCCATGCTCGGCACGGGCGCGGCCACCAACTCCTTCGAGGACGTGGAGCACGCGCGCACGCTGCTGGTGGCCGGTAGCAACACCACCGAGTGCCACCCCGTCGTGGGCGCCCGCATCAAGCAGGCCGCGCTGCGCGGGGCGAAGCTCATCGTCATCGACTCGCGCCGCACCGAGCTGGCGCGCTACGCGGACGTGCACCTGCAACCCCGCGCCGGCACGGACGTGCCGCTGCTCAACGCGCTCGCCCACGTGGTGGTGACCGAGGGCCTCACGGACGAGGCCTACCTGCGCGAGCGCGTGGACGCGGTGGAGGACTTCCGGGCCTTCATCCGCGACTGGACGCCCGAGCGCGCCGCGAGGCTCTGCGGCGTGGACGCGGAGGCCATCCGCCGGGCCGCGCGCCTGTATGCCACGCACGGTCCGTCCATGATGGTGCACGGGCTGGGCATGACGGAGCATGTGCAGGGCACCGAGAGCGTCATGACGCTCGTCAACCTGGCGCTCTTGACGGGCAACCTCGGCAAGCCGGGCACGGGCGTCAACCCGATGCGCGGGCAGAACAACGTGCAGGGCTCCGCGCACATGGGCTGCGAGCCGGGGCACCTCACCGGCTACGCCCCGCTGGAGGCGAACCGGGCGCGCTTCGAAGCCGCATGGGGCGAGCCGCTCCCCTCCTCTGCCGGAATGGATTTGATGGCGATGATGGACGCGGCGCACGAGGGCCGCCTCAAGGCGCTGTGGGCCTTCGGCTATGACGTGCTGCTCACCAACCCCACCGCGCGCACCACCCGCGAGGCACTGGAACGGCTGGATCTGGTGGTGGTGCAGGACCTCTTTCTCACCGAGACGGCGCGCGCGTGCGGCCATGTCTTCCTGCCCGCGAGCACGTCCTTCGAGAAGGATGGCACCTTCATGAACGGCGAGCGGCGCGTGCAGCGGGTGCGCCGGGCGCTGGCTCCCGTCGGCGAGTCGCTGCCGGACTGGGAGATTCTCTGCCGCGCGGCGCGCGCACTGGGGCACCCCGAGGGCTTCTCCTTCCAGTCTCCGGAGGAGGTCTGGGACGAGGTGCGGCGGGTGTGGCCGGCGGGAGCGGGCCTGTCGTACGCGCGCCTGGAGGCGGGAGGCCTGCAGTGGCCCTGCCCCGACGAGACGCATCCGGGCACGCGGGTGCTGCACACGCACGGCTTCGCCGGTGGACCCCGGGCGGCGCTGCGCCGCATCGACTACACGCCCTCGCCCGAGGCGCGCACGGAGGAGCGTCCCTTCGTGCTGGTGACGGGCCGGCGGCTGTACCAGTTCAACGCGGGGACGATGACGATGCGCACGCCCCACGCGGCGCTCCAGCCGGAGGACTGGCTGGACATGGCGCCCGCGGACGCGGAGCGCCTGGGCCTGGAGGACGGAGTGCGCGTGCGGGTGCGCAGCCGCCACGGCGAGGCGGTGCTGCGGGTGCGCCGCGCGGAGGGCGTGCGCCCCGGTGAGCTCTTCACCACCTTCCACACGCCCGAGGTCTTCATCAACGCCGTCATCGGTCCACAGCAGGACGGGTACACCCGCACGCCCGAGTACAAGGTGACGGCCGTCCAGGTGGAGCGCGCGGAGTCGCGCCAGGGAGGTACGTGATGGAGCTGGAGACGGTGCGCATCGAGAAGCCCGAGGACCTCAACTTCATCCTCGGCCAGTCGCACTTCATCAAGACGGTGGAGGACCTCCACGAGGTGCTGGCGGGCAGCTCGCCGGTCCTCAAGTTCGGTCTGGCCTTCTGCGAAGCCTCCGGCGCGCGGCTCGTGCGGCGCTCGGGGAACGACGAGGCGTTGATGGCGCTCGCGGTGAAGAACGCGCGGGCCCTGGGCGCGGGCCACTCGTTCATCGTATTCCTGCGAGAGGGCTTCCCCGTCAACGTCCTCAACGCCATCAAGCAGGTGCCGGAGGTGTGCCGCATCTTCTGCGCCACGTCGAATCCGGTGGAGGTCGTGATTGCCCGGACGGAGCAGGGTCGCGCGATTCTCGGCGTGGTGGACGGCCAGCCCCCGCTCGGCGTGGAGCAGGAGGCGGACGTCCGCGAGCGCAAGGAGCTGCTGCGCCGCTTCGGCTACAAGCTCTGAGGGCGCCTCGTCCAGCGCCCTGCGCGGCGTGGGAGACCTGGTTGGGGCCAAACTGTTCCGTGGAAGGGAACAGCCGGGCATCCGGTAATGCTGGCCGCTCGCCCTCTCACTGCTTGCGGCCCCCTGGCGCGCGGCACACCTGATGAGTGCATGTCGCTCATCCACGAATTCATGCCGGGTTGCTCGCTGCGCGAAGTGGACCGGGTCGCCGTTGCCGCGACTCCCGAGCGGGCCTGGGCCGCGGTGCGCGCCATCGACCTGAGCCACATCCCGTTCATCCGCTGGCTCTTCGCCCTCCGGCTGCTTCCCCAGCGCATCCGCGGACGGCTTCGCGGCGGGCCGCCGCCGCGGAGCCACACCATGCGCATCGAGGACATCGTCGCGCCGGGAAATGGCTTCGTCCTGCTGGGCGAGGAGCCCGGGCGCGAGCTGGTGGTCGGCTCCATCGGCCGCTTCTGGCAACCGCGCATCGACTTCGTGGAAGTGACGCCCGAGCGCTTCACCGCGTTCGAGCAGCCGGGCTTCGGCAAGCTCACCTGGAACCTACGGGTGGACCCGCGCGAAGGAGGCGGCTCCTGGATTGGCGTCGAGCTACGGGTGACGGCGACCGATGCGGCCTCATGGGCACGCTTCCGGCGGTACTGGTGGCTGATTGGCCGGTTCTCCCGGGCCATCCGCAAGGGCGAGCTCCACAGGCTGCGGCGGGAGCTGGGCCCCGCGAGGTCGGAGAGGCAGGTGGCCCTGCCTGGCGATGAGCTCATCCCGATGGCGCGGCTGCAGCGGACGCACGCGCGCACCCTCGATGCGCCTCCCAGCCGTGTCTGGCCCTGGCTCGTCCAGATGGGCTGCCAGCGCGGGGGCTGGTACAGCCTGGACCGCCTGGACAATGCGGGCATCCCCAGCGCGGACCGCATCCTCCCGCGGTTCCAGCACCTGTCTGTCGGGGACATCATCCCCGCGCGCCCCACGGGCGCCGACGGGTTCGGCGTGCTCCGCCTGGAGCCGGAGCGCCTGCTCGTCCTGGGCTCTCCGTCGTTGCTACCCGGTCGACCGCCGGACCCGGGCTGGCTGCCGTATCAGTCGACCTGGGCCTTCGTGCTCCAGCCGGTGGGAAGGGATGCGACCCGGCTGCTGGTCCGGGTGCGCGCCGACTACCGCCCCGGCCCTCGCATGGCACTCATGAAGCCCCTCCTGGTCGCGGCACATGAGCTGATGGAGCGGGCACAGCTTCGCCACCTGGGTCGGCGTGTCGCGGGGCCGCCCGTCCTAACGGCCTGACGGAACTCGGCTCCACCGGGGGACCCGCAGGGAAGCGCATCTCCAGGTGGTAGACGGCACCCTCGCGGCGCGAGCGGATGGGCAGGCCACTCTCGTGGAAGACGTCCATCATGGGCTTGTTCGTCGCGAGCACGTCCGCCTGGAAGCCAGGAATGCCTCGCGCCGTGGCGGCCTCGCGGATGCGGCGCATCAGCACCGTTCCCACGCCCCGCCCCTGCCAGTCGTCGCGCACCACGAAGTCCACGTCCGCCAGCCGGGTGGCCGGGTCCACGATGTAGCGCACCACGCCCACCACCTCGTCCGTTCCCCGCGGGCAGGCCACCAGCGCCATGTCGTGCTCGTAGTCCAGGTCCACGAGCCGCTGCATCTCCTCGTGCGGGTGCTCCTTCTTGAATCCCAGGAAGCGCCGGTAGCAGCTCTCGCTCGACAGGCCGTACATCAGGTCCTGCAACGCGCGCTCATCGGTGATGCGCGCCGGGCGGATGAGCAGGGAGTCCCCGGACAGCGTGCGCTCCAGCCGCTCCTCCGCCCAGGGGTAGCGCACGCGGGGCACCACCTGGTCCGGAAGCACCCACTTGCGCCCCTTGGCCGCGGCCATCAGCTCGCCCCGGAAGTCCGGATGGGCGATGGCGATGAGCGCCAGGGCGCGCTCGCGGATGTTCCTGCCCCAGAGGTCCGCGACGCCATACTCCGTCACCACGTAGTGCACGTCGCCCCGGCTGGTGACGACGCCCGTGCCCGGCTCCAGCGCGGCCTGGATGCGGCTCACCGTGCCTGCCTTCGCCGTCGAGGGCAGCGCGATGATGGGTTTTCCTCCCCGGCTCCGGCGCGCCCCACGCATGAAGTCCACCTGCCCACCGATACCCGAGAAGAAGCACCCGCCCAGTGTGTCCGCCGCCACCTGCCCGGTGAGGTCCACCGCCAGCGCGCCGTTGATGGCAATCATGTTCTCGTTGCTCGCCACCGTCATCGGGTCGTTGGTGAAGTCGCTCGGGCGCATCTCGATGGCCGGGTTCTCGTGTGCCCAGGCATAGAGCTCGCGGCTGCCCATGATGAAGGACGTCACCAGCTTGCCGGGCAGCAACGTCTTCCTGCGTCCGGTGATGGCACCCGCCTCCACCAGGCGCATGACGCCGTCGGACAGCATCTCCGTGTGGATGCCCAGCGCGTGGTGGCCGCCAAGCTGCGCCAGCACCGCATCCGGAATCTTTCCGATGCCCGTCTGCAGCGTTGCCCCGTCCGGAATGAGCCGGGCGATGTGCGCGCCAATCTGGCGTGAGACTTCATCCGCCGGCTCGGCGTGGGCCTCCAGCAGGGGGACGTCCACGGGCACGAGGTGGTGGATACGGCGCACGTCGAGGAATGAGTCGCCGTGCGTGCGCGGCATGTTCGGGTTCACCTCGGCAATCAGCAGGGTTGCCGCGTCCACCGCGCTGCGCACCACGTCCACGGACACGCCGAGACTGACGTAGCCATGGGAATCCGGCGGGCTCACCTGGAGCAGCGCCACGTCGATGCGGACGCGGCGGCTGCGGATGAGTTCTGGAATCTCCGAGAGGAAGACCGGCATGAAGTCCGCCCTGCCCTCCTGCACGGCCTGGCGTACGTTGGGGCCGATGAAGAAGGCGATGTGGCGGAAGCGCCGGGCGTGCGTGGGCTCCACATAGGGCGCCGGGCCGAGCGTCAGCAGATGCACCACCTCGTTGTCGGCCAGGTGCTCGCCCTTCTCAACCAGGGCCTGGACCAGCGTCACCGGCTCCGCCGCGCCCGAGCCGATGAGGATGCGCCTCCCCGGAGGGATGCCGCGAATCGCCTCCTCGGCGGTGACGACCTTGTCCACGTACTGCTGACGCCAGTCCCGTTGCATGTGCATACCCTTTCGGTAAGCACTGCGCGCTCCACTGGCGCGCCCGGTGCGCTGGCGTCCCCGGCCGCGGGGCTTGCGCCATGGCGCGAGCGGCCACGCAGCCGTCGCGCCGCGCCCCAGCCCACGCGCCCGCCTGGGTGCTGGCGGAACAGGCCTTCCAGCCTTCCGATACCCGAAGACACTCCGCGGAGGAGGACACATCACCACGTCCCCGGGCCAGTGGCTGGCCCACGGCCAGAGGAACAGCATGGCCGCCTCAATCAAGCCACAGGGGGGGATATGTCATTGATGCGAGGTGGGCTGTTCCTATCGCTCATGGTGGGGGGAGTGCTCGCAGGCGACGTCGCGTCGGAGTCGCGGGCTCCGCTCCCAGAGAAGCCGCTGGCGGCGGACGCCCAGGCTCCCTCGACTCACGACCCGGAGGCGGTCGCCCGCGCCGAGGCCGTCTTCGAGGCCACGCTGGCCGAGGCCCTGGCGGACTCCGGACCGAAGGCCACCGAGGCCCGGGCCGGCCGCGCGCTGACGCCCAAGGAGCGGCTCGGCAAGCTCCTCTTCTTCGACCGGCGGCTGTCGGAGCCCCGCGGCCAGCCCTGCGCCATCTGCCATGGCCCCGAGGTGGGCTGGACGGGGCCACTGCTGTTCATCAACCTCACCGGCTCCGTCTACGAGGGGGCCGTGAAGGGGCGCTTCGGCAACCGCAAGCCTCCCTCGTCCGCCTATGCCACTCCGGCGCCCATCCTCCACCTGGCGGACCCGGCGGAGGGGCTCTTCGTGGGCGGCAACTTCTGGGACGGCCGCGCCACCGGAGAGGAGCTGGGCAACCCCGCCGCGGACCAGGCGCAGGGGCCCTTCCTCAACCCCGTGGAGCAGAACAACCCCAGCGAGGCCGTGGTGGTGGCCAAGGTCTGCACGGGCCCCTATGGCGACCTCTTCCGGACCGTCTACGGCGCCGGCATCTGCCAGAACGTGGCGCGCGCGTATGACTCCATCGCCCTGGCCATCGCCGCCTACGAGGACTCGCCCGAGGTCAACGCCTTCTCCTCCAAGTACGACGCGTGGCGGGAGGGCCGCGCCACCCTCACCCGGCAGGAGGAGTGGGGCCTGGAACTCTTCAAGGGCAAGGGCCAGTGCGCCAACTGCCACCCGCCGCCGCTCTTCACCGACTTCACCTACGACAACCTCGGCGTGCCGAGGAACCTGCTCAACCCCTGGTACTGGCAGTTCCAGTTCAACCCGCTCGGGCCCTTCTACGTGGACCTGGGCCTGGGGGCCTTCCTGCAGACGCGCCCGGAGTGGGCGGCCTACGCGCGCGCCAACCTGGGCAAGGTCAAGGTCCCCACGCTGCGCAACGTGGACAAGCGGCCCTTCCCCGGGTTCGTGAAGGCCTACGCCCACAACGGCTACTTCAAGGACCTCGAGGCCATCGTCCACTTCTACAACACGCGGGACGTGCTGCCGGTGTGCCTCATCGAAATCCCGGGCATCCCGGGCGTGGACTGCTGGCCCGTCCCGGAGGTGGGGCTGAACGTCAACACCACCGAATTGGGCAACCTGGGCCTCTCGCCGCAGGAGGAGCAGGCCATCGTCGCCTTCCTGAGAACGCTCTCGGACGGCTACGCCCCACGCTGAGGCCCGGGCACGCGCGCCCTGTTCCTGCTGGGGAGCCGATGACGCCGTCGAGGGGATAGAGCCGAAGAGTCACGTCGAACTCGACGGTGCGCACGCCGGTGTTGCCCGTCCCCAGCGGACGGACGCTCGCCTCGAAGTCGCGCCGCGCCTCCACCCTGTCGCGAGCCGGGCCTGCTGCCTGAAGCGCAGCATCGCCTCGACGAAGGAGTGGTTGCCGTAAAGGTGAAGGCCCTGGAGTCACCGGATTTCTCCGGAAACTCCAGGGCCTTCGATGGTCGGGGCGACAGGATTTGAACCTGCGACCACTTGCACCCCAAGCAAGTGCGCTACCAGGCTGCGCTACGCCCCGGCACTGCTGCTGCCGTTGCCGTCGTGAAACGGTGCGCCCTTATGCCCCCACACGACGCTCAGGTCAAGCAAGAGCAGCGGGCCACCGTGGAAAAACTCACCCCTCCGCGTCCTCCATTCCCTCCTCGTCGAAGTCCTCGCCCCGGGCCTCCGCCGCGTCCGCCGCTGCCTCGTCGCGCGCGTCGATTTCCGCGTGGTTCTCCGGCGGCGCCTCGCCGTTCAGGGCGCTCTTCAGCACCTGGCTCGGCCGGAAGGTCAGCACCCGACGGGCCGAGATCTCGATCTCCTTGCCCGTCTGCGGATTCCGACCCACCCGCGCCTTCTTCTGGCGCACCTGGAAGTTGCCGAACCCGGAGATCTTGATCTTGTCTCCGCGCTCCAGCGTCTCCTTCAAGGTGTCGAACACGAGCTCCACGATCTCGGCCGACTCCTTCTTCGAGAAGCCGACCTTCTCGTAGACGCCCTCGATGATGTCCGCCTTCGTCATGCGATTCCTCGGGATGCCCTCGGTGCGATGAACGCGAAGGCACTGTTGCAGTCTTCCCGGAGACGTGTCAACCCTCTGACTTCATTCAGGAATTCAGGCGCGCAGCGCGGCCCCCAGCCGCTGCTTCACCTCGTCGACGATGCGCTGGTGCGCCTCGTTGACCTCCACGTCGGTCAGCGTCCGCTCGGGTGCGCGGTAGCGCAGCGCGTACGCCAGGTTCTTCTGCCCCTCGGGGATGGGCTTGCCCGTGTACACGTCGAACACGCTGGCGTCCTCCACCAGCGGCTTGCCCACCTCCAGGATGACCCGCCGCACCTCGTCGTTCGGCAGCTCCACCGGCACCACCACGGCCAGGTCGCGCAGCACCGCCGGGAAGCGCGGCAGCGGGTGGTACTCGGGCACCAGCCGGGCGGCCGCGTACAGCGGCTCCGTATCCAGCTCGAAGGCGAACACCCCCTCCGGCAGTCCCAGTGCCTTCACCACGCGCGGGTGCAGCTCACCCACGTGGCCCAGCAGCACCCCATCCGCCGTCTTCACCTGCGCGCACGCACGCGGGTGGTACGCCGGGTGCTCGCCCGGAGTGAAGGTCGCCCCGTCCACGCGCAGCGCGCCCAGCACCGACTCCAGCGCGCCCTTCGCGTCGTAGAAGTCCGCCTTCGCGTCCTTCTGCGTCCAGCTCCGGCCACCCCCCCGCAGGCCCCACACGAGGCCACCCACACGCGGCACCTCGCGCGCCGCCGGCCGCTGGCCCTGCCCACCCTCCGGGTCACGGAAATAGGCCCGACCCGTCTCGTAGATGGACACCGACTCCACCTGGTGCCGCACGCTGCGCGACAGGTTCTCCAAGAGGCCCGGCAGCAGGCTGGTGCGCATCACCGACTGCTCCGCGCTCAGCGGGTTCAGCAGCGCCACCGGCTGCTCCTTCCCGCCCAGCACCTCCAGGTTCTTCGGCGCGACGAACGAGTAGTTCACCACCTCGTCCAGCCCCGCCCCCGCCAGCGCGTGACGCATGCGCCGCTCCGCCTCGGCGTGCGCCGGCTCCGGCGCCAGCTCGGGCAGCCCGCGCGGCAGCCGCGCCGGGATGTTGTCGTAGCCGTACACGCGGGCGACCTCCTCCAGCAGGTCCTCCTCGCGCTCCACGTCCACGCGCGCCCGGGGCACCTCGTACGTCACCTGCCCCGTCCCCTCCTCCACCGCCTTGAAGCCCAGCGCCGCCAGGATGCGCCGCACCTCCGGCTCCGCCACCGTCACGCCCAGCACCTTCTCCACCCGCGCGAAGCGCAGCGTCACCTTCCGCTGCGGCTTCGGCGCCGGGTACACGTCCACCCGGCCCGGCGCCACGGTGCCACCGGACAGCTCCGCGATGAACTGCGCCGCGCGGTCAATCGCCGGCACCACCGCGTCCAGGTCCGCCCCGCGCTCGAAGCGGTGCGACGCCTCGGTGTGCAGCACGTGCCGCTTCGCCGTCCGCCGCACTCCGGAGCCCACGAAGTTCGCCGACTCCAGCACCAGCCGCGTCGTCCCCGGCGTCACCTCGCTGTCCCCGCCGCCCATGACACCCGCCAGCGCCTGCGCCCGCTTCCCGTCCGCGATGACCAGGTCATCCGGGTCCAGCGTGCGCTCCTTGCCGTCCAGCGTCGTGAGCTTCTCGCCCTTCTGCGCGAGGCGGACGACGATCTCCTGCCCGCCCAGCTTGTCCAGGTCGAACGCGTGCAGCGGCTGGCCGTACTCCAGGTTCACGTAGTTGGTGACGTCCACCACGTTGTTGATGGCGCGCACGCCGCACGCCTTCAGCCGGTCCTGCATCCACTGCGGCGACGGCTTGATGGTGACGTTCTCCACCACGCGCGCCACGTACCGCGGGCAGCGGTCCGGCGCGTCCACGCGCACCTTCACCCGCTCCGCCGCCGGCGTGCCGGACTCGGCCGGCTTCGGCTGGGGCACCTTCAGCGCGGCGCCCGTCACCACGCCCACCTCGCGCGCCACGCCCAGGTGGCTCAGCGCGTCCGGCCGGTTCGGGGTGACGTTCACCTCCAGCACCACGTCATCCAGCCCCAGCGCCTCGGCGATGGGCGTGCCCGGCTTCGCGTCCGGGGAGAGGATGAGCAGTCCGCTGGACTCCTCGCTCAGCCCCAGCTCCTTGGACGAGCAGAGCATGCCGAAGCTGTCCACGCCGCGCAGCGCCGCCTGCTTGATGTCCACGCCGTTGGGCAGCTTCGTGCCCACCGTGGCCAGCGGCACCTTGTCGCCGACCTTGTAGTTCTTCGCGCCGCACACCACCTGCAGCAGCGCCGTCCCGCCGATGTCCACCTGCGTGACGGACAGCTTGTCCGCGTTGGGGTGCTGCACGGACTCCTTGATCTGCGCCACCACCACACCCCGGAGCCCCTCGGACGGACGCTCCAGGCCCTCAATCTCCAGGCCCGCGGCGGTCAGCTTGCGCGCCAGCTCGTCCACCGACGGCGGCAGCGCCACGTAGTCGCCCAGCCACTTCACCGAAATCTTCACAGGTCCACCCTCTTGCCCAACGGCTGGAACATGGAGGCCACGCCCCCACAGGGACTCAGAACTGCTCGAGGAAGCGCGCGTCGTTCTCGAACATCATCCGCAGGTCGTCGATGCGGTAGCGCAGCATGGCGATGCGCTCCACGCCCATGCCGAACGCGTAGCCCGTCACCTCGTTCGGGTCATACCCCGCCGAGGTGAAGACGTTGGGGTGCACCATGCCGCTGCCCAGCACCTCCAGCCACCCCGTCTGCTTGCACACCCGGCACCCCTTCCCGCCGCACGAGGTGCACGAGATGTCCACCTCCGCGGAGGGCTCGGTGAAGGGGAAGAAGGACGGCCGGAAGCGCGTGCGCGTGGACGAGCCGAAGAACGCCTTCACGAACGCGTCCAGCGAGCCCTTCAGCTCGGCGAACGTCACGTCCTTGTCCACCAGCAGGCCCTCGACCTGGTGGAACATGGGCGTGTGGGTGATGTCCGAGTCGCGCCGGTACACGCGCCCCGGCATCACCGCGCGGATGGGCGGCTTGCGGTTGAGCATGTACCGCACCTGCACCGGCGACGTGTGCGTGCGCAGCAGCACCGGGCTGTCCGCCTTCTTCGCGTGCCCCAGCGAGGCCTCGTCCACGTAGAACGTGTCCTGCATGTCCCGCGCGGGGTGGTCCTTCGGCAGGTTCAGCGCCTCGAAGTTGAAGTAGTCCAGCTCGATTTCCGGGCCGCTGGCCACGTCGAAGCCGAGCCGCGAGAACGTGCGGACGATGTCCTCCATCGTCCGGGACACCGGGTGCCGGCTGCCCGGCGGCACCGTCCGCCCCGGCAGCGTCACGTCCAGACCCGGCCCCTTGAGCTGGGCCTCCAGCGCCGCGTCCTCCGCGCGCTTCACCGCCTCGGCGAGCAGCTTCTCCAGCTCCGCCTTGACGGTGTTGGCCACCTCGCCCAGCGCCCGCCGCTCCTCCGGGGGCAGCTTGCCCATGCCGCCCAGCACTCCGGACAGCTCGCCCTTCTTGCCCAGGTAGCGGACCCGAAGCGCCTCCACCACGGGCAGCTCCGACGCGACGCTGATCTCCCGCCGCGCGGCCTCCGCCAGCGCCAGCAACCGATCTCGCATGGACTTCCGCCTCCGTTCCACGCCCCGTGAGCCCTTGGGCTCGGGGCAAAAAAAAGGGCCGCCCCGGAGAGGCAGCCCGTTCACTCATCCGGAGAGGGCGGCCCGCTCCAGGCCAACCGCCCCTTCCGTGTTGTCGCCAGCCCTGCCGGGCCGACTTAATCTCAGGCCGCCTTCACGCTGTTGGCGACGGCCGCAAAACCCGAGGGGTCCGCGATGGCGATGTCGGACAGAACCTTGCGGTTCAGGCCGATGCCCGACTTGGCCAGGCCGGCAATCAGCTTCGAGTAGGACAGGCCCACGGTGCGAGCCGCCGCGTTGATGCGGACGATCCACAGCCGGCGGAAGTCCCGCTTGCGCTGCGCACGGTCACGGGTGGCGTAGTCCAACGCCCGCTCGACCGCCTGGTTGGCGCGCTTGTAGCAGTTCTTGCGACGGCCACGGTAACCCTTGGCCAGCTTCAGGATGCGATTACGACGGCGACGAGCCTTGAAACCCTTCTTGACGCGCATGACACACTCACTTCTCTGACTGCGTAGTTTAGAGCCCCCCGGGGTCGGCGTACCGCCGCTCCGACGAGGCCACGCGAACTGCGTCCTTCAGACTCTCACGCCCCGTAGGGGAACAGCTCCTTGATGACCTTCTTCGCGTCCATGTCGCGCAGATGGCCCGTGCCACGGTTGCCGCGCTTCTGCTTCGGCGTCTTGCCGTGCGTGAAGAGGTGCTTGCCGTAGGCCTTGCCGTGCTTGACCTGGCCGCTCTTCTTCACCTGGAACCGCTTCTTCGCCCCACTGCGGGTCTTCAACTTCGGCATCGTCCTGATCCTTCCTCACTCAGTGCCGTCAGCTCCACAGCCTCGGGCGTTGTCAATCGAGGCCGCGGTACGAGCCGACAGCCTGTACCACTATTTCGTCTCGGCGGGTGAGGAAGCTGGTGCCGCCGGGGCGACCACCGCCTGGGAGAGCGTGCTCCCCTCGGGGCGCCCCGCTG
>NZ_JABBJJ010000227.1 GCF_012933655.1 Pyxidicoccus fallax | reverse complement strand
GGGTAGGCCCGCCCGCCCGGCCGTCTGGGAAGAGGCGTGGTCGGGGCCTGCCCGCGGGCCCGGGCCTCTACCGGCCCTTCACGTCGGCCCCACGGAGGGGGGCTGAGGGATGCGCAAGCTCTTTTGCATATTGGTGGCCGGGGTGTGGACGCTGGTCTGCTTTCCCCTCGCCATCCTGGCCATGGTGGTGACGCTGAACCCCGCGAACTCGGTCTGGGTGGCCCGCGAGCTCTGGTCGCCGGTGCTGCTGTGGGCGGGCGGCGCGAAGCTGGAGGTCATCGGCCGGGAGAACGTGGACCCGAAGCGGCCTACCATCTACGTGGCCAACCACCAGTCCACCATCGACATCCCCGCGCACTTCCTGGCGGTGCCGGTGCCCTTCCGCTACGTGGCCAAGAGCCAGCTCAAGTGGGTGCCGCTCATTGGCTGGTACCTGGCGCTCGCCGGCCACGTCTTCGTCAACCGCGGCAACCGCTCCAAGGCCATCGCCTCGCTGGACGCGGCGGCGGCGAAGATTCGCGGCGGAACGAGCATCTTCCTCTACCCGGAAGGCACCCGCTCCCCGGACGGCCGCATCCTCCCCTTCAAGAAGGGCCCCTTCGCCCTGGCCCTCAAGGCCCGCGTGCCCATCTGCCCCGTCACCATCGAGGGCTCCGGCAACCTGATGCCGAAGAACTCGTGGAACATCACCCCGGGCCCCATCCGCGTGAAGGTGGGCAAGCCCATCGACACCACCGGCTTCGCCGAGAACGACCGCGAGGGGCTCGCCCGCGCCGTGCGCGAGGTCATCATCGCGGACAGCCAGGAGCTCGGCGGCAAGGGCGGTGACCTGGATGACGCCGTCGCCGACGCTGGCGTCGAGGGTGTCACCCGCCGCCGTCCCCGCGCCTCCTCTTCCTCGACCTGAGACGTCCCCACCGTGAAGACGACCCGTCCCTTCCGCTTCCTTCCCTGGGTCCGCGCCGCCGTGCTGGGCCTGGGGCTGGCCACCGGCTGCTCGCACACCGCGGCCTCCACCTCCGGCGACCGTCCGCGCGACGCCCACTCCCAGGCCCGCGCATACCTGGAGGAGAACCAGCCAGAGAAGGCGCTGGCCCTCCTGCGTGAGCTGCACCTGAAGGCGCCGGGGGACCAGGACGTGGCGCGCTCCCTCACGGAAGCCCACGTGAAGGCGGGCCAGACGGACGCGTGGATTTCGGAGCTGCAGGGGCGCATCGCCGCCAGCGAGCGCGCGGTGGACCAGTACATGCTGGGCCTCGCCCTCTTCTCCCGGGCCCGGGACGCGGGCGCGCCCACGGTGGCCGCCTTCGAGCGCGCCATCGCGCTGTCGCCGGATACCGCCGAGTACCACTACCGCCTGGGCCTCGCGCGGCTGGAGTCCGAGCAGTACGCCGCCGCCGTGGAGCCGCTGCGCCGCGCCACCACGCTGGCCCCGGAGCGCACCGGCTGGCGCCTGCCCCTGGCCAAGGCGCTGCACCGCACGGGTGACGCCAGCGGCGCGGTGGAGGCCCTGGGCGCCGTGGTGCGCGGCCGCCCCGCTCCCGCCGAGGTGGCCACGGCACGGGCGCTGATGGAGCAGATCGCCGACCCGTTCGCCGGCTTCCCCAAGACGGCCGAGGCCAAGCTGGAGGAGGGCCTGCGCTACCTGAAGGACCTGGATGCGCCCCAGCACGCCATCCTGGCCTTCGAGGAAATCCTCCACGACTACCCGGACCTGGCGGTGGTGCACGCGCTGCTGGGGCTGGCCTACCAGCGGCTGGACGACGCCGGGCGCGCCGTGGACGAGTTCAAGCAGGCCATCGAGCGCGCGCCCCGGGACGGCAAGAACCACCTGTACCTGGGGGAGCTGTACCTGGCCCGCCAGCGCGCGGACGCGGCCCGCGCCGCCTTCGAGAAGGCCGTGGCCCTGCACCCGCTGCTGGATGCCGCCTGGTTCCAGCTCGGGGACCTGCACCTGGAGCGGCGCGATCTGGCCGCCGCCCGCGAGGCCTTCACCGTGGCCCGTTTCCTCACACCGGACGCCCTGCCGCCCCGGGGCAAGCTGGCGCTCGTGTACCAGCTCGAGGGGGACTACCCCGCCGCCGAGCGGGAGCTGCGCTATGTGGTGGAGAAAAACCCGGAGAACATGGAGTTCACCCTGCGCCTGGGACTGCTCTTCACCGAGCAGGCGATGAAGTCCTCGCGCCCGGAGACGCGGAAGACGGCGGCCGGGGAGGCGGAGCGCTGGCTGGGCAAGGTGCTGGAGGCACAGCCGGAGAACGCGGTGGCCTCCCGGGCGCTGCAGCAGCTCAAGGGGCAGTAGCCACCGGCGGGCCCCGCCTTCTACACTCGGTGTCCGATGAGCGACGGTCGCAAGCCCTCTTCCCCCGGCACGCAGCCTCCGCGGACGGCGTCCAACCCCGGCACCCAGCCGAGGACGCCGACGAATCCCGGTATGCCCCGCGCACCGTCCACGCCGGGCATGCCGCGCACGCCCACCAGCCCCGGCATGCGCGTCATGACGGCCGCGCGCTCCGCGCCCCTCCAGAAGGAGAAGGTGGAGGGCCCCCTGGGCAAGCGCCTCGCGGGCGAGGCCTCCAACCAGGTCCTCAACGCGGTCTCCATCCTCAAGGAGTTCGTGGCGGACTTCCGCCAGAGAGACCGCTTCTTCAAGTACAAGGCCTCCATCGTCGCCGGCTGGCTGGCGATGTCCGTGGCCAGCTTCGCCATCGCCTGCCCCGGCAGCACCGTGCAGACGGGAGACATGGACGCGCGTCTGGTGCTCGGCGACAAGCTGGACCGGCCCTCGCTGACCATCTGGAACGAGAGCGACGAGCCCTGGGTGGACATCGTCGTCACGGTGAACGAGCAGTACCAGACGGCGGTGCCAGCCGTTGCGCCCGGCGAGTTCATGACGATTACGCCCAAGCAGCTCAACGGCCGCGCCGGGGCCGCGCCGGCGGACCTGCGCTTCAACTCGCTGCGGATGCGCAGCCGGGACGACAGCGCGGACCTGACGGAGGACCTCCGCAAGGAGTGGGAACGCCTCCAGGGCAAGCGGTAGCGCCCGGAAACACGAAGGGCGCCCTCCCTCGTCGGAAGAGCGCCCTCGCGTTGCCCCCGGCCCCTCCTCACGAAGGGGCGCGGGAAGCGGAACCGCTACTACTCGGCCTTCGGGGCCTCGGCGGGGGCAGCCTCGCCACCCTCGGTCGCGGCCGGGGCAGGCTGGGTCGCGGGGCGGTCCACCAGCTCCAGCAGGACCATCTCCGCGGCGTCACCGCGGCGGAAGCCGAGCCGGATCATCCGGGTGTAGCCACCCGGGCGGTTGGCGTACCGCTCCTTGTACTCGCCGAAGACCTTCTGCAGCACCTCGCGGTTCTTCACCGTCCGGGCCGCGAGCCGCACGTTGGACAGGCCACCCTTCTTGCCGAGCGTGATGATGCGCTCCGCGATCTTCCGGGCCTCCTTGGCCTTGGGGACCGTGGTGCGGATCGCCTGGTGCTCGAGCAGCGAGGTGACCATGTTGTTCAGCATCGCGAGCCGGTGGCTCGTGGTGCGGTGCAGCTTCCTCTGTCCGACCTTGTGACGCATCGCCGTACTCCAGGCCCGGTGGGGCCGACCACTCCGGCCGTATCAGGTACCGGGTGGGAAGGGCGGACCCGGCACGGGGCCCGCCACTGCCATTCGGGACCGGCGTTTGCCCCGGTCCCCCTCCCCTCGCGCAGCTGAATGCCGTGCCCGCGCCGCGAGGAGAGGTGCTGCGTGAAGCACTACGCCTTCGGCTGCGCGGGCGCCGGCGCCTGCTTCGGCGGCCAGTTCTCCAGCTTCATGCCCAGCGACAGGCCCATCTCCGCGAGGATCTCCTTGATCTCCTTCAGGGACTTGCGGCCGAAGTTCTTCGTCTTGAGCATCTCGGCCTCGGTGCGCTGCACCAGGTCGCCGATGCTCTTGATGTTCGCCTGCTGCAGGCAGTTGGCCGAGCGGACCGACAGCTCCAGCTCATCCACCGAGCGGAACAGGTTCTCGTTGAGCTTCGCCTCCTCCTTCGGGGCCTCGGCGATGACGGGCTCCTCCGTCTCGTCGAAGTTCACGAAGACGGTGAGCTGCTCCTTGATGATCTTCGCCGCGTACGCCACCGCGTCCTGCGGGGACACCGAGCCGTCCGTCCAGACCTCGAGCGACAGCTTGTCGAAGTCGGTGACCTGACCGACGCGCGCGTTGGTGACCTGGTAGTTCACCTTGCGGATGGGCGAGAACAGCGAGTCGATGGGGATGGTGCCGATGGGCGAGCCCGCCACCTTGTTCGCGTTGGCCGGCGTGTAGCCACGGCCGCGGCGGCACGTCAGCTCCATGCGGAGCTTGCCACCCTCGGAGATGGTGCAGATGTGGTGGCCCGGGTTGAGGATCTCCGTGTCCGGGTCGGTGATGATGTCACCGGCCTTGACCTCCTTGGGACCCTCCGCCTCGATGCGGAGCGTCTTCGTCTCGTTCGTGTGCATCCGAAGGAGGACCTCCTTCAGGTTCAGCACGACGTCCGTGACGTCCTCGGACACCTCGGGGATGGTGGTGAACTCGTGGTCCACGCCCTCGATCTTCACCGAGGTGATGGCCGCGCCCTGCAGCGAGGACAGGAGCACGCGGCGCAGCGAGTTGCCCAGCGTGGTACCGAAGCCGCGCTCCAGCGGCTCCGCGACGAACTTGCCGTAGGTGGGCGTCAGGCTGTCCTGGTCCACCTCCATGCGGCGCGGCTTGATGAGGTCACGCCAGTTCTTCGCAACGAACGTATCTGCCATGGTGTACGACTCCTCGATTCGTGCACCACCACCGACTTACCCGTCAGGACGACGGGAGGATGGGCACGCGGGGACTGCGATGAAGCACCTGCGACAAAGCACGACGCCCCGGCCTCGTCGGCCAGGGCGTCCACTGCCACGTCCGGCCCTGTGTAACGCCGGCCCGGCGGGGAAACTACTTGGAGTAGAGCTCCACGATGAGCTGCTCCTGGATGGGCATGGTCAGGTCCTCACGGTTCGGAACCGTGGAGACGGTGCCCTTGAAGGCCTTCTTGTCCAGGGAGATCCACTGCGGAACGCCACGGCGGTCCACCGTCTCCAGCGCCTCGGAGATGCGGAGCACCTTGCGGCTCTTCTCCACCACCTCCACCGCGCTGCCCGGCTTGACCGAGAAGGACGGGATGTTGACCTTGCGGCCGTTCACCTGGAAGTGACCGTGACGCACCAGCTGGCGCGCCTCGGCGCGGGTGTCCGCGAAGCCCATGCGGAACACCACGTTGTCCAGACGGAGCTCCAGCTGCTGGAGCAGGTTCTCACCCGTCTTGCCCTTGGCGGCGGACGCGCGGTGGTAGTAGCCGCGGAACTGGTTCTCCAGCAGGCCGTACATGCGCTTGACCTTCTGCTTCTCGCGCAGCTGCACGCCGTAGCCGGAGAACTTCACGCGGCCCTGGCCGTGCTGACCCGGGGGATAGGGGCGACGCTCGATGGCGCACTTGTCCGTGTAGCAACGGTCGCCCTTCAGGTACATCTTGAGGTTCTCGCGCCGGCAGATGCGGCAGGCGCTAGCGGTGTAACGGGCCACTGAAAGCTCCTTAGAGGTGATCTGGAGCCGCCCACGCGCGCGCAGCACGCGGAGGCGGCCCGGACGAAGAGGTTAGACGCGGCGGCGCTTGGGCTGACGGCACCCGTTGTGCGGGATGGGCGTCACGTCGCGGATGAGGTTGATCTTCAGGCCGGCGGCGGCCAGCGCGCGCAGCGCCGACTCGCGGCCCGCGCCCGGGCCCTTCACGAACACGGACACGTTCTTCAGGCCGTGCTCCATCGCCTTGGCCGCGGCGTCACCGGCGGCGACCTGGGCCGCGAACGGGGTGGACTTGCGGCTTCCCTTGAAGCCACGGGCCCCGGCGGACGACCAGGAGATCACGTTCCCGGACACGTCCGTGATCGTGATGATGGTGTTGTTGAACGTGGACTGGATGTGAACCACGCCGTTGAGGATGTTCTTCTTGCCCTTGCGCTTGGCCTTCTTCGCGGCAGGGGCCTCGCCCTCGGCACCCGCGGGTGCCGCAGCGGCAGTATTGGTCTCGTCAGCCATGTGGATTGCTGCTCCTGAGAGGTGATCGACGCCGGCTCACGAGGAGGCCGGCGCAGGGTTTACCGGGCCGGAGCGGCAGGCTTCGCCCGGACGATGCCGCGCTTCGGACCCTTGCGGGTGCGCGCGTTGGTGTGGGTGCGCTGGCCACGAACCGGCAGGCCCTTGCGGTGACGGAGGCCGCGGTAGCAGCCGAGGTCCATCAGGCGCTTGATGTTCATGGTGACCTCGCGACGCAGGTCACCCTCCACCTTGTAGTTGGCCTCGATGATCTCGCGGATCTTGCGAGCCTGGTCCTCGGTCAGGTCCTTCGTCCGAGTGGTGGGATCGATGCCCGCGGCCGCGATGATGTCTTGCGCGGACTTGTTGCCGATCCCGTAGATGTACTGGAGCGAGATCACCGCGCGCTTGTTGGGCGGCAGATCGATGCCGGCGATACGAGCCATCTTCGGTCTTCCTTCGTAGGTGGAGTTGGTCTGGAACCAACGGCCGCTTGGCCGTTAGCCCTGGCGCTGCTTGTGACGCGGGTTGGACGCGCAGATGACGCGCACAATGCCCTTGCGACGGACAACCTTGCACTTGTCGCAGATCTTCTTGACGGACGCCCGAACCTTCATGGAGCGAACTTCCTTCCTCAGCTAAAGAAAAGCCCAGCGGGCCACCCGCCATTCCCACGGCGGGGGCAACCCTTCTACTTCGCCCGGTACGTGATCCGTCCGCGCGTCAGGTCGTACGGAGACAGCTCGACCTTCACCTTGTCACCCGGGAGGATGCGGATGAAGTGCATCCTCATCTTGCCCGAAATGTGCGCGAGAACCTTGTGGCCGTTGTCCAGCACCACGCGGAACATCGCGTTGGGGAGGGGCTCCATCACCGTCCCCTCGACTTCGATGGAATCATCCTTCGGCAAGCGTCAGACTCTCTTCCCGGACCACGTACCTCTTGGAAGCGCGGCGGGATAGCACTTTGGTCCGCAAGTGGCAAGCGCCGCGCGCAGTAAAACTCGGATTTCTACCAACCCCCCGAGACAGCAGCCTATTTCACCCGCAGTCCCGGCCATCCTCAAGCCCTTCGGGTGAGCACCTCGGGCCCCCGCTCCGTGATGAGGATGGTGTGCTCGAAGTGGGCGGACAGCTTGCCGTCCGCCGTCACGGCCGTCCACTCGTCCTCCAGGAGTTCCACCTCATCGGTGCCCTGGTTCACCATCGGCTCGACCGCCAGGACCATGCCCGGCCGCAGCTTCATCCCCGAACCCGCCTGACCATGGTTGGGCACCTCCGGCTGCTCGTGGAGCTTGCGGCCGATGCCATGCCCGGTGAACCCCCGGACCACAGAGTAACCGCGGGCCTCCACATGGCGCTGCACCGCGTGGCCGATGTCCCCAATCCGGTTGCCCGGCTGCATGGCCTGGATGGCCTTCTGGAGGGACTCCCGCGTCGCGTCCACCAGCGCCCGGGCCTCCGGGCTCACCTTCCCCACTGGCACCGTCCTCGCCGCGTCCCCGTACCAGCCCCGGTACACCACACCGAAGTCGAGCTTCATGAGGTCGCCCTCGGCCAGCTTCTTCCGCTTGCTGGGGATGCCGTGCACCACCTCCTCGTTGACGGAGGCGCACAGCACACAGGGAAAGCCCATGTACCCCTTGAAGGCCGGCTTCGCGCCCTTCTCGGCGGTGAGCTTCGCCGCGAGGGCGTCCAGCTCCCAGGTGGTGACGCCAGGTGCCACGGCCTGCTCGAGCGCGTCCAGGACCTCACACACGATGCGCCCGGCCTCGCGCATCAAGGCAATCTCGGTCTGGCTCTTGAGTTCCACGCTCATGGCGGCCCCGGCCCACCCCGGGGCCTCCTGGAACGGGTGAGCAGCGGAGGGGTGCCTCGCAAGAGCCCCCTGCCCGCCCGTCTGCAGTCCCTGCGATCAGCCCTTCCCCGCGGCGGCCTTGATCTCCTCGTAGATGCCCTCGGGAGACCCCACGCCGTCCACACTCTTGAGCACGCCCTTCTTCGCGTAGAAGGCCTTCAGAGGGGCCGTCTCGGCGTCGTACTTCTGCAGACGCTTCTCGATGACGTCCGGCATGTCGTCCGGCCGCTGCACGAGGCCCGCGTTGCACTTGTCGCAGTAACCCGCCCTCTTCGGGGGGCTCTGGTACACGTGGTAGACGCTGCCGTCGCTGGGGCACACGCGCCGGCCGGAGCCTCGCTCCACGAGCTTCGCGTGGGGCACCTCGAGCGAGATGACCGCGTCGAGCTTCTTGCCCAGCCGCGCCAGCATCCGGTCCAGCGCCTCGGCCTGGCCGGGAGTCCGCGGGAAGCCGTCCAGCACGAAGCCCTGGGCCACGTCCGGCTGCTTCAGGCGCTCCTCGACGATGCCAATGACGACGTCGTCCGGCACGTACTGCCCGGCGGCCATCAGCGGGCCCGCGACCTTGCCCAGCTCCGTCCCGTCCGCCACCGCCTTGCGGAGGATGTCACCGGTGGAAATCTGCGGGATGTGGAAGTCCGCGTACAGCTTCTTCGCCTGGGTACCCTTCCCCGCGTTCGGCGGCCCCAACAGGATCAGGTTCATGTGCTCCTCTCAGCTCCGAAGGAAGGCACGGAAGTCATCGGCCACCAACCTCCGCGCGCCCCCCGTGTGCACCACCGAAAATCCCTGAACGACACCTACCCTGGAAAGACGAGGCGCCCCTCCCCACGACGGGGAGAGGCGCCCGGAACATACTCGCCGTGACTCAGGCCGCCACTCGCACCCGGCCGCGGATGCGCGGACCGCGCGGACCGGCGAAGCCCTCGTAGTTGCGGCTGATGAGGTGGCCCTCGATCTGCTGCACCGTGTCCAGCGCCACGCCCACCACGATGAGCAGCGCGGTGCCGCCGAAGGTGAAACGCACGCCCAGCAGGCCGGTGATGACGGACGGAATCACGCAGATGACGGCCAGGTAGATGGCGCCGCCGAAGGTGAGCCGGTTGAGCACGCGCTCGATGAACTCCGCCGTCTGGCGGCCCGGGCGGATGCCGGGGATGTAGCCACCCTGCTTCTTGATGTTGTCCGCCACGTCATCCGGCCGGAACGTCAGCGCCGTGTAGAAATACGCGAAGAAGATGACGAGGAGGACGAACAGCCCGTTGTAGACCCACAGGTTGCCCTCGATGGCGCGCTGGAAGTCCTGGAGGAACGGGAACCACGTGCCCAGCGTGGCCGGGAAGGACAGCACCGCGCCGGCGAAGATGGGCGGAATCACGCCCGAGGTGTTCACCTTCATCGGGAAGTACGTGGCCTGGCCCGCGAACATCCTCCGCCCCGCCATGCGCTTGGCGTACTGGATGGGGATGCGCCGCATGCCGCGCTCGACGTAGACCACCACGCCGATGATGAGGAGCATGAAGACCAGCAGCGCCAGCACCTCGGCCACCGCGATGACCTCCTGCCGCGTCAGGTCCAGCAGCGTCTTGGCGCCCGGGAGCACGCCGGCGACGATGCCCGCGAAGATGATGAGCGAGATGCCGTTGCCGATGCCGCGCTCGGTGATGCGCTCACCCAGCCACATGATGAAGGCCGTGCCCGCCGTCAGGCTGATGACCGTCATGAAGGTGAACCAGACGGAGTCGTTCGGGACGACCACCTGGTTGAAGCCGCTCTGACCACCGTCGGAGCGGCCCAGCGACGCCAGCCACCGGGAGATGCCGATGCCCTGGACGACAGACAGGACGATGGTGCCGTAGCGGGTGTACTGGTTGATCTTCTGCCGCCCGCCGGCGCCCTCCTTCTGCAGCCGCTCCAGGCTGGGCACCACCACCGCCAGCAGCTGCATGATGATGGAGGCGCTGACGTACGGCATGATGCCCAGACCGAAGATGGACATCTGCTCCAGCGCGCCGCCGGAGAAGAGGTTGAACAGCGATACGAGGCCACCCGATTGCTTCTGGGCGTCCATGAACGCGTTCATCGCCGCACGGTCCACGCCGGGCGTGTTGATGAAGATGCCGATGCGATAGACGGCAAGGAGCAGCAGCGTATACGCAAGCCGGCTGCGCAGCTCCGCGATACGGAAGACGTTGGCGAAGGCGTTCAGAGCCACGGGGTAGCCATCCTCTTCGTGAGGGTTCTGCCAGGACGACAAAACGCCCCTGTTCCACGGACGGGAAAGGGGCGCAGAAGCCTACACAGGCGAAAAGGCGCGCACCACCTGGAAGTGATGCGCGCCGGACACGCTCAGGCCTTGGGCTGGCGGGGGGCCTTGACGCCCTTGCCGGCATGGGCCTTGGCGGCCGACTCCGGCTTGTGGACCATCAGCGGCAGCTCTTCCACCGCGCCGCCCGCCTGCTGGACGGCCGACTTCGCCGCCTCGGAGGCCTTGTGGACGCGGACGGTGACCTTCTTGGTCAGCCCGCCCTGGGCCAGCAGCTTCACGCCGTCGTAGCGGCCCTTCACCAGGCCCACCTGCTTCAGCGCGGCCTCGTCCACCGTGGCGCCCGCGTCGAAGTGCGCCTCGACGTCCGCCAGGTTCACAACCGCGTACACCGTGCGGTTGGGCGAGTTGAAGCCGAACTTCGGGAGCCGGCGCTGCAGAGGGCTCTGGCCACCCTCGAAGCCCTCGAACCGCATGTTGCCGCTACGGGCCTTCTGGCCCTTGCCACCGCGACCGGCCGTCTTGCCGAGGCCGCTGCCCTGGCCGCGGCCCACGCGCTTCTTGCGGTGCCACGAGCGCGACGGACGCTTCAGATTATGCAGAGTGCTCATCGTCTCAATCCTCTCGTGACTCAGGCCTGCTGCTTGGCCTGGTACGCGCTCGCCCGCTGCTTCAGGGCGATCTTGCGCGGCTTGCGGCGCGCAGGCGCCGGAGCCTCACCGGAAACCGTCTCCAGGCTGACCAGGTGCTTCACCTTGAACACCATGCCACGGATGGCCGGGGTGTCCTTCAGGAGCCGCTCCTCGCCGAACTTCTTCAGGCCCAGACCGCGGATGGTGTCCAGCATGTCACCGGACGCACCCGCGAAGCTCTTCACCAGCTTGACCTTGAGCGCCATTGTTTAGGTCCTCTGCTCGCCGGCGAGCTTCGTCGCCTCGACGTCCTTGCCACGCAGACGGGACACCTGCTCCGCGCTGCGCAGCATCTTCAGGCCCGCCACCGTGGCCTTCAGCACGTTGTGCGGATTCCGCGAACCCTGGCTCTTGGTCAGGATGTTGCGGATGCCCGCCGCCTCCAGCACCGCGCGGACCGCGCCGCCGGCGATGACGCCCGTACCCTGGCTGGCCGGCTTCAGGAGCACCCAGCCGGCGCCGAAGTGCCCGAGCACCTCGTGCGGGATGGTGTGACCCATCAGCGGAACCCGGAACAGGTTCTTCTTCGCGTTCTCGCCACCCTTGCGGATGGCCTCGGGGACCTCGTTGGCCTTGCCCAGGCCGACGCCCACGTGTCCGGCGCCGTCCCCCACCACCACGAGGGCGGCGAACGAGAAGCGACGGCCGCCCTTCACGACCTTCGCCACGCGGTTGATGTTCACCACGCGGTCGGTGAGGTCCAGATCGTTCGGATTGATCGGAGTTGCCACTTGGGGGATTCCTTTCTTAGAACTTCAGCCCGGCCTCGCGCGCGGCGTCGGCCACGGCGGCGATGCGCCCGTGATAGGGGAAGCCGTTGCGGTCGAACACCACCGCCTCGACGTTGGCGGCCTTGCACTTCTGCGCAATCAGGGTGCCCACCCGCTTCGCGTCCGCCTTCTTGTCGCCCTCGTCCTGGCCCTTCAGGTCCTTGGACAGCGACGAGGCAAACGCGAGCGTACGGCCCGTGGAGTCGTCCACCACCTGCGCGTAGATGTGCTTGAGGCTCTTGTACACGGTGAGCCGCGGCCGCTCCGTCGTTCCCGACAGCTTCTTGCGGATGCGGTTCTTCCTCTTGAGGCGCTGCTCGATCTTCGTAGCCATGGCTGCTTCCTTTTCCGTCCGGCGGCGATGCGGCCTTCCGCCGCCGGATGATGCCGCCAGGCCCAGAGGACCTGACGGGGTTTGGAACACTCAGGACAGACGGGACGACTAGGTCGTTCCGGTCTTGCCCTCCTTACGGCGGATGCGCTCCTCGGAGTACTTGATGCCCTTGCCCTTGTAGGGCTCGGGCGGACGCAGCGAGCGGATGTTCACCGCCGTCGCGCCCAGCACTTCCTTGTCCGCGGAACGCAGCGTCAGGCCCAGCGTGGGCAGGCTGTCCTCGGTACGGGAGGCCTTGTCGACCTCGGCCGTCACGCCCTCCGGCAGGTTGAACACCACCGGGTGGGAGTAGCCCAGCGCGAAGTGGATGGCCTTGCCCTTGACCTCGGCGCGGAAACCGACGCCGCGGATGTCCAGCTTCTTCTCGAAGCCGGTGGACACGCCCTTGTTCGCGTTGGCGAGGATGGTGCGGGTCAGGCCGTGCAGGCTGCGGGCCTCGCGCGACTCATCCGCGCGCAGCACCGAGATCTGCCCGTCCTTGATCTCCACCTTGACCTTGGCGGGCAGCTTCACGGACAGCTTGCCCTTGGGGCCCTCGAAGTTCACCTGCTGGCCGGCGACGGTGGCCTTCGTCTTGTCGCCGAGCTTGATTGCCAGTTTTCCAATCCGACTCATGGTTGCCTCGGTCCTGTCTGCCCGGAAGGCGCTCCCTCGCGGGGCGCCACTCCAGGGCGGCTGGCTAGTAGACGGTGCAGAGCAGCTCGCCGCCGACCTTCTGCTTGCGGGCCTCGGAGTCCACCATGATGCCGCGCGAGGTGGAGAGGACGGAGATGCCCAGGCCACCCAGCACCTGCGGAATCTCGCGCGAGTTCACGTAGCGGCGCAGACCCGGCTTCGACACGCGGCGGATGCCGGTGATGGCCGGCGCGCGGTCCGGGCCGTACTTCATCTGGACCGTGATCTCGTTCTGCGGCTGGACCTCGTGCACCGTGAAGTCGCCGATGTAGCCCTCGCTCTTGAGGACCTTGATGATCTCGAGCTTGAGCTTCGAGTGGGGGATGACGACCTTGTCGTGCCGCGCACGCGACGCGTTGCGCAGGCGGGTCAGCATGTCGCCGACGGGATCATTGACCGGCATGGAGTACCTTCCGAGGCGGGGCCCCTTCACGGGCACCCCGCGTTCGCAACCGCCGCGCCTGCCGGGCCCATCCCGGGGGTTCGCGGTGGCTGCCACTTCGTACAGCGGAGCTGCTGTCGCGGGCTCCTCCCGGAGCACGCCCAGGGCGCCTGCAGGCCCTCACGGACCCACCAGGCGCCCTGCCCTTCGGCGCTACCAGGACGACTTGGTAACGCCGGTGATCTCACCGCGCAGGGCGCGGTTGCGCAGGCAGATGCGGCACATCTTGAACTTGCGGAGGAACGCGCGCGGCCGGCCACACAGCGGGCAGCGGTTGTACTGGCGCACGGCGAACTTCGGCTTGCGCTTTGCCTGGGCAATCTTGGAGAGCTTGGCCATGATTCTTGGGGTCCTTGGCTCGAGGCTTACTGGCGGAACGGCATGCCGAAGTGACGCATCAGCGCCAGCCCGTGCTCGTCGTTGGCCGCGGTGGTGACGAAGCTGATGTTGAGCCCCTTCACCTTCTCGATCTGGTCGTAGTTGATCTCAGGGAAGATGATCTGCTCGCGGACGCCGAGCGTGTAGTTGCCCTTCCCGTCGAACGCCTTCGGGGACACGCCCTTGAAGTCACGCACGCGCGGCAGCGCCACGGTGATGAGGCGGTCCATGAACTCGTACATGCGGTCGCCGCGCAGCGTGACGGCGGCACCGATGGCCTGCCCCTGGCGCAGCTTGAAGTTCGCGATGGACTTGCGGGCGCGCGTGACGATCGGCTTCTGGCCGGTGATCGCCGCGAGCTGGTCCACCGCCGACTCCAGGATCTTGTTGTTGGCGAGCGCCTCGCCCAGACCCATGTTGACGACGATCTTCTCCAGGCGGGGAACCTGCATCGGGTTCTTCAGGTTCAGCTCCTTCATCAGGGCGGGCACGCCCTCCTTGAAGAAGCGGACCTTCATGCGCGCCGGCTTGGACTCGAGGCCTTCCTCGATGTTCGCCGCGAAGCCAACCTTCTTGGCCTCTTCCTTCTTGCCGCGCTTCGCCTTCTTTTCCTTCTGCTCGGCCTTCTTCTCGTCAGCCATCGTCCTGTCCTCTGCTTCGGAGCGCCGTCGTGACCCAGCGCCTCGATCAGTCCTTCCTATGGAACCTGGAAACACCGCGAGGGCCCCGAATGCTCCACGAGGCCCTCCGTGCCTGCACGCCCGCCTACCCACCCACCCGGGTGGGCAAAGGGCGCGCATAAATGCACCAATGCGGACACCTAGTCAATCAGGGCGTCGCAGTTCTTGCAGAACCGCTTCTTCTTGCCGCCCTCACCCTCGGTGCGGAAACCGACTCGCGTCGGCTTGTCGCACTTGGCGCACACCACCTGGACGTTCGCCAGGGCGATGGTGCCGGGCTTCTCGACAATGCCACCCTCCGGGCTCTGCGGCGTCTTCTTCATGTGCCGCTTCACCAGGCGCAGCCCCTCGACCGTCACGCGCTCCGACTCGCGATCGATCTTCAGGATCTTCCCGCGCTTGGACGCCGGGTTCTTCTCGGAGGCCTCGGCCCCGGCCATGACCTGGACCGTGTCTCCCACCTTCAGCTTCTGCATGGCTTCCTCTCCCTGGCTGCTCGCCGTCCGGCCTGCTGTCCTCTCAGAGGACTTCGGGCGCCAGCGAGATGATCTTCATGAACTTGCGGGCGCGGAGCTCACGGGCGACAGGCCCGAAGATACGCGTACCGATGGGCTCCATGTCCTTGTTGATGAGGACCGCGGAGTTGCCGTCGAACTTGATGTAGCTGCCGTCCGGACGACCCACCTCGCGCTTGGTGCGGACGATGACGGCCTTGGCCACGTCACCCTTCTTCACCTTCGAGTTGGGCAGCGCCTCGCGGATCGACACGACGATGACGTCGCCGATGGACGCGTACTTGCGCTTCGAACCGCCGAGCACCTTGATGCAGAACACCTTCTTCGCGCCCGAGTTGTCCGCCACGTCGAGCACGCTCGTCATCTGAATCATCTGGGAATCTCCTATCGCCGGTGACCGCCCTGCCCTGCCTCACGGCCGAGCGGGGTGGCATGCGTGCTAGACGTTCTTGCTCTTCTCCAGCACCTCGACCACGCGCCAACGCTTGTCCTTCGAAGCGGGCTTGGTCTCGGCGATCCGGACCCGATCACCCTCGTTGATGGTGATCTTCTTCGGGTAGTCGTGGTCCTCGACGTGAGCCTTGTACTTCTCGCGCAGGCTCATGATCTTCCCGTACTTCGGGTGGGGCGCACGACGCTGGACGGTGACGACCACCGTCTTCTGCATCTTGTTGGAGGTGACAATACCCACGCGCGTCTTGGGACGGCCACGGGTAGAGGTCTCGGGA
This sequence comes from Pyxidicoccus fallax, assembly GCF_012933655.1. Taxonomy (GTDB): domain Bacteria; phylum Myxococcota; class Myxococcia; order Myxococcales; family Myxococcaceae; genus Myxococcus; species Myxococcus fallax. The sequence goes on along the minus strand of NZ_JABBJJ010000227.1, from coordinate 5,065 downwards.
GTGGGCGTCTCGGTCGCTTCAGCCATCTTCGGTCTCACTATCTCTCATGCACCCGGGCACTCCTGCCCGGATGGCCGCGCGCGCTCACTACCACACGAGCGCGCTTGGAGGGGTTGAACTTCTCAGCCCTGCTTCGCCGCCTTGGCCTTCTGGGTCAGGACGGTGAGCACGCGAGCCAGGTCGCGGCGGTGCTGGGTGCGCTCGGCCGGGCTGTCCAGCGAGCCCGTGCGACGCTTCAGCTGGTCCTGGAACAGCGTGTCGCGCAGCTCCGTCGCGCGCCGCTGCAGGTCCTCCGCGGACAGTTCCTTCAGTTCCTTCGCAGTCGCCATTGCAATCTCCACATGCGCACGGAGGCCGTCTCCCTTCGGAGGCCGGCCTCCGCCGCGTCGGTGCCTTAGAGGCTCAGGTCCCCGCGGGTCACGATCTTCGTGAGCACCGGCAGCTTCGCCTGCGCCAGCTTCAGCGCCCCGGTGGCCACCTCGCGCGTCATACCCTCCATCTCGTAGAGGATACGGCCGGGCTTCACCACCGCGACGTAGTACTCCACGCCACCCTTGCCGGTACCCATACGGGTCTCGGCGGGCTTCTTGGTGATGGGCTTGTCCGGGAAGATACGGATCCAGATCTTGCCGCCACGCTTCACGTGACGGGTCATCGCGATACGGGCCGCCTCGATCTGCCGGGAGGTGATCCACCCCGGCTGGAGGCTCATCAGGCCGTACTCACCGTAGGTCATGTCGCTGCCACGGTGGGCGACGCCCGGAGTGCGGCCCTTGTGCATCTTGCGGTACTTGGTACGAGCAGGCTGAAGCATCGTCGCTGTCCTTGGCCGCCCTGCCCCGGACGGCCCTCACGGGCAGTCCGGCGCGGGTGGGCTGATTACCGGTTGGAAGGCATGGGGGGCTGGCCGCCCTTGCCCGGGAGGACCTCGCCCTTGCAGACCCAGACCTTGCAGCCAATCTTGCCGTAGGTCGTCTTGGCCTCGGCGAAGCCGTAGTCGATGTCCGCGCGCAGGGTGTGCAGGGGCACGCGGCCCTCGCGGTACCACTCGTAGCGCGCCATTTCCGCGCCGCCCAGGCGGCCCGAGCAGGCCACGCGGATGCCCTTGGCGCCGAACTTCATCGCCGTCTGGAGGGCCTTCTTCATGGCGCGACGGAAGGCGATGCGGCGCTCGAGCTGGGTGGCGATGTTCTCGGCCACCAGCTGCGCGTCCGTCTCGGCCTTGCGGACCTCGACGATGTTCAGGAAGACCTCGTTCTTGGTGAACTGCTGGAGGTCCTTCTTCACCGTCTCGATGCCCGCGCCACGCTTGCCGATGACGATGCCCGGCCGCGCGGTGTGGACGTTGACCTTGACCTTGTTCGCCGCGCGCTCGATCTCCACCTTGGACACGCCCGCGTGGTTCAGCGACTTCTTCACGAACTCGCGGATGCGGATGTCCTCATGGAGCCACTGCGCGTAGTTCTTGTGCTCGAACCACTTGGAGTCCCAGGTCTTGATGACGCCGAGCCGGAACCCGATCGGATGAACTTTCTGTCCCAACGTGAATCTCCTTGAACGTTCCGGGCACAGGCCCGACGGGTCCTACTTCTTGGCCTCGGCCAGCACCACGTGGACGTGGGCGGTCTTCTTCTTGATGGGGGTCGCCCGGCCCATGGCGCGCGGCATGAAGCGGCGCTGGGTGGGACCCTGGTCCACCGAGATGGTCTTCACGTAGAGCGTGTCCACGTCGACCTGTCCCTTGGACTTGTCCGTCGCGTTGGCCACGGCGCTCTTGATGAGCTTCTCCACCGGCTTGGCCGCGGCGCGCTTGGTGAACTTCAGGATGTTGAGGGCCGCCTCGACGGGCTTGCCCCGGATGAGCGCCGCAACGGTGGAAATCTTGCGGGGGCTCATGCGCAGGAAACGCAGATGTGCAGTCGACTCCATGGTCTTCCTCTCAGGCTCTCAGGCAATGCGCCAGGCTACTTGCCCGGGGCCTTGGCGACCTTCTTCTCCGCCGAGTGTCCGCCGAACGTACGCGTCGGGGCGAACTCGCCGAGCTTGTGGCCCACCATGTTCTCCGTGACGAACACCGGGATGAACTTCTTCCCGTTGTGCACCGCGAAGGTGTGGCCGACGAACTCCGGAAGAATGGTGGAGCGCCGCGACCACGTCTTCACGACCGTCTTCTTGTTCGTCTTGATCATGTCCTCGATCTTCTTCACGAGGAAATCGTCGACGAACGGACCCTTCTTGATCGAACGAGCCATGACTTGCGATCCTCTTACTGGCTGCGCGCGCCCTGGCGGCGGCCGCTCACGATGAACTTGTCAGTGCGCTTGTTGGTGCGCGTGGTGAGGCCCTTGGTCTTCTTGCCCCACGGCGACACCGGGTGCGGGTTACCCTGACCGGACTTACCCTCACCACCACCGTGCGGGTGGTCGACAGGGTTCATCGCCAGACCGCGGACGGTGGGACGGATGCCCAGCCAGCGGCTCTTACCCGCCTTGCCGACGCGGATGATCTCGTGCTCGATGTTGCCCACCTGGCCCACGGTGGCGCGGCACTCGATGAGGACCTTGCGGACGGTGCCGGAAGGCATACGCACCTGCGCGTAGCGGTCTTCCTTCGCCATCAACTGCCCGGAGGTGCCCGCGGAGCGGATGACCTGGGCGCCACGGCCCGGCTTCAGCTCCACGTTGTGGATGATGGTACCCACCGGGATGTTCTGCAGCGGCAGGCTGTTGCCCGGCCGGATGTCCGCCGTCTCGCCGGCGAACACGGTGTCGCCCACGCTCAGGCCAACCGGCGCCAGGATGTAGCGCTTGTCGCCGTCCGCGTAGTGGAGCAGCGCGATGTTGGCGGTGCGGTTCGGGTCGTACTCGACCGCCGCGACCTTGGCCGGCACGCCGTCCTTGTCACGACGCTTGAAGTCGATGACGCGGTAACGGCGCTTGTGACCACCACCCTGGTGACGGCGGGTGATGTGCCCGTGGACGTTGCGACCACCGGACCGCTTCAGCGGCTCGGTGAGGCTCTTCTCGGGCGAGTCCTTGGTGATGTCCGCGAAGTCGGACACCGTCATCAGACGGCGGGCGGCGCTTGTCGGCTTGTACTTCTTGATGCCCATGGTGTGTTCCTCGTCAGGCAGGCTCGACGCCGTAGCGTCAGGCCGCCCCTCCCTCGAAGAGCTCGATCGAGTCGCCCTGCTTCAGGGTGACGACCGCCTTCTTGAAGTTGGGCCGCTTGCCGATGCTCCGGCCCACCCGCTTGACCTTGCCGCGGACGACGTTGGTACGCACGCCCTCGACGGTGACCTTGAAGAGCGTCTCCACCGCGCGGGCCACGTCGTGCTTGGTGGCCTTACGGTCGACGATGAACGAGTACTGCCGGAACTTCTCGCGGGCCTTGTCCAGCTTCTCGGTGATGAGCGGGCCCTTGATGACGTCGGTGAGATTCATGACAGCGCCCCCTCGAGGGTCTTCGCGGCAGCGGAGGTGAGGACGATGTGTGAGTGCCGCAGGACGGCCTCGAGGTTCAGGCCCTCGGGCGGCAGCACGTCGAACTTCGCCAGGTTCCGCACGCTGCGGTGCAGGTTGGTGTTGCCCTTGTCGTCGATGACCAGCGCGTTCTGCAGCTTCAGGCGCTTGGTCAGGACCTCGAAGGCCTGCTTGCTCTTCGGAGCGTCCAGGGAGAAGCCGTTCAGGATGATGAGCGTCTTCTCACGGGCGCGCAGGGAGAGCGCGGACCTCAGGGCGCCGCGGCGCACCTTGCGGGGCGGGCGGTAGAAGTAGTCGCGCGCCTTGGGAGCCATCGCCTTGCCGCCGCCCACCCAGTGGGAAGCGCGGATGGAGCCCTGGCGGGCGCGGCCGGTGCCCTTCTGCTTCCAGGGCTTCTTGCCGCCGCCGCTGACCAGCGAGGTGTTCTTCACCCCGACCGTGCCGCGGCGCCGGTTGATCTGCTGCATCTTCGCCACCTCGTAAAAGAGGTGGGTGTTCGGCTCGGCGCCAAACACGTCGTCGGAGAGCTCGATCTCCGACACCTTCTTCAAATCCAGGTCGACAACGTCAAACTTCGCCATGGCACTTTCCTCGCGGGGTCGGAGTGAAACCACTCAAACGCCCACCCGCTTCCTAGGACTTGATCTCGACGTCAACGCCAGCCGACAGATCCAGCTTCATCAGCGCATCCAGCGTCTGCTGCGTGGGCTCGAGGATGTCGAGCAGGCGCTTGTGCGTGCGGATCTCGAACTGCTCGCGGCTCTTCTTGTCCACGTGCGGGGACCGCAGAACCGTGAACTTGTTGATGCGCGTCGGCAGGGGGATCGGACCAGCCACCTTCGCGCCCGTGCGCTTGGCCGTCTCGACGATCTCCCCCGCGCTCTGGTCCAGGAGCTTCGAGTCGTACGCCTTCAGCCGGATGCGGATCTTCTGTGTCGCCATTCGCAAGAACCTCTTAGAACGGACCCTGCCTCTGCCTCGGGAGGCGTGTACGACCGACGTCCCCTGGTTGTCACAGAGCCGTTTCTTCAGAACGAAGGGGCGCGGTGATTACCATCCCGCCCCGGGGGTATGCAACATGATTTCCACCGGCTCCCTGAAAACTCCCCGGGTAGGGGCCCCAGGGAGCCGGTAGAGCAACGATTTGCTACTCGATGATCTCCGCCACGACGCCGGCGCCCACGGTACGGCCACCCTCGCGGACGGCGAAGCGCAGCTCCTTCTCCATGGCCACCGGAGTAATGAGCTCCACCTCGATGGCGATGTTGTCGCCCGGCATCACCATCTCCACGTTGTCCGGCAGCTTCACCGTGCCCGTCACGTCCGTCGTGCGGAAGTAGAACTGCGGCCGGTAGCCCTTGAAGAACGGGGTGTGACGGCCACCCTCTTCCTTCGACAGCACGTAGATCTGCGCCTTGAACTTGGTGTGCGGCGTGATGCTGCCCGGCTTGGCCAACACCTGGCCACGCTCCAGGTCCTCACGCTTCAGGCCGCGCAGCAGCGCGCCGATGTTGTCGCCCGCCATGCCCTCGTCCAGCAGCTTGCGGAACATCTCCACGCCCGTGATGACCGTCTTCTGCGTG
>NZ_JABBJJ010000226.1 GCF_012933655.1 Pyxidicoccus fallax | reverse complement strand
GTGTGGGGGAGGGGAGGCTCAGTCGGCGTCGTCCGAGTCCTCGTCGTCCGAGCGCCGGCGCTGCCGCTGGCGCTGGAGGTTCTGCTTGCGGCGCTGGAGGGTGGACTCTCGCTCCTCGGCCTCGGAGGCGGCGGCGCCGGGGCCGGCTTCGGGCGGCTTGAGGAGCGCCGCCAGCGCCTGCACGGTGACGCCCTCGTAGAGGCTGGAGGCCGGCACGTCGATGCGCAGCCGCCGCTTGAGCCGGTCGCTGAGCTGCACGGCGATGAGCGAGTCACCGCCCAGCTCGAAGAAGTTGTCCTGCGTGCCGATGGGGGCCACGCCGAGCGACTGCTGCCACAGGTCCACCAGCGTGCGCTCCAGCTCGGTGGTCGGCGCGACGTACGCGCTGCGCAGGCTGGCGGGGCGCGCGTGCAGCGGGCGCGCTCCGGCCTCGGGCTCGGTGCTCGCGGGCGTGGAGGGGGTGGCCTCGCGCGGGGCCTGCCAGCGGCTGAGTCTCGCGGGCAGGTCGTGGGTGGACACGGCCACGTAGGCACCCGTGGCATGGGCGAGGGCGCGGCCGAAGGCATCCGCGCCCTGCTCGGGCGTGAGGGCCAGCCGGTCCAGCTCGGCGCCCCGGGCACCCGGGTGCGCGCCGTAGTCCTCCACGCGCACCACGTCCCAGCCCAGGCTCAGCCACCGGCGGCCCTCGCGGGAGCGGGCCTGCGCGAAGGCGTCCTGGTACAGGCTCGTCGCGGCGTGCGCGACGGTGGCCACTCCTCCGAGCAGGGCGGACAGGGACGAGCCCACCACGCGGAAGTCCAGCGGACGGTCGCCGAGCGCCGCGTCCAGCAGGGCGAGCCCGCGCGCCCGAGGCTCGAAGTGCGAGGCGGTGACGGTGGCATCCGTCTCGTTGACGAGCCGTGCCACCTTGTCGGGCGGCAGCCAGGCGCCGTGCACCACGCCGTGCAGCGCGCCGAAGCGGGAGACCGTCGTCTCCACGGCCGCGCGCACCGACTCCAGGTTGCCGAGGTCCGCCGCGATGACGGCGACCTCTGCGCCCAGGGACTCCAGCGTCCGGGCACGGCGGATGCGTTGAGACACCGCGTCCGTCTCGGGGTGGCCGGCGAGGTACGCGTCCCACGTCTCCCGCGCGGGGAAGCCCGGGGCTTCCACGCAGGCGAGCTTCACGCCCTTCGCGCTCCGGGCGAGCCCCTGGGCCTGCATCGCGCCCATGCCGCCCAGGCCGTGGGTGACGAGGTACACGCCGCCGTCTCGCACGACGGGCGCCGCGCCCTCGGTGGACTCGCTGCCCGTGCGAGGCAGGCCCTGGGGGGACGTCCCACCGCCCGCCGCGGCAGGCAGCGGCGTCGGCTCCACGAACTGCACCCAGCGGTGGGGACCGCGCAGCGCCACCACCGCATCCGCGCCCTGGCCCCGCAGCTCGGCGCGCAGGGCGCGCACGGTGGACTCGGGCAGGTGGGTGCTCGCGGAGGGCAGCACCACGTCCACGCCGCGGAAGCTCAGGTGCGGGTGCTCCTGCGGCACCACGCGGCACGGGCCCAGCAGCGTCGCCTTCTCCGGGGCGAGCACCTCGTCGCCCGTCACGTCATGCAGGTGGTTGGACACCACCCAGACGCGGCACGGGCGCTCCGGCGTGTGCTCCGCCAGCGCTCGCGCCAGGGCGACGAGGCTGAAGTAGCCACCGGGCTGGGCCTGCGCGAACGAGGCCGGCACGTCGCGAGTGAGGCTCCACAGGTGCAGCACCGCGTCCGGCAGCAGCCCCGAGTCGCGCAGCGCGCCCAGCAGCGAGCCGAAGTCCCGGGCCGAGTCCGGCGCGACGGTGAACTCCCGCTCGCCGTTGCGAGCGAAGCCGGCGCCGGGCCGGACGCGCAGCACCACGCGCTCCTCGCCGGACTCGGGGGCGAGCAGCGCCTCACCGGCGGAGACCTCGTCCTCCAGCACCAGCCACACGCGCCGGGCGGTGTCCTTCGTCGCCGGCAGCGGCGAGCGCTTCCAGGACGACGCGTAGAACCACTGCTCCAGCGGCGCCTGCTCCTGGGGCATGGCCCCGTCGGTCGCGACAGCCGTCTTCGCACCGGAAGCCGTGGCCTCCGGAGCCTGCATGGCGGAGGGCTCCACCCAGAAGCGCTGGCGCTCGAAGGGGTAGGTCGGCAGCGGCACGCGGTGACGGCGCTCCGTGCCGTGGAAGGCCTTCCAGTCCACGGTGGCCCCGGCCTGCCAGAGCCGGCCGAGCGTCTCGTACGCCAGCGGCGGCGTGCCGGTGGGCACGGTGTCCTGCGGCGGAGGCATGGACGCGAGCACGGCGCGGGTGGGCGAGTGCTCCGGGTGGCGCTTCGCCAGCCGTCCCAGCACCTGTCCCGGGCCCACCTCCAGCAGCACGCGCTTGGGGTCGGAGAAGAGGGCGTGCAGTCCATCCGCGAAGCGCACCGCGCCGCGCAGGTGCTGGGCCCAGTAGCGTGGGCTCGTGGCCTGCTCGGCGGTAATCCAGGTGCCGGTGACGTTGGAGATGAAGGGCAGGGTGGGCGCGCTCAGCCGCACCGCGGCGACCTGCGCGGTGAAGGCGTCGAGGATGGGGTCCATCATCGACGAGTGGAACGCGTGTGAGGTCACCAGCACGTGGGTCTGAACGCCCGCGTCCTTGAGCTGGTTCCGCACGGCCTCGATGGCTTCATGCGTGCCGGACAGCACGCACTGCATGGGGGAGTTGAGCGCGGCGAGGCTCAGGCCGCCGCTCAGGTACGGCTGCACCTCGTCCTCGGACAGCGGCACCGCCAGCATGGCGCCGGAGGGCAGCGCCTGCATCAGCCGTCCCCGCGCGGCCACGAGCTGCAGCGCATGCTCCACGGAGAGCACGCCCGCGAGGCACGCGGCCACGTACTCGCCGATGCTGTGCCCCAGCATCGCCGCCGGCTTCACGCCCCACGACATCCACAGGCGCGCGGTGGCGTACTCCACGACGAAGAGGGCGGGCTGCGTCAGCGACGTCTGCGCCAGCTTCTTCCCGGACTCCTCGGCGGCCTCGGGCTTGGGGTACAGCACCGTGCGCAAATCCAACCCGTCCAGGTGCCGCTTGAGCACCTCCGCGCAGCGGTCCACCTCGGCGCGGAACACCGGCTCCGACTCGTACAGCGCGCGGCCCATGTCCACGTGCTGCGAGCCCTGGCCCGGGAAGAGGAAGGCCACCGGACGCTCCACCGCGTCCTGCGACTCGGTGATGACGCGCGGGCCCTGGGGCTGCGACAGCGCCTCCACCGCGTCCTCCACGCTCCGCGCCAGCACGAAGCGGCGGTGCGCGAAGCGCTGACGTCCGGCCTGGAGCGTCCATGCCACGTCCGCGAGGTTCGCACCGGGCTGGCTGCGCAGCGCCTCGGTCAGCCGCTGCGTGGCGGACTCCAGCGCCGCGGGCGTGCGCGCGGACACGGGCAGCAGGTGCCACGCGCGGCGCGACGGCGCGCTGGCGGGAAGCTTCGGGGCCTCCTCCAGCACCACGTGCGCGTTGGTGCCGCCCACGCCGAAGGAGCTGACACCCGCGCGCCGCGGAGTGGCCCCCGTGGGCCAGGGCTTGAGCGCGGCGTTGACGTAGAAGGGGCTGCCGTCGAAGTCGATGGCCGGGTTGGGCTTCTCGTAGTGGAGGCTGGGCGGCAGCTCCCCGTGCGCCAGCGCCATCGCCGTCTTCATCAGGCCGGTGACGCCCGCTGCCGCGTCCAGGTGGCCCACGTTGCCCTTCACCGAGCCCAGCGCGCAGAAGCGCCGGCGCTGCGTCGTGGCGCGGAAGGCCTTGGTGAGGGCCTGCACCTCGATGGGGTCGCCCAGCGGCGTCGCGGTGCCGTGCGCCTCCACGTAGGAGATGGCCTCCGCGTCCAGGCCCGAGGCCGCGAGCGCCTCCGCCACCACCTGCGACTGGCCCTCCACGCCAGGCGCGGTGTAGCCCGCCTTCAGCGAGCCGTCGTTGTTGATGGCCGAGCCCTTGATGACGGCGTGGACGGTGTCTCCGTCCTCCACCGCGGCCCGCAGCTTCTTGAGCACCACCACGCCCGCGCCGCTGCCGAACAGCGTGCCCTGGGCCTTCGCGTCGAACGGCCGGCAGCGCCCGTCGGGGGACGCCATGCCGCCTTCGACATGCCGGTAGCCGTGGAGGAAGCTGACGTTGACGGACGAGCCGCCCGCGAGCGCCATGTCGCACTCGCCATTGAGCAGGCTCTGGCAGGCCTGGTGCACCGCCACCAGGGACGTGGAGCAGGCGCTCTGCACGGTGTGGCTCGCGCCGCGCAGGTTGAGCTTGTAGGAGACGCGCGTGGTGAGGAAGTCCCCGCCGTTGCCGATGTTGACCTGCACCGGCTCGAAGGACTCCAGCACGCGAGGGTTCCGCGCCAGGTTCATCAGCAGGTACGTGTTGAGCGTGGCGCCGCCGTACACGGAGATGGCGCCCGGGTAGTCGCGCGGCGAGTAGCCGGCCTGCTCCAGCGCCTCCCAGCACACCTCCAGGAAGACGCGGTGTTGCGGGTCGGTCAGCTCGGCCTCGCGCGGCGGCATGTCGAAGAAGGCGGCGTCGAAGGACTCCGGCTCCGGCAGCACGGCCGCGGCCCTCACGTAGGCCGGGTCGTCCAGCAACGCCTCGGGCACGCCGGCCGCGCGGCACTCCTCGCGGGTGAAGTGCTGGATGGACTCCACGCCGTTACGGACGTTGGCCCAGAGCTCCGCCACGCTCCGCGCGCCGGGGAAGCGCCCGGCCATGCCGATGATGGCGATATCGGCGTCGTCGATGTCGAGCGGAAGCTTCGTGTCCACGGCGGTGACTCCAGGGTGTCGCGTGTCTCGGGGTTGTCAGGTGGGGAAGGCCGGGCGTTGTTACTCGCGCCGGTTGCGCCGCTCCCGGCGCTGGGCGCCGCGGCTCTGGCTGGCTTCGAAGCCGGGCACCTCGGCGGAGGCGGCCTGGGACAGGCGCTTCGCGAGGGTGGCCACCGTGGGGGACTCGAAGACGGAGGTGAGCGGAACGTCCCGTCCCAGCTCCCGCTTCAGGCGTCCGACAATCTTCAGCCACAGGAGCGAGTTGCCCCCGAGGTCGAAGAAGTTGTCGTGGATGCCGAGCTGCTCCAGGCCGAGCTGCTCCTGCCACACGCGCACCAGCGCGCGCTCCACGTCGTCAGTGGGAGCCACGTACTCGGTGCCCAGCGTGGGCCGCGCGTGCAGCGTGCCACCGGCCGCGTCCTTCTTCGCCGCCGCGCCCTCGCGCCGGAGCCACTGCGCCAGGCGCGCGTCCAGGTTGCCCGTGGACACCACCACCTGTCCGGCCAGCGGCGACTCCACCACGCGGCGGAAGGCCTCCAGCGCCTCGTCTCGGGACATGGCGAACTGGTCGATGCTCGTCTGCACCGCCCGCTCGCCCTCGGCGGCGGCGACCGGCCAGCCGTCCCAGTTGGTGCTCAGCCACCGCGCCTGTCCTTCGCGCGAGCGCGCCACGGCGAACGAGTCCAGGAACGCATTGGCGGCGCCGTATGCCGCGAGCCCCAGACCGCCCAGCACCGCGGCGTTGGAGGACACCAGCACGACGAAGTCCAGCGCGCGGCCCGCGAGCGCCGCGTCCAGCGCGTAGGTGCCGTGCACCTTGGCCCGGAAGTGCGGTGCGCACGTGGCCGGGTCCATGCCGTTGAGCAGCGCCACCGCGCCGTCGCCCGCGAGGCCCGCCGCGTGGATGACGCCGTCCAGCGCGCCGAAGCGGATGTCCGCCTCGGCCAGGACGGCGCGAAGCTGCGCCTCGTCCGCGATGTCCGCGCGGGCCACCAGCACCTCGGCGCCCGCGGCCTCCAGCGCCTGCACCGCGCGCTGACGGCGGCCGTCCGCGTCGCTCGCGCCCGAGCGGCCCACCAGCACGAGTCGCGCCTGGTGCTTGCGCGCCAGGTGGTCCGCCAGCAGCAGGCCCACGCCGCCGAGACCGCCGGAGATGAGGTACACGCCGCGCGTCTTGAAGGGCAGGGCGGCCGGAGCGTCCGCCTCGATGCGCTGCGGCTCGTACGCCTGCACATGGCGGTGCGCGCCGCGCCACGCCACCACGGGCTCGTTGGAGCCGGACGTCACCTCGCGCAGCAGCGCCTCCGCGGCCTGGGGCACGGAGGCGCGCAGGTCCACGTAGCGGCAGGCGAGGGTGTCCTGCTCCTGTCCAATCACCTTGCACAGCGCCGGCAGCGTGGCGCGCTCGGGGGCCACCGCGTCCGCGCTCTCCACCTCCAGCGCCTCGCGGCCCACCACCGTCAGCGCCACCGGGCCGGGCAGCTCCGCCTCGGCCAGCGCCTGGGCCAGCCGCAGCACGCCGAAGTAGCCGCGCTCCTGGGCCTCTTCGAAGCGGGCTCCGGGCGCGAGCGACTCCTGGCCCGCGGGCGTGTCCAGGCTCCACAGGTACACCGCGCGCTCCACCTTGAAGTCCCGCGCCTTCAACGCGCGCAGCACGCCCAGGTGGTCCTCGCGCTCACGCGGGTTCACGGTGAAGTGGCGCTCCGTCTCCGCGTTGAAGTGCGAGCCCGGGGAGACGCGCACCACGGAATGGCCCTGCCGCTCCAGGCGGTCCGCGAGGGCCGCGCCCACGCCGCCCGTGTCCTGGTAGACGAGCCAGCCGCGCGGCTCCACCGCGCCGGCCTTGGGCAGCGGCAGTGGCGCACGCTGCCACGAGGGCAGATAGAACCAGCCGGCCACGTCCGCGCTCTTGCGCGCCACGCCCTTGCGCCGCGACGAGGCGGCCTCGGGCGCGAGCCAGTAGTCCTGGCCCTCGAAGGGATAGGTCGGCAGCGGCACGCGCAGTCGCCGCGCGCCACCGTGCACCGCGCTCCAGTCCACCTCCACGCCCGAAGCCCAGAGCCGGCCGAGCGTGGTGGCGAGGAACTCGTCATCCGCCACCGGGTCCTGCGGGTGGCGCAGCGAGGAGAGCACCGGGGGCGCCTTGGGGCCTGTGAGCTGCAGGCGCGCCAGCGTCCCCAGCGTGCGGCCCGGGCCCACCTCCAGGTAGACGCGACCGGGCTGGGCGGCCAGCGTGCGAACGCCGTCGCCGAAGCGCACCGTCTGCCGCAGGTGCCGCGTCCAGTACGCCGGGTCCACCGCTTCCTCGGGCGTCATCCACGTGCCGGTGACGTTGGAGACGATGGGCAGCGTGGGCGCGTTGCGCTTCAGCGTCCCGACGAAGGCCTGGAAGCGCGCGAGGATGGGCTCCACCAGGTGCGAGTGCGCCGCCACATCGATGGGGATGTGACGGAACTCCACCTCGCGCTTTGTCAGCTCCGCGGCCAGCGCCTCAATCGACTCCACCGAACCGGCCACCGCGCACTGCGACGGCCCGTTCATCGCGGCAATCGACAGCGTGGCCCCGAGCAGCGGGCGCACCTCGGCCTCGGGCAGTGGAACGCTCAGCATGCCGCCGCCGGGCAGCTCCTCGAAGAGCTTCCCGCGCAGCACCACCAGCGCCAGCGCGTCCTCCAGCGAGAACACGCCCGCGAGGCACGCCGCGGCGTACTCCCCCAGGCTGTGGCCGATGAGCGCCTCGGGCTTCACGCCCCAGGACTGCCACAGCTGCGCCAGCGCGTACTCCACGGTGAAGAGCGCGGGCAGCGCCAATGACGTGCGCTTGAGTTGCTGCACCGCGTCCGCCGCCTTGGCCGCGTCCGGGTACATGACGGGCCGCAGGTCGAAGCCCAGCCGGGGCCGCAGCAGCTCGCAGCACGTGTCCACGGCCTCGCGGAAGACCTTCTCGGAGGCGTAGAGGCCGCGGCCCATGTCCGGGTACTGCGCGCCGCCGCCGGGGAACATGAAGACGGCCGAGGGCACGGTGCTGCCCGGGGACAGCGTGAAGGTGCGCTGCGGGTCCTTCGTCTCCAGCGCCTTCAGCGCGCTGTCCCGGTCCCCGCACACCACCACGCGGCGGAACTCCATGGGCTTGCGGCCCACCTGGAGCGTCCACGCCACGTCCGCGAGCTGCTGCTCCGGGTGCGCCTCCAGATGCACCTTCAGGGCGGACGTCTGGGCCTCCAATGCCGTGGGCGTCTTCGCGGACACCGTCAGCAGCTGCCAGGGACGCGCCGCGTCTCCAGGCGCGGTGGCCGGGGGCTCCTCCAGGATGACGTGCGCGTTGGTGCCGCCGATGCCGAACGAGCTGACGCCCGCGCGCCGGGGCGTGTCCCCCTCCGGCCACGGCTTCAGCGTGGCGTTGACGTAGAAGGGGCTGCTGTCGAAGTCGATGCGCGGGTTGGGCTTTTCGTAGTTGAGGCTGGGCGGCAGCTCGCCGTGCTCCAGCGCGAGCACCGTCTTCACCAGCCCGGCCACGCCCGCCGCCGCGTCCAGGTGGCCCAGGTTGGTCTTCACCGAGCCCAGCCCGCAGAAGCCGCGAGCCTCGGTGCCGGCGCGGAATGCCTGCGTGAGGGCCTGCACTTCGACGGGGTCCCCCAGCGGCGTCGCGGTGCCGTGCGCCTCCACGTAGGTGATGGACTCGGGAGCCACCTCCGCCACGGCCTGGGCGCGAGCGATGACCTCCGCCTGTCCCTCCACGCCGGGGGCGGTGTAGCCCACCTTCACCGCGCCGTCGTTGTTGATGGCCGAGCCGCGGATGACGGCGTGGATGGTGTCACCGTCGTTGAGCGCATCCTCCAGCCGCTTGAGCACCACCACGCCCGCGCCGCTGCCGAAGAGCGTGCCCTGGCCCTTCTCGTCGAACGCACGGCAGTGCCCGTCCGGCGAGGTGATGCCGCCTTCCTGGTAGTGGTAGCCCGAGCGCTGAGGCATGTGCACGGAGACACCACCGGCCAGCGCGGTGTCGCACTGGTAGCCCAGCAGCGCCTGGCAGGCCAGGTGCGTGGCCACCAGCGAGGTGGAGCAGCCCGTCTGCACGGTGAGGGCGGGGCCCTTGAGGTTGAAGTGGTAGGCCACGCGCGTGGCGAGGAAGTCCTTGTCGTTGCCCACCATGGCCGGGAAGGTGTCCTCGGCCTGCTGGAACTCCGCGCGGGTGAGCAGGTTGAACAGCAGGTAGCTGCTCAGGCTGGAGCCGGCATAGACGCCCGTGGCGCCCGGCAGCCGGCCCGGCGCGTAGCCCGCGTGCTCCAGCGCCTTCCACGCGCACTCCAGGAAGATGCGGTGCTGCGGGTCCAGCAGCTCCGCCTCGCGCGGCGCATAGCCGAAGAAGGCCGCGTCGAAGCGACCGGGCCGCTCCAGCACGGGCGCGGCGCGCACGAAGTTCGGATTGGCGAGGAACCCCGGCTCGACGCCCAGCGCCTTCATCGCCTCGTCGGTGAAGAAGGAGATGGCCTCCTTGCCCTCGCGCAGCAGGTGCCAGAACGCCTCCACGTCCTCCGCGCCCGGCACGCGCACGGCCATGCCGACGACGGCTACCGCGAGGCTGGCATCCCCCTCGTACTGCTTCTGACGGCCCATGACGTGCCTACCCCTGCTTCCTTGCGCGCTGCTGCTGCCGCTTGAGGCTCTCGAGCTGCTTCTTCGCGCGGTCCTGCGCGGCCTCCACCGGCGCGGCGCCGGACGAGGGCTCCTGCCGCAGGTGGCGGGCGAGGGCGCTGATGGTCGGGTGCTCCAGCAGCTTCAGCAGCGGCAGGTCCTGACCCAGCGCCGCCTTGAGCTGCGTGTGCACCTGCACCATCAACAGCGAGTGCCCACCCAGGTCGAAGAAGTTGTCGTTGACGCCCACCTGCTCCACCTTGAGCACGCGCCGCCACACCTCGGCGATCTGCTGCTCCAACTGGCTCTGGGGCGCCACGTAGGCCGCACGGGAAGCCCGGGCCGCGGTGGGCACGGGCAGCGCCTTGCGGTCCACCTTGCCATTGGGCGTCAGCGGCAGCGCCGGCAGCTCGACGAGCAGCGACGGCACCATGTGCTCGGGCAGCCGCTGCGCCAGCGCGTCGCGCAGCGCCGTCGCGTCCACCGGCTGGCCGTCCCGCGCCACCACGTAGGCCACGAGGCGCACGTCGCCGGGCTCGTCCTCGCGGGCGACCACCACGGCCTCGCGCACCGCCGGCTGCGAGGCGAGCGCCGCCTCGATTTCACCGGCTTCGATGCGGAAGCCGCGCACCTTGAGCTGGTAGTCCACGCGGCCGAGGAACTCCACCGTGCCGTCGTCGCGCCACCGCGCCCGGTCACCCGTGCGGTACAGCCGCGCGCCGGGGACCCGGGAGAACGGGTCCGGCACGAAGCGCTCGGCCGTCAGCGCCGGCCGTGAGAGGTAGCCGCGCACCACGCCCTCGCCGCCGATGTACAGCTCGCCGGGCACGCCCACCGGCATCGGCCGCAGCTTCGCGTCGACGACGTAGAACTGCGTCCGGCTGAAGGGCGTGCCGATGGACGCCACCGGCCCCGTCTCCTGGCGCACGGCGTGGGTGGAGGACCAGATGGTGGTCTCCGTGGGGCCGTACATGTTGAGCAGCTCGCCGCCCTCCGGCAGCGCCCCGCGCAGCGACGTGGCCAGGGGCGTGGGCAGGGCCTCGCCGCCCACCATCAGCCGGCGCAGGTTGCCGAGGGCCTCGGTGGACTCGGGCTCGGCGAGCAGCGCGCGCGCCAGCGAGGGCGTGCACTGCAGGTGCGTCACCACGTGCTCGCGCAGGTTGAGGGGAATGGGGCGCGCGGCGCCGGAGCGGCGGCTGTCCCGGTCGCTGCGGGCCTTCACCTCGTTCAGCAGCGGCAGGCTGGCGAGCACCGTGTCCGCGGGGATGCCGAAGTCGATGAGGCAGCCCACCTCGTCCACGCCGGCCGCCTTGAGCTTCTCCACCTGCTCACGCACGGAGCGGGGCGTGCCGAACAGGCCGCTCGTCTCGAAGTAGCGCTCGAAGGCGTGTCCCGCGAGCCGGTCCAGGTCCGCCTCGGTGAAGGCGGCGGAGTTCATGTCCAGGCCCAGCGTGCCCGCGAGGCCGCGCATGAGGTCCGCGGAGCTCTTGAGGTAGTTGCGGAAGGGCTTCTCCACCACCGCGCGCACCTTGCCGGCGTCCTCGCCGATGAAGGTGTGCAGCATGAGGGTGACGTGGCCGTCGCCGGGGTGGCCCGCCGCGCGCCACGCCTCGCGGTAGAGGGCCAGCTTCTTCTCCAGGTCCTCCCACGTCTGTCCCAGCAGGTGCGTGAGGACGCGGCAGCCCAGCTTGCCCGCGCCGATGAACGTCTCCGGGTTGCCCGCGGCGGTGAGCCACACGGGCAGCTCCGCCTGAATGGGTTTCGGCCGCAGCTTCACGTCCACCTGCGTGCCCGCGCCGCCCGGCATGCGCAGCGTCTCGCCGCGCCACAGCCGGCGGATGGTGTCCAGCCCCTCCATCATCAGCTCGCGGCGCTTCTCGTAGCGCTCGGGGGCGAAGACGAAGTCATTGGCATGCCAGCCCGACGCCACGGAGATGCCCACGCGACCGCGCGAGAGGTTGTCCACGAGGGACCACTCCTCGGCCACGCGCACCGGGTGGTGCAGCGGCAGCACCACGCTGCCGGCGCGGATGCCCACGCGCTCGGTGACGGAGGCGATGGCCGCGCCCGCCACGGACGGGTTCGGGTACAGCCCGCCGAAGGCGTGGAAGTGGCGCTCCGGCGTCCACACCGCCGCGAAGCCGTTGCGGTCCGCGAACTTCGCGCCCTCCAGCAGCAGCCGGTAGCGGTCGCCTCCACCGTCGTCCGCGTCGTCCGCGAAGTAGAAGAGGCTGAACTCCGCGGGCTTGTGGCGCGCGGCGGCGACGCGGGCGGGCGCCTTCAGCAGCGCACCCTCGCCCTGCACCACGACCTTGAAGCCGCGCGTGAGCGTCCACAGCAGCTCCAGCACGGAGATGTCGAAGGAGATGCTGGTGACGGCCAGCCACGAGCCCGCGGGCTGGTGGCCCACGCGCGCGTCCATGGCCGTGAAGAAGTTGGCCACGCCGCCGTGCGGCACCATCACGCCCTTGGGCTTGCCGGTGGAGCCGGACGTGTAGATGACGTACGCGAGGTTCGCCGTCCCGGTGCCCGAAGCGGGAGGCCCGTCATGCTCGGCTGCCCCGGCCGCCTCCGGCCCGTCGAGCAGCAGGGTGCGCGCGCGCCCGGCGGGCACGCTGCCATCCAGGTGAGACTCGGTGAGCAGCACCGCCGCGCCCGAGTCCTCCAGCATGTACGCCAGCCGCTCGCGCGGGTAGTCCGGATCCAACGGGACGTACGCGCCGCCCGCCTTGAGCACGCCCAGCATGGCCACCACCATGCGCGCGGAGCGCTCCACGCACAGGCCCACGCGGACCTCGGGGCCCACGCCCAGCTCGCGCAGCCGCCACGCGAGCGCGTCGCTGCGCCGGTCCAGCTCGGCGTAGGAGAGCGTCTCGTCGTCGCCGGCCACCGCCACCGCGTCCGGCGTGCGAGCCGCCTGGGCGCGGAACTGCGCGTGGATGCAGAGCGCCGCGTCCTCCGGCTGGGGCGAGGTGGAGTCGTTCCAGTCCACCAGCAACCGCCGCGTCTCCTCGGAGGTGAGCAGCGGCAGGTCCTCGACGCGGGCCTCCGGCGCGTCCACCACCGCGCGCAGCAGCGTCTCCAGGTGCCCGGCCAGCCGCGCCATCGTCGAGGGCGAGAAGAGGTCCGTGCGGTACTCCAGCGCGCCGGACAGGCCGTCCGGCGTCTCCACCAGCGACAGCTGGAGGTCGAACTTCGCCGTGCCCTCCACCGCGCCGTCCGGCACCGGAAGCACCGGCTTCCAGGCCATGCCCGGCACGTTCATGTCCGTGGGGGGCAGCGCCTCCAGCAGCAGGCTCGTCTGGAACAGCGGGTTGTCCGCGCCACCCCGGGCCACGCGGGCCGCGGCCACCACCTCCTCGAAGGGCAGGTCGGTGTGGGCCAGCGCCTCGTGGAAGGCGCGGCGGGTGCGCGACAGCAGCTCGCGGAAGGAGGGCTGGCCGGCCACGTCGCCGCGCAGCACCAGCGTGTGGGCGAAGAAGCCCACCACGTCCCGCAGCTCGGGCCGCTCGCGGTGGGCCACCACGGTGCCCACGCCGAAGTCCTCCTGGCCGCTGTAGCGGTGCAGCAGCGCCGTCCACGCCGCGGCCAGGGTGACGAAGAGGGTGCAGCCCTCGCGGCGGCCCATCGCCCGCAGCTCCTCCACCAGTGGGCGGGGCAGGGTGAGCCGGTGCAGCGCGCCCTGGAACGCCGCCTCCTTCGGGCGGGGGAAGTCGGTGGGCAGCTCCAGCCGGGGCAGGCCCGCCAGCTTCTGCGCCCAGTACGCGCGCTGGCCGTCCAGCAGCGCGCCCAGGCCCTGCTGCCAGCGCGCGAAGTCCGCGTAGTGCAGCGCGGGCGCGGGCAGGGTGGGGGACTCGCCGGCCACGGCCATGCGGTATAGCGCCGCCAGCTCGCGGGCCAGCACGCCAATGGACCAGCCGTCCGTGGTGATGTGGTGCTGCGTCATCAGCAGCACGTGCTCCTGGTCGGCCAGCGCCACCAGCGCCGCGCGCACCAGCGGCCCCTCACCCAGGCGGAAGGCCTCGCGGGCCTGGGCCAGCGACAGCTCGCGCAGGTGGGCCTCGCGCGCCTCGGGTGCCAGCGCGCGCAGGTCGGACTTCGGCAGCTCCAGCGGCGCGATGGGGCTCACGGCGACGCGAGGCTGGCCGCCGGCCTCCGGGAAGGTGGCGCGCAGCACCGGGTGCCGCGCCACCAGCGCGTCCAGGCTCCGGCGCAGCGCGGCCTCGTCCAGCGGGCCGGAGAGGTGCAGCTGGAAGTGGATGTTGTAGAGCGCGCTCTGCGGCACCAGCCGGTCCAGGAACCACAGCCGGAGCTGGCCCGAGGACAGCGGCGCCTCCGCGTCCGGCGCCCCCGCGACGATGGCCGGCGCCACCAGCGCGGACACCGGGCGCACGCCCTTCCACGCCTCCACGAGGTGCGCGGCCGCGGAGCCCAGCGTCGGGTTCTGCCAGAGGAAGGCCGCGGGCAGCGACAGGCCCAGCTCCGACTCCAGCTTGCCGTGCAGCTCCAGCACCATCAGCGAGTCCAGGCCCAGGCCCGCCAGGTCCGTGTCCGCAGACAGCTTCGCGGCGTCCAGGCGCAGCACGCGCGCCACCGCGCGGCGCAGGAAGGCCTCCATGAGGCCCGCGCGCTCGGACTCCGACGCCGTCGCGAGCTGCTCCTTCAGCGGCACGCCCGACTCCGCGGTCTCCGCGCCGGAAGCCGCGGCCGCCTCCGCCGAGGCCTCCACGACGGACGCCTCCACCACTTCCAGCTCCCCGGCGAGATACGCGGCCCGGGTGGCGCGGCGCTGAATCTTGCCGCTGGACGTCTTGGGGATGCTGCGCGCCTGGATGAGCACCACGCCATGCGCATGCACGGCGTGCTCTTCCGCGAGGGCGCGGCGCACGGCCTCCACCACGGTGGCCGCGTCGAAGCCGTCGCGCATGTCCACCTCGGCCGCCAGCACCAGCCGCTCCTCGCCCTCCACCTCCACGCTGAAGGCCGCGCAGCAGCCCGCACGCACCGCGCGGTGCGCCCGCTCCGCCGACAGCTCCAAATCCTGCGGGTACAGGTTGCGGCCGCGGATGATGAGCAGGTCCTTGAGCCGGCCGGTGACGAACAGCTCGCCCGCCGGGGACACGAAGCCCAGATCTCCCGTGCGCAGGTACGGCCCTTCGCCGGACGCCAGCTTCGCGCCGAACGCGTGCGCCGTCTCCTCCGGCCGCGACCAGTAGCCCTGGGCCACGCTGGGGCCGGACACCCAGATTTCACCCACCTCGTGCGCCGTGCACGGCACCCGCGTCTCCGGATGCACGATGAGCATCCGCTGGTCCGGCGCGGACACGCCGGAGCCCACCAGCGTCCGCGCCCGCCCATCCTCCGCGCCCGTGGCCTTCCCGCGCTCCAGTGCCTCCGCGTCGAAAGTGCCGTGCACGAAGGGCTGCCCCTTCGTCCCGCCGGTGACGATGAGCGTGGCCTCCGCCAGGCCGTAGCAGGGGTAGAAGGCTGTCGCCTTGAAGCCGCTCGGGGCGAACGCCTCGGCGAAGCGCTCCAGCGTCTCGCGCCGCACCGGCTCCGCGCCGTTGAAGGCCAGGTCCCAGCTGCTCAGGTCGAGCCGCGCCCGGTCCTCGTCCGTGGCCTTCCGGACGCACAAGTCGTAGGCGAAGTTGGGGCCGCCGCTGCACGTGGCCTTGAAGTGGGAGATGGCCTCCAGCCACCGCAGCGGCCGCTGCAGGAAGGCGATGGGCGACATCAGCGTGCACGGGAAGCCCAGGTACATGGGCTGCAGCACCTTCCCGATGAGCCCCATGTCATGGAACATGGGCAGCCAGCCCATGCCCGACGAGCGCGACGCATCCAGCCCGAAGCCGCGGGTGATGAGCGCCTCGTTGTGGAGGATGTTGGAGTGGCTCACCATCACCCCCTTGGGGTTGCCGGTGGAGCCCGACGTGTACTGCAGGAAGGCCAGCGAGCGGGCGTCCAGCTCCGGCCGCTTCCAGTCCGCCGCGCGGCCTTCCGGCACCGCGTCGCTCGCCAGCCACACCAGCTCGCCCAGCTCCGGCGCCTGGGGCTTGAACATCTCCGACATCTCCACGATGAAGCTCGTGGTCAGCACGTACTTCGCGCCGCAGTCCTGGGCGATGGCGCGCAGGCGGGGCAGGGTGCGCTCCAGGCGCGTCGGGTCCGGCGGATAGCACGGCACCGCCACCACCCCGCCGTAGAGACACCCCATGAAGCCGGCCACGAACTCCATTCCCGGTGGGTAGAGCAGCAGCGCTCGCTCGCCCGCCGCCCCCAACTCGCGCAGCAGCGCGCCCAGCGCCCGGGCCCGCGTGTCCAGCCGCGTGTAGCTCCACTCCTCCACCGGGCCGTCCACGTCGCCCGTCTCGAGGAACCGGTAGAGCAGCGCGTCCCCTTGACGCTCCGCGCGGAAGCACAGCAGATCCACCAGCGTGGTGAAGTCGCTGGCCGCCTTCTCATGTCGCTCAGTCATTGCGTGCTCCCGCCCTCAGGCTCGCAAGGCCATATGGCGTCTTCGATATTTCCAGATGCAGGTGGTGACTTCGTCCGGACCGGACCGCGAGAGGCTCGCGGTCAGCGCCGCCCGGTGTCGAAGGTCGCCCGAGTCTCGCCACCCGCCGAGCCCGGCTCCGCGCTCCGGTGGGAACGGGGCGTCCAGGATGACTCGGGGGGCGGCGGCCTCGTCAGCAGGAAGGAAGATCGAAGGTGAGCCATGCCCAGCTGCTTTCATCCCTTGTTTTCTGAGGAATGTCTAGTCAGCCTGGAATCTGCCTAAACCCGCTGTATTGCGTGAAGGTCGGGGGGGCCTGCTACGCTGCCGCCCCCCCTTGCGAGACACCTCATGGTCCCCGCTACGTCTCTGTCGCTCCCTCCTGGTCCGCGCGGCAATCCCCTGTGGGGCAGCACCTTGCGACATGAGCGGGAGCCGCTGGAGCTCTTCACCGAGGGCTTCCGGAGGTACGGCGATCTGGTCCGCTTCCGGATGGGGCCACGGCCCTTCTACATGGTGTGTCACCCGGACCTCATCCGCCGCTTCCTGGCGGAGAACGCGGTGAACTACCCCCGCGAGAGCGGCCTGCCGGGCCCGCTGCTGGGCAACGGCCTCTTCGAGAGCGAGGGCGAGTACTGGCGCCGCCAGCGCCGGCTCATCCAGCCCGCCTTCCACCGCGAGCGGCTGCGCGGCCTCGTCGCGGACATGGCGCGGTCCATCCAGCGCATGCTGGACGGCTGGGACGCCCGCGCCGGCCAGCCCTTCGACATGGCTGAGGAGATGGGACGCCTGAGCATCCGGCTCGTCGGCCGCGCCGTGTACTCCGGCGAGCCGGATGACGCCTTGTGCCACGCGCTGCGCCGCCTCGCGTGGCTCGTCAACAACCCCCGTCACTGGCTGGTGCAGGAAGTCACGCGGCGGCTGGCCATCAACACGGCGCGGCGCCAGGAGTTCCTCGCCCACCTGGGCAGACTGGACGCCCTGGCCGCGGATGTGATCGCCCGCCGTCGCGCGGGCGGCCCGGAGGACGACGCCATGTCCGTGCTGGTGGCCGCGAAGGACCGCGACACCGGCGAGGGCATGACGGACAAGGAGCTGCGCGACGAGTTCATGAACCTCTTCGCCGCCGGCCACGAGGCCACCGGCACCGCGCTCACCTGGGCGTGGTACCTGCTGGCGGAACACCCCGAGGTGGCCGAGCGCCTCGCCTCCGAGTCCGCCGCCGTGCTGGGGGGCCGCGCGCCCACCGCGGAGGACCTGCCCCGGCTGCGCTACGCCACCCAGGTGTTCGAGGAGACGCTGCGGCTCTACCCTCCAGCGTGGCGCGTCACCCGTGTCGCGGTGGGCGCGGACAAGCTGGGGGGCCATGACGTGGCGCCGGGCACCGTCGTCTCCGCCATCTCCTACGTCGTCCACCGGCACCCCGCCTTCTGGGAGTCACCGGAGACGTTCGACCCGGACCGCTTCGCGCCGGAGCGCGCGCAGGGGCGCCACAAGTTCTCCTACCTGCCGTTCGGCGCCGGCCAGCACATCTGCGTCGGCAACAACCTGGCGCTCCTGAAGGGGACGCTCGCGCTGGCCATGGCTGCCCAGCGCTTCCGCGCTGCCGTGGCGCCTGGCTGGAAGGTGGCCATCCAGCCGGGCATCGTCCTCCAGCCTCGCGGCGGGCTGCCCATGACGGTCAGCCCCCGGAGCTGAAGGGCCGCGGGCTACCTGGCCGCCCGGAGCACCTCGCGCTCCTTCGCCTCGTAGAGCGCTTGGATGTTGGCGCCGCCGAAGCCGCGCGCGGACTCGCGCTGGATGACCTCGAAGAAGAGGGTGCGGCGCGCGTGCTGCGTGCGCGTGAAGACCTGCAGCAGGTGGCCCCACGCGTCGCGGTCCATGAGGATGTTGCGCTGCTCCAGCGTCTCGCGGCGGAAGCCGCCCAGGTCGCCCAGCCGCGTCTCCAGCGTCTGGTAGTAGCCCGGCGGTGCGTCGAGGATCTTCATGCCCGCCCGCGCCAGCACGTCCACGGCCCGGGTGATGTCCGGCGACAGGAAGGCCAGGTGCTGCACGCCCGAGCCGCCGTGGGCCGCCAGGAAGTCTTCCAGCTGCCCGCGGCGCGTGCCGGTGTACGGCTCCTGCATCGGGAAGCAGATGCGCCCTTCGGCCGTCTGCACCACCCGCGAGTTCATCCCGCTGTACTCCGTGCGCACGTTCTCCTCGTGCGTCTGCTCGAAGCCCAGCACGCCCTTGTAGAACTCCACCGCGTCCATCAGCGTGCCGCGCGCCAGGCACAGCGCCACGTGGTCCAGCGCGCTGAACAGCTCCTCCGCGTGCGCGGGTGGGCTCTCCAGCGGCAGGTACACGTCCGGCAGGAAGCCGCTCGCCGGCGAGTCGCGCTGGATGAACGAGTGCACCAGGTCACCGGGCCCGGCGATGGTCGCCTTCACCACCCGGCCGCCCGCGCCCTCGTACGTGGTGGGCTCCATCACCGCCTTCGCGCCCCGGCGCACCGCCTCGGTGAAGGCACCCGCGGCGTCCGGCGTCGCGAAGGCCACGTCCTTCACGCCGTCGCCGTGGAGGCGCACATACTCGGCCACCGGCCCCTCGGAGCCCAGCGCCGACGTGACGACCACCCGCGAGCTGCCCTGCCTCAGGACGATGGACCGCCGTCCCTCCAGACCGCTTTCTGGCGCCGCATGGGCCACCATGCGGAAGCCCAGCGCGTGGCAGAAGAAGTAGGCCGACAGCATGGCGTCGCCCACGTACAACTCCACATGATCCACGCTCGTGAATTCCACTTGGATGCTCCAGTCTTGTTGGCGTGGCCGTCCATTGCCTCATGGTCCGGCGGGACTATCTGCCAGTGAAAACGGTGATACATCCCTATCATGAATCACGGCTCTGACGTGAACCGCCGTGTATCCAGGCTGGAAGATTTCCCTCGCAGAATCCGGGCTTCAGGCCGAAATCGCAGTGTTCACGGATGTTTGCGTCACATCGGGTACAAGCCGACCCGCCTCGAGCTTTATTACGCGATCCGCGAGATGGAAGTAACGGTCGTCGTGACTGATGACGAAGACGAGCTTGCCGCGGCCGCGCAGCTCCGGGAGGAGTTCCCGGTAGAAAAGCTCACGGAATACAGGATCTTGGTCCGCGGCCCACTCGTCGAAGACGTAGATGGGGCGATCTTCCAGGTACGCCGTCAGCAGCGCGAGCCGCTTGCGCTGCCCCTGGGACAGGCTGGTGGTGGAGAGCCGGTCCTCCTCCAGCCGCACCTTGCGGTCCAGGTGGAGCCGCGCGAGATATTCCCGCGCGCGCTCCATCAGCTCGGGACGGCTGAGTCCCAGCAGGCGCTCGAAGAGGTGGAAGTCGTAGAAGACGGCGGTGAAGAGCTGGCGGTAGGCGGCGCGTGACTCGGACGTTACGGGCACGCCGTCCACGCGAATCTCGCCGGCCTCCGGCGCGTACAGGCCGGTGAGCAGCTTGGCCAGCGTCGTCTTTCCGCTGCCGTTGCCGCCGACGAGGAAGACGAGCTCGCCCCGCCGCAGCGTCAGGTCCAGGGGCCCCAGGGTGAAGTGGCCGTCCTCGTGCTCGCGGTAGTAGCTGTGGGTGATGCCGGCCAGCTCCAGCCGCTCGAAGGTGGTGGGCGCCTCCACCTTCCGGGGGGGGCTCTTGGTGGGGTCCTCCAGCGACAGCCCGAGCTTCTCCAGCTTCTTGATGGCCACCTGGCTGCGGGCGAGCAGGGGCAGCTGCGTCGCCAGGCTGTCCAGCGGCGACTGTACGTAGAGGACGACCAGCGTGTAGCCGACGAGGGTGGACATCTCCACGTCGAGGAAGCGGGGGATGCCGAAGAGGATGGCCCCGATGACGGCCACCAGCATGAAGCCGCCCCAGTTGGCGGTGACGAGGAAGATGTTGTTGGAGCGCGTCTGGGAGCGCGTCACCGCCTGGGCCGAGGCCTTCAGCTCCCGCTCGAAGAAGTCCTCACGCCGGTCCTGGTGCAGCTGCAGCTCCTTGGTGCCGTCCACGAGCGAGCGGAACCCCGAGAAGAGCCGGTCATGCTGCTCGCGCCGGTCATGGAGCTGCCGGTAGGCGAAGCGGATGGGGAGCACCACGCTGGCCCCCGCCACGGCGATGACCCCGAGCATCAGCATCAACACCGTCCCGGACAGGTATGCCAGGTACACGAAGCCGCCCGCGACGGTGGCCAGGTTGATGAGGGCGTAGGGCGCCGTGGAGATGGCCGAGCTGATGACGAAGATGTCGTCGGTGAGCGCCGCGAGGACGCGGTGCGAGCCGGCCTCCTCCAGCTTGCGCAGCGGCGCGCGGAGGATGCGCTCACACAGGTCCAGCCGCAGGTCCTCCACCACCTGCTGTTGCAATACATTGAGTTGCATCTGTGATAGCAGTCGCGTCATCAGGCTCGCCACCGCGAGCGCCGCGAAGGCGGGCAGCAGCGACCAGGCCTGGGCCGGCGTCTGCGACGTGAGCGCGCGGTTGATGGCCCACACGAGCCCCGCGCCCGCGGCGCCCGCGAGCACCCCGAGCACCACCGCGAGCAGGATGGGGCCTTTGGACCTTCGGAACAGCAGGGCGAGCAGAGTCAAGGCATCTCCCGGAGACCCATGGAGCCCCGGATCTCCGGGCTCCGGCCGCCGTCATACGTCATCACCGCTCGAATCGGTACCCCACCCCCGGCGACGCACCGCGTGAGCATGACGGAGAGTGAAGATGGAGCGGGCGGTGACAGCCACGGTGCGGGCGCGGATACTGCCGGCATGCATGTGTTCTCACGTGTCGTCACCGCCCTCGTGCTCCTGCTCGGATGCGCGTGGGCCGCGCTCGCCCTGTCGCTGACGGGGGCGGGGCCGGAGGGGGCTCATCCGC
>NZ_JABBJJ010000225.1 GCF_012933655.1 Pyxidicoccus fallax | reverse complement strand
GGAGGAATCATTCCTCCACGGCGACCCTTCTACCGGAGGGGGCTGACATGCCAGGGAGGGTGGGGCCCGCGTCCGGTGAGGACCTGGCGGGTCCTCCAGCTGCGTGCACTTCGTTTCCACCACCGAGGGCCGAGGCGCGCGGGCTCGGGAGTCATGGGAGGACATCGCGTGTCCTCCGGCCCGTGCGCCCCCGACGCATGGAGGGCGGGACGGAGCGAGGTCGCGGTCCATGAGAAGCCGCGGCTGGAGTCACGCGGTGCCGCGGAGCGATGCCCTGACCGCGAATGAGGCTGCGGAGAGACACCTGGCTTCACGCTCACTCACGACGAGGGCGGGAGCCTCCGATGCACGAGCGATTCGCGCCTCGGATGAGCCAGCTCACTCCCAGGAGAAGACGCACTCGCAGCAGTCCACCGCGAGCTGGAGCCCCTGGACCTTGCCGCCCTTCACCTCTCCCGCGGCGAGCACCACCTCCATGATGCCGGAGTTGATGGGCTCGGGCATGAGGTCGCCTTCGAGCAGGAAGCGCCCGCTCTTCGGCCCCGACCACTCCACCGTGTGCTTGCCATAGTTGACGGACGCGCCGAAGGCCGTGGGCAGGCTGTTGATCATCTTCACCACGTCCCGGTTGGTCAGCGCGAGGATGGTCCTGCCCGCGAGCGACGCCATGAAGTCCGCCGTCGCCTGGCGCCCGAGCAACCGCAGCGCAGCCTCGAAGCCGCCCACGCGCGGCGCGAGGTACTCGGCGGCGGCCCAGCTCATGCGGAGCCGGTCGGCGATGGGGTAGCTGGCGAAGTCGGTGATGCGCGTCTGCCCGCTGGCGGCGAGGCATCGCGCCACCGCGGCGTCATCCCCGAAGGACTTCACCACCTGGAGCACGCCCTTCAGGAACATGCCCCGGCACGTCTTGTCCGGAGTCGCCAGGACCAGCCGATGCTCCAGGTCACGCACCCGGTCCACGGCGCCGTACACCATCGGGGCCGCGTCCCGCGTCAGCCTGGTCGTGTCCTGTCCCATGTCCATACGCATCCCTCGATGACCTGGTCGTCCCCCGGCGCGTGCGCGCATGCCCGCACCCGAACGGACGTCTCACTCCCGGCCCTCTCACGACGTAGGGAGCACGTGACTCCCACGTAGAGCATGTAAGGAACCCGTCAAGGCCGCAAGACCCGGTATTCGTGATTCTGTGCCACACCTGACATCGCGCCACTCGCCAGGTCATCCCGAGGTGCGCGGACAGTATGGGAGGACCGCTGGCGGTCCATCTCGGAGGCGCGCCGAGTGAAACGGTATCCGCGCGCCCTGGCGAGGAGACCTCACTCCGCACGGCGGAGGAGAGGTCGTCGGGGTCCACGCCCGCGCCCTGCGCGCAGGCCTCCGGCCTGCCGTCCTGACGGAGCACGCCGCGCGTGGCTCGCGGCGCGACACCCGTCCACCGTGGCCACATGGGCCGGTCGAGCACATCGTCGGAGTGGAACCTGCCCGCGTTCACACACCCTCTCTTGTCTGGGATTGCCGCACCCAACGCGCTTCCTGCCATTGGCGAGCCGTCCGCCGCCGGGGCTGCCCGAGCTACCCGCCCGCACGCGATGAGAGGTAGGAAGCCGGCATGACGACCCTCGCGCGCACCCTGCCGCCGTCCGTGCTGCTCTGCCTGCTGACCCTGGCGTCCTCCGGATTCGCCCAGTCCGCCCCGACGAAGCCTCGTGCCAGGGATCTGGGCATCACCTTCGGTGGGAAGCCCGGCGCGAACAACGCCATCACCGACGTGCCGGGCGTGGAGGTGGGCCACACGACGCTGAACGCCCAGGAGTCCGGCGCCCGGACAGGGGTGACGGCGGTGCTGCCTCGCGGGAAGGACGGCGTGGCGGAGCCGGTGTTCGCCGCGACCTTCGCCCTCAACGGCAATGGCGAGATGACGGGCACGCACTGGGTGGACGAGTCCGGCGAGCTGTCGGGGCCGGTGATGATTACCAACACCAACGACATCGGCGCGGTGCGCGACGGCGTCATCACCTGGGCGATGAAGCGCGACCTCGCGTGGGAGCTGGGCCTGCCCATTGTCGCGGAGACCTGGGACGGCTACCTGAGCGACATCGGCGGCTTCCACGTGAAGGCCGGACACGCGCACCAGGCGCTCGACACCGCCCGCGGCGGGCCCGTGGCGGAGGGCTCGGTGGGGGGTGGCACCGGGATGATGTGCCACGGTTTCAAGGGCGGCATCGGCACGGCGTCGCGCAAGCTGACCGTCACCGACGGCGGCTACACGGTGGGCGTGCTGGTGCAGTGCAACTACGGCTCGCGCCGGCTCCTCTCCGTGGAGGGCGTACCGGTGGGAGAGGAAATCAATGACTTGCAACCGTGCTACGTGGGCGCCGAGAAGCCTACCGGTCCCTTCACCGCGAAGCTGCGGCCCTGCTCGGCGTCGAGCGGCGTCACTGGACCGACGCTGAAGGAAGGCACGGGCTCCATCATCATCGTCGTCGGAACGGATGCGCCCCTGCTGCCGCACCAGTTGAAGCGCATCGCCCGGCGCGTCGCGCTGGGGCTCGGGAAGATGGGGGGACTGGGGGAGAACTCCTCGGGTGACATCTTCCTCGCGTTCTCGACGCAGCGCCTGAAGGCGCCCGAGCAGTCCGCGGCCAGGAGCGTGTCGGTGCTCGACAACGAGCAGATGAACCCGCTCTTCGAGGCCACCGTGCAGGCCACGCAGGAGGCCATCCTCAACTCCATGCTCGCCGCCGAGACGATGACGAGCGCCAGGGGCATCCGCGTCTTCCCCCTGCCGCATGACCGGCTGGTGAAGGCCCTGAAGAAGTATG
Source organism: Pyxidicoccus fallax (assembly GCF_012933655.1). Lineage (GTDB taxonomy): Bacteria > Myxococcota > Myxococcia > Myxococcales > Myxococcaceae > Myxococcus > Myxococcus fallax. The sequence goes on along the minus strand of NZ_JABBJJ010000225.1, from coordinate 18,084 downwards.
GGCGGCTGGCCTCCGCGACGGCGAAGGAAGGCCAGAAGCCCGCGCGGCGCACGAAGTGATTGCGTCGCGCGGAGCCCGTCACCGGAAGCCAGCCGAGGCGTTCCAGCAATGGGGCTTCCGACGCTTGCTGCCTATGGCTCCTGGCCAGCCGCCGCGCGGTCCACCCACACCTCCACGTCGCGGTGGAGCTGGAGAAAGGACGCGGGACAGCGCGGCGTCACCGGCCCCTTCACCATGGCCGACACCGCCTCGGCCTTGCCCTCGCCGAACGCCAGCAGCACCACGCGCCGCGCCTGGAGGATGGCGGCCATGCCCAGCGTGAGCGCCTCCAGCGGCACGCGCGTCGGGTCATCCCCGAACAGCGCCGCGTTCGCCAGCCGTGTCTCCCGCCCCAGCTTCACCCGGTGACACGGCGCCAGCAGGCTGTCCCCCGGCTCGTTGAACGCGATGTGCCCGTTGGCGCCAATTCCCAACAGCACCAGGTCCAACCCGCCCGCCGCCGCGAGCTCGGCGTCGTAGCGGGCGCACTCCGCCTCCGCGTCCGGCGCGCTGCCGTCGAGGAAGTGGATGCGCTCGCGCGCGAGATTCACGTGCTGGAAGAAGTGCCGCTCCATGTACGCGCGGAAGCTGCCCGCGTCCTCGGGAGGGATTCCGAAGAACTCGTCCAGGTTGAAGGTGCTGGCGCGCGACAGGTCCACCGCGCCACGCGCGGACAGGGCCACCAGCTCCCGGTACACGTTGAGCGGCGTGCGCCCCGTGGGCAGCCCCAGCACCACCGAAGGATGGGCTCGCACCGCCTCGGCGATGAGGGCGGCGCAAGCGATGGCGGCTACCTGCTCGGAATCGAAGACGCGAAGTTTCACGAAAGGTCCCTGAAGCGAGGCCGGAGGATAGGGAGCACGCGCCCACGCGCGAGCCCTCCATGCGCCGCCCGTTCACTTCAAGGCGTCCGCACCCCGCCACCGTCTCGTGACCCACGCCCGAGAACGACGCAGCCCGTCAAATCGCACTCGGGCCACCGCGAGCGGGCCACGCCACGGAAAGCGCTAGAGTCCAGACATGGACCCCTTTGTCAGCCTCGATGCGACGGCCCAGGCGGAGCTCGTCCGCCGCCGAGAAGTCACGCCGCTGGAGCTGGTGGATGCGGCCATCGCCCGCATCGAGCGCCACAACCCGAAGCTGAACGCGGTCGTCCACACGCAGTTCGACACCGCCCGCCTGCGCGCGAAGAACGCGCTGCCCCAGGGCCCCTTCACCGGCGTCCCCTTCCTGCTGAAGGACTTGCTCACCGCGCAGGAGGGCTACCCGCTCACCGGTGGCTCGCGCCTGTCGAAGGACTTCGTTCCCGACCATGACAGCGAGCTGGTGAAGCGCCACCTGCGCGCCGGCCTCGTGGTGCTCGGCAAGACGAACACGCCCGAGCTGGGCCTGCTGCCCACCACCGAGAGCGCGCTGCTCGGACCCTGCCGCAACCCGTGGAACCTCGAGCGCTCGCCGGGCGGCTCCAGCGGCGGCGCGGCGGCGGCCGTCGCCAGTGGCATGGTGCCCTTCGCCCACGCGTCCGACGGCGGCGGCTCCATCCGCATCCCCGCGTCCAGCTGCGGCCTCTTCGGCCTCAAGCCCACGCGCGGCCGAAACCCCACGGGGCCGGAGCTGATGGACCCGTATCACTGGCTCGTCGCCGAGCACGCCGTCACCCGCTCCGTCCGCGACAGCGCGGCCCTCCTCGACGCCACCGAGGGCCCCGACGTGGGCGCCCCGTACATCGCCCCGCCCAAGGCACGGCCCTATGCGATGGAGGTGGGCGCCCCGCCCGGCCGGCTCCGCATCGGCCTCACGCTGCGCAACCCCGTGGGCGCGCCCGTCCACCCCGAGTGCCTGACGGCCGTCGCCGCCACCGCCCGCCTGCTGGAAGGGCTGGGCCACTCCGTCCTCGAGGGCAGCCTGGAAGCGCCCGGCGACGAGTCCATCGGCCAGCACTTCATGATGCTGTGGGCCGCGGGCGTCGTGCACGGCGTGGACCGGCTCGCCCAGCGCACTGGTGGCGCGCCTTCACCCGACGTCTTGGAGCCCTTCACCCGGGCGCTCTACGCGTTCGGTCAGGGCCAGGGGCTGTCGGCCTACCTGCTCGCCCAGGCGGAGCTGCAGCGCTACAGCCGCGTCATCGCCCGCCGCTTCGAGGACGTGGATGTCTGGCTGCTGCCCACCGTCACCGAGCCGCCCACGCCGCTGGGCACCTTCGCCCCGCCGCCCGACGAGCCGCTCGCTCCCCTCTTCCGGGCCGCCGCCTTCACCCCGTATTGCCCGCTGGCCAACATCACCGGCAACCCGGCCATGAGCGTGCCGCTCCACTGGAGCCCCGAGGGCCTGCCCGTGGGCGTGCAGTTCATCGCCCGCTTCGGAGACGAGGCGACCCTCTTCCGGCTGGCCGCCCAGCTGGAGGCCGCGCACCCCTGGACGCACCGGCGTCCCGCTGTGTTCGGGTAGGGACGGAAGGACTGCGGGCGGCCGCTTCCTCGCACTTGAGGGGTTCCGTCCGGCGCGAGCCGTAATACAACGTGAATATATGAAAGTCGCCGTCCTCACTGGCGGGGGTGACTGCCCCGGCCTCAACGCCGTCATCCGAGCCGTCGTCCGCCGCGCCGCTGAACATGGCTTCGAGATGATGGGCCTGCGCGATGGCTGGAAGGGGTTGCTGGAGGACAACCACTTCCGCCTCACGCGTGAAACCACCTCGGGCATCCTCCACCGCGGAGGCACCATCCTCGGCACCTCGCGCGTCAACCCGTTCAAGGTGGAGAACGGGCTGGAGCGCGTGAAGCGCGCCGTCGAGCGCAACGGCATCCACGCCGTCATCGCCATCGGTGGCGAGGGCACCCTGTCCGCCGCCACCCGCATGTCCCAGGAGGGACTGCGCATCGTCGGCGTGCCGAAGACCATCGACAACGACATCAACGCCACCGACTTCACCTTCGGCTTCGACACCGCCGTCGAAATCGCCACCCAGGCCATCGACCGGCTGCACTCCACCGCCGAGTCCCACAAGCGCGTCATCGTCTGCGAGGTCATGGGCCGGCACGTGGGGTGGATTGCCACGTACTCGGGCATCGCCGGCGGCGCGGACGTCATCCTCGTCCCGGAGATTCCCGCGGACCTGCCCAAGGTGGCCGAGCACATCCAGCGCCGCCACGCCAGCGGGCGCACCTTCTCCATCGTCGTGGTGGCCGAGGGCACGCGCATCAAGACGTCCGAGGACCCGAGCGAGCATCTCGTCACCACCGGCGCCCTCGACGAAGCCGGCCGGCCGCGCCTGGGCGGCGTGGGCAACATCGTCGCGCAGGAAATCGAGCGGCGCACCGGCTTCGAGACGCGCGTGTCCGTGCTGGGCCACATCCAGCGCGGCGGCGCGCCCACGCCGCATGACCGCGTGCTCGCCACCCGCTACGGCGTCCACGCCTGCGACATGGTCGCCCGCGGTGAGTTCGGGAAGATGGCCGCCCTGCGCGGCAACGACATCGTCAGCGTGGATCTCTCCGATGCCACCCGCGAGCTGAAGCGGGTCCCCAAGGAGTTCTTCGAAGTCGCCCAGGTGTTCTTCGGCTGACGCATTGCGACATCACCCGGCGCTCCCGCGAATGGAGCGCCGGGTTCCGGTAGCATCGGCCCCCTCTCACTCCACTCGGAAAAGGGATGGTGCCGATGCTCGCCGGACGGATGATGGACTTCCCGCTGACGCTGACCCACTTCCTGGAGCGCGCGCGCACGTACTTCCCGCGCTCGGAAATCGTCAGCCGCAATCCCGACAAGTCGCTGCACCGCTACACGTTCGCGGACTTCTACAAGCGCACGTGCAAGCTGGCGAACGCGCTCACGCGGCTGGGCGTGAAGTCCGGGGACCGGGTGGCCACGCTGTGCTGGAACCACTACCGGCACCTGGAGGTGTACTACGCCGCGCCGGCCATGGGCGCGGTGGTGCACACGCTGAACCTGCGGCTGCACCCGAATGATTTGGGCTACATCGCGCGGCACGCGGAGGACACGGTGCTGGTGGTGGACCGCTCGCTGCTGCCGCTGTTCGAGAAGTTCGCGGACCATGTGCCCAGCCTCCGCCACGTCATCGTGGTGCCGGACGCGGGCCCGGCGCCGGAGGGGAAGCTGGACTACGAGCAGCTTCTGGCGCCCGAGTCGGACTCCTTCGACTTCCCCGAGCTGGATGAGAAGTCGGCGGCGATGCTCTGCTACACGTCGGGCACGACGGGCAACCCGAAGGGCGTGCTGTACAGCCACCGCTCCATCGTCCTGCACACGCTGGGCAGCTGCATGCCGGACGTGGTGGGCATGCGCGAGTCGGACACGGTGCTGCCGGTGGTGCCCATGTTCCACGCGGCCGCGTGGGGCCTGGCGTTCGACGGCATCTTCACCGGGGCGAAGATGGTGATGCCCGGGCCGCACCTGGACCCGCAGTCGCTCCTGGACTTGATGGCGGCGGAGAAGGTGACGCTGGCGGGCGGCGTGCCCACCATCTGGATTGGCATCCTGGCGCTGTTGGACCAGGAGCCGAAGAAGTGGGACCTGAGCGCGATGCGCTCGATGCTGATTGGCGGCTCGGCGGCGCCGCCGGCGCTGATTGACGGCTTCCGGAAGCGGCACGGGCTGGAGGTGGTGCACGCCTGGGGCATGACGGAGCTGAGCCCCGTGGGCACCATGGCGAAGCTGAAGCAGGAGCTGAAGCACGCCAGCCCCGAGGAGCAGTTCGACGCGCGGGCCACGCAGGGCTACGCGCTGCCCTTCGTGGAGACGCGCGTGGTGGCGGACGACGGACGGCACCTGCCCTGGGACGGAAAAACCATGGGCGAGCTGGAGGTGCGCGGCCCGTGGGTGGCGGCCTCGTACTTCAACGACGAGGGCAAGGACCGCTTCACGGCGGACGGCTGGTTCAAGACGGGTGACGTCGTCACCCTCGACAAGAACGGCTACGTGCGCATCTGCGACCGGGCGAAGGAGGTCATCAAGTCCGGCGGCGAGTGGATTTCCTCCGTGGCGCTGGAGAACGCGCTGATGGCGCACCCGGCGGTGCTGGAGGCGGCCGTCTTCGCGGGCAAGCACGCCAAGTGGGACGAGCGGCCCCTGGCCGCGGTGGTGCTCAAGCCGGGCCACACGGCCACCAAGCAGGAGCTGGCCGCGCACCTGGAGAAGCAATTCGCCAAGTTCTGGATGCCGGATGACTACCTCTTCATCCAGCAGATTCCGCGCAACTCCACGGGCAAGTTCCTCAAGGCGAAGCTGCGCGAGGAGTTCGGCGACCACCTGGTGAAGAACCCGGTGGCCAGCTCGGCGGGGTAGCCCGCTGAAAGACGAGCCCGGCCCCCGGAGTTCCCGGGGCCGGGCTCCTGTCTTGCTTCGCGGACGTCAGGCGTGACGACTACACGCAGATGTCGTTGTAGAGCGACAGGCAGGCGTTGATGAACTGCGTCGTGGTGCACTGGCCGTTCTGGGTGCAGACGGCGTCGCCGGTGCCCGGCTCCGAACACCACTGGAGCGTGACCCAGCAGCCATTCGCGTTGACGGTCCGGTCACCCTCGACCTCCATGGTGGCCGGGGCTCCGGCCTCGTGGGTGGCGTCACGGATGATGACCTCGCTGCCATCCGCGCGCGTGGCGCTGTAGCGAGGCCCCTGCTTCGCCTCGACCTCGGGCTGGGCATCCTCGGCACCACACCCCGTGAGCATTCCCAGCGCGAGCCCCGCCGCCACGACGAACGAAAGCTTCTTCATGTTTTCTCTCCCAGGTGATGGAGCCCACCGGCCGGACTCCGAGGCCTATGTGCAACCATTTGGGGCTCAAACACTATCGTGGATATCCGCCTCGCGGATTGCCGCGAGGCGTGTGTGTAGTCCGTTTCTACAGTATCCTGATACCAATATGTCTCACCTGGGTGTATCGCCGCTGAGCGTGAAACCTTCTGAGAATCCCGGACGCGGCACTGTTCATATGTTGAACAGTCGCGGCGGCGTCACCGCGCGGTGGCCCGCGCCCACTCGCGGCCGAGCATGGCGTACAGGTAGTCATCGCACCACGCGCCCTTGAACCAGCCGTCCTCGATGAAGTGCCCCTCGCGCCGCATGCCCACGCGCTCCAGCACCTTCGCCGACGCCGTGTTCTTCACGTCCGTCACCGCGATGACCCGGTGCATCCGCAGCGTGTCGAACGCGTAGCCCAGCAGCGTGCGCACGGCCTCCGTGCCCAGCCCCTTGCCCTGGTGCCGCCGCGACAGCGTGAAGCCAATCTCGCCCAGCCGGGGGTCGTCGTCCGTGCGCAGCGCGCAATCACCCACCAGCGCGTCCGTGTCCTTCAACGCGATGGCGAACTGGAACCAGCCGGGCTGCCCGGGCTGGCGCTCCCGCATCGACTCGATGAGCGTGCGTCCCCGCTCGGCGTCGTAGTCGCTCCAGCTCTGGAACCGGTTCACCTCCGGGTCATTCCGGTAGGCCACCAGCGCCTCCAGGTCTTCCGGGCGAAGCCGCCTCAGCACGAGCCTCGAAGCCGCCACCCTGTCGAACTCCGGCACCGCCATGGTCTTCCTCCACGGGCTCCAAGGCCCCGCGACTGGCCGGGAGCGCCCCGGAGCCAGACTCCACCGTTCGGACGCGGCGCGGCTCTCCGTTCCTGACACCAGGGAGCACCCACGGGGCCACCGCGCGCCAGGGGCATCCTGACGCACGGCGGCCCGTGTCCCGCGCTCGGCGACTGCTCCGGTGGAGACCGTCGCACGTGGCCTCGCTCCTCCAGGCCCCATGAAGCGGTCGGCGCGGGTCGCGCCTTCGCTCAGTTACCTCCCCGGCAGATGCCGTCGCAGGTGACTTCCACCCGGCCGCCCGGCCTCAGGAAGCGGTCCACCTGGTCGCGGCCCTCGTTGTCCCGGCGCACGCCCTCGTGCACGGCGTTGTCCGCCGCGGGCAGGTCGGCCACCGTCCCCGGCAGCGGCGCCGGCAGCCCGAAGTCGAACTGCACCAGCGCCGAGCCCTCCAGGGCCCCCTCTTGCGCGGGCAACAGAGGCACCCGCCACGTCGCGGGGAGCTGCTGCGTGAGGCCCAGCGCTCGCGCGTGCAGCTCCGTGGCCACGTTCGGCACCTGCGCGTCCCCCAGCCCGTACTGCACCAGCAGCCGGCGTGAGGCAGGAGCGCCCTCGTACGGGTCCGTCAGCACGTGCGGCGCATAGGTGAGCGGGTCGATGCGGTCGAAGCCCGTCTGCGTCAGCGCCGCGAACTTCTGCTGGTCCAGCGCGTCCGGCACCGTCTGGATGATGGCGTTGAGGAACATGGCGAAGGGCCTCGCCCGGAACATCATCAGCGAGAAGTCCGCCCCTCCCACGCTGAACACCGCGCGCGAGACGTGCGGCGAGAGCGCCACGTAGGTGCCGCCCAGGATGTGCCCCTGGCTGATGCCGTAGTAGTACGTCTGCTCCGGGTCGTACACGAGCACGCCGTTGTCCCGCAGCTCCGCCAGCTCCCGGAGCGTGGTCTTCGCCGCGTAGGTGACGGCCAGCTGGTTCGCCATGCCCTGGTGCACCCGGTCCGTGAAGCGCATCGTCTGGCCAGGGTTGTTCGCCATGGCCCCCAGCACGCCGGGCGCATCCACGTTGGACATGCCCCACCAGTCCACCGTCAGCACCACCATCCGCGTGGCCTGGATGAAGGGGCGCACGAACGAGCCGTCCGCCTCGCCCTGGCTTCCGAAGAAGCCGTGTCCGTATTGCATGAAGCGCACGGGCGCCACGCCCTGGCCCCAGACGCTCCGGGGAATCTGGAGCGTGAAGGGCACCTCCGCGTCGCCATTGCGGCGCACGCGTCCCTGCGCGTCTCGCGCGAGCAGCGCTCCCGGCTGAGCGTTCTCCAGGAAGAGCGGCACGCGCAGGGTGCCCCGGATGCGGCGCGCGACATACTCGTCCACGTTGTCGCGCACCTCCGTCACCGTGACGGCCGGCGGAGTGGCGGCGAGCACCTCCATCGTCAGGCGACGCACGTCGAGCATGTCGCGGGTGACGTTCTCCTGCGTCTCGGTGGTGAAGTCCCACGCGAGCTGCAGCTCGCCGCGCGGAATGCCCGCGGCTTGCAACACCGGGAAGATCTCCTGCTCGTACCGCGCGGCGATGGGCGCCAGGAGCGGGTCGCCCGCTGTCTGCCCATCCCGGATTCGACGGAAGCCCTCCGGCACCGGCACGGGGGTGCCGTCCTCCGCCACCAGCCCTCGCAGCGCGACGATGTAGCGAGCGTCGTTCCGCAGCCGCACCAGGGGCCGCAGCAGCAGTGCGCGACGCGCGTCGCTGGGAGCGCGGGGGTCCAGCTCCGCGAAGTGGAGCACGCCTTCTCCGAGCTCGGCGTCGAGCAGGACCGTGGTGCCGGTGGTCTCCGCCGTGGGGCTGGTCAACGCGGGGAGGTTGGAGGCATCCACTCCGCCCGGGAACAGCGCGAGAATCTGCGTGCCGTGGGACCAGCCGTCCGCCGGGTGCAGGTCGGTGAAGTCGAACGAGCCGCCATCCGTCTGCTTCAGCCTCGCCGCCTCGGTGAGCCGCACGCGGTGGCCCGACGGCAGCGTCGCGTCCTCCTGACGGAAGTGGTCCGAGGGGAACGGCAACAGACAGTCGTGCTCCGAGGCCAGCGGGTTGCAGCCCTCTGGCACCTCCAACGGTGGAAGGTTTCCTCCCGCGTCGGAGCCCGCGTCGGGAGTGCCGGCATCCTCTCCCGCATCCGGCGTACCGGCGTCTTCCCCGGCATCCGGCGTGCCGGAGTCCGCTCCGGCGTCCGTTTCTCCGGTACCGGAGTCCGTGCCTCCCGCGTCGGGCTGTTCCGTGCCCGCGTCTGGCCTGGGGTCATCCTCCGAGTCCGAGCACGCGGCCACCGCCAGCAGCATCAACATCAGCGCTCTCGCGCTGTAGCTCCGCATCCGCTCCCACATGTGTCGTTCGCTCCTCGTCAGCACCACGGCGTACGCGCGACGAGTCCTCCCCCGGACCACGGACCGCATCGCGCCCGCCCGGCCCCTGGGGCCTCGCGCCGCTCCGCCCGGACGACCACCGCCCGGATGCCGACCCTCCGCGCGGAACGGAACGTCCATTCCGCGCCCGGGTCGGGCTCCCGCCTCGGAGACGCGCGTCACGGCGATGTTACAGACCGGGACTCCCGGAAGAGGAATTCGCATGCGGCGTGGATGACTGTCGCGCGCGACGCGCCGCGCCACGAGCCGCGAAGACACGCCGCGTCGTGCTCGGGCTCCCGGCACGCCGAGACTGTAGGTTTCGCACAGCCCGCTTCGATGCGACGCCAGCCGCCTCACGCCCGGCGGACTCCCGGCCCTTACCCTCGGCGACTCCCGTTGATGTGGCGCGCGCTGCGCGGCGCCGAGCGTACGTTCATCCCGCTCACGCCCGAGGCTCTCGGCCATGCGGCCCACGTCAATGCGAGGCGCGCCACGCGGCCTGAGTGGACCTCCGCCTGACTCCAGCCGCGGCGCTCACCCTGCTGCGTCGCCCACGTGATGCGAGCTGAGCTTCGCTGCACTCTTCAGCCTGATGCATCCGCGGCGCTCGCCCTGCTGAGTCACCCACGCTGATGCGAGCTGAGCTTCGCTGCACTCTTCAGCCTGATGCATCCGCGGCGCTCACCCTGCTGAGTCGCCCGCGCTGATGCGAGCCGAGCTTCGCTGCCCATCCAGCTTCATTGCATCCTCGGCGCTGCCCATGAACCGCTCACGCGCCGCCAATGGAGCGCATGTTGCGCCGACCCGCTGTTCCCCAGCACGCCCCCATGGACCGCTCACGCGCCACGAGGTGAGTCACGTCGCGCCGACCCGCTGTTCCCCAGCGCGTCCCCCGGACGCTCACGCGCCGCCAATGGAGCGCACGTTGCGCAGACCGGATGTTCCTCGGGCAGCAGCCGGTGCGCGTCCAGGCCGCCCATGTCGATGCGCGGCGTGGCCCTTCGTGACAGGTGGCCCTGCACCCCGGTTGCATCTGGCACCTGTGCTCGGGAACGGGCCCCCAGGGTGCCTCGGGGACCCTCGGAGGGAGGGACGCTGGCCCGGCCTCCTGCTCCTCCCGTCCGGCTCCCGGTCCTTAGCTTTCGCGAGGCCCCTCGCGCACGAGCGCGGGCCTCCGGGCCACGGATTTCACGGGAGCATTCCATGGACGAGCAGAAGCAGAAGCAGGGCCCGTCGCTGATGTCGGCGGTCATGACGCAGGGCAAGCGCCTCCTCAAGACCGAGATGGAGCTCGCCCGGAAGGACATCCAGGAGGACACGCGGAATACGGCGAGGAGCACGATGCTGCTCGGCGCGAGCGCGTGGATGGGCATGACGGGCATCAGCGCTCTCGTGATTGCCGCGGCCCTGGCGCTGCCCAGGCGCCCGGTGCGCGGCGCGCTCTACACCGGACTGGCACTGGTGGGAGGCTCACTCGGCGTGGCGCTCGCCGGGCTGAAGACCCTGCCGAAGAAGCCCATGGGCCGCTCGCGCGAGGGCCTCCAGGAGATTGTCTCCACCGTCAGCGACACGATTCCGCACTGACGCCGCCTCACCGCACGGGCGTGGCGGCCCCCACCGCGCCACGCTCGGCCAGGAAGTCGCTCAGGGCCTGACGGAGCTGCGACACCCCGGGCTCCTCCACCGGGAAGTGCCCCGCGTTCTCCAGCAGCACGAGCCGCTTCGGCACCCGCAGGCGCTCGAAGAAGGGCCGTGAGAGGGAGACCTCCGTCCACCGGTCGTCCGCCGGGTGCGTCAGCAGCACGGGGCACACGTCGAAGGACTCCGGTGGCACGAGCGGCTCGGACTCGAGGAACGTGCGCAGGAAGCGCCCGGGCATCCACGTCCCTCCCGCCAGCGGGTCCACGGCGATGGCCTGCGCCAGCTCCGGCGTGTTCGCGATGGCGAGCATGTTGCCCGCCAGCCGCATGGGCACCGGCAGCGGGTCCGTGAGGAACGGCAGCGCCGTCAGCATCGGCCCCGCCAGCCCGCTCATCCAGGGCCAGCGCACCATGCGGCGCCGCACCTCCGGCTCTCGCGGAGCCAGGAAGCACGTCGCCATGAGACCCGCGGGGATGCGCGTCCTCGCCGTCACGTCGTAGGCGAGCATGCCGCCCATGCTCGCGCCGAACACCACCAGCGGACGCCGCGAGCGTCCGGCCTCCGCCTCCAGCACGGCGGCCAGCGTGTCTCGCCAGTCGTCGTAGACCAGGGAGCGCTTGTCGCTCACCCGCGTCAGTCCGTAGCCCGGCAGGTCCGGCGCGACGACTTCGTACCCGAGCGCCGCGGCCACGGCCCCGAAGGGCGCGAGCAGCCGTCCATTGCCCCCTCCGCCGTGAACGACCACCAGCGTGACGGGCGCCTCCGGCCGGCGCCAGCAGTCCAGGTGGACGCGGAAGGCTCCGACGTCGAGCCACTCCTCACCCGGCATCGGAGCACCCGCCCCGCCGAGCCGCAGGGAAGCGGGCAGCAGGGCCTGCACACGGCGCCAGCCTGCTTCATGGGTGGCATAGGTCGGCGAAACCTCAGTCGTCCGGGACATGACGACTTCCTTACGGCCTGAGCATCCGGGGCGGCAAGGTCCCGTTCTCCGGGATAACTTCCGGGGACCATGCCGTCCGTGAAGCAACTTCGCCCGTTCGCCCTGGCAACCCTGGAGGCCTTCCTCGACGCCTCCGGGCCCGTGGTCCTCGTCCAGCAGCCCCCCGAGCCCGTCTTCCAGCAGGTGGCCATGCGGCTGGGCGAGGCGCGCACCGTGGGCATGGCCCACCGCACCCGGCTCGTGGACCGGCTGCTCGTCATGCTGCGCGGCTTCGACGCCCTCGAGGTGCACTTCCTCCGCCCCGAGAAGGATGGACAGGAAATCACCGTGGGCCGCATCGAGGGCTGCACCCTGGTGGTGCCGGACCCCTCCGTGTCCAAGCACCACGCCACGCTGCGCTGGAACGCCGAGGCCCATGACTGCTCGGTGCGCGACGTGGGCTCCATGAATGGCACCTGGGTCAACGCGCAGGCCCTAGGGCCCGAGCAGGAGCGGATGCTCAACGACGGCGACGCGCTGGCCTTCGGCGACGCCCAGTTCCTCTACCTCCGCACGGAGACGCTGCACGCACATCTGCGCATGGCCAGCCCCGGCCGGGGCTGAAGACTGTTGGGAATGAGACCCGCTCCCCGGGCGTACAGGTGAAGGGCCCGCCGGGGGAGCAACCGGGCCCCCGGTCCTCCGCTCGGTCCTCACATCCACCGCTCCCGCTTCCGGTACCTTCGTGCGGCACGGCCGCCGCCGCCCGGCTATGACTGGGCCCTCCTAGCGCAAGGGAGTGTCGTAGATGGGCAGGCTGGTGATTCTCTTCCTCGTCAACGTGGGCGCGGGGGCCGTGCTGCGGTCGCTCTGGCCCGGGCTGCTCCGGGGATGGCGCCTGGGCGTGTTCGCGTTCGGCGCGCTCCTCTCCCTCGCCGTCTGGTACTTCCCGCTGCTGGCCGGACACCAGGCCGAGCTGCCCGTGGGCAACGTGGCCCTGCGCGTCTTCTCCGCGGGCTGGTCCATCGCCGCCATCATCGTGGTGCTCCTCGGCACGCCCATCGCGCTCTTGAGCCGCTGGGTGGAGCGCGGTGCCCGTGCGCGGGCCTTGGCCGCTTCCGCGAAGGAGACGCCCGCTCCCGCGACGGCACCGGCCAGCGGCCCCGTGCTGAGCCGCCGCAGCCTGCTGACGAACACGGGGCGCGCAGTGCCGGTGCTGGCCGTGGGGACGAGCTCGGTGGGGATGGCCAGCGGCGTCTCCGGCTTCACGGTGCGAGAGGTTGAGGTGCGGCTGCCCAACCTGCCCAAGGCGATGGACGGCTTCCGCATCGGGCAGATTACCGACGTGCACGTGGGCAACTTCATCGACACCGGCTACCTGCACGACGCGGTGCGGGCGATGAACGAGGCCGGGGTGGACCTCCAGGTGATGACGGGTGACCTCATCGACGACCTGGACCAGCTCGACGGCACCATGGAGGCGCTGTCCGCGTGCAAGGCCCGGCATGGAATGCTGGCGGTGCTCGGCAACCACGAGCACTGGCGCGGGCTGCGCGCCATCCGCCGCGCCTACGCGGACGTGGAGGCGCGCGGCGGCCCGGTGAAGCTGCTGGTGGACGCGTCCCACGACTTCGAGCACGAGGGCCAGCGCGTGCGCGTGGTGGGCGTGGACTACCCCATGTCCGGCCGCAGCCACCGCGTGAAGGCCGAGCGCATGGCGCAGTCCGCGGAGGTGGCGTTCCGCGGCGCCTCGCCCGACGAGGTGATGCTGTGCCTGACGCACCACCCGGACTTCTTCCCGCTCGCGGCCGAGCGCGGTGCGCGGCTGACGCTGGCGGGGCACACGCACGGCGGACAGGTGGCCTTCCTGGGCGTGCCCGCCTTCTGGTTCGCCTTCAAGTACATGCTGGGCCGCTACCGCCAGGGCGACCACCAGCTCTACGTGTCCGGCGGCACCGGACACTGGCTGCCCTTCCGCCTGGGCGTGCCCACCGAGGTGACGGTCCTCACCCTCCGCGCGGCTTGAGGTCCTCGCCGGGGCCGGGCTGCTGCCCGTACGTCTTGAACTTCTCGATGACGCGCGCCATCTCCGCGTCGTCGAGGAGCACCGGCTCGCCCACCTGGAGCGCCCGCCAGTACATGGCCGCGAGCGTCTCCACTTCCACCGCCAGCTTGAAGGCGCCCGCCAAATCCCTGCCCAGCGCGAGCATGCCGTGGTTGGCCAGCAGGCACGCCTTGCGCCCCTCCAGCGCGGCCAGCGCGCTCTTCGCGAGCGCATCCGTGCCGAAGGTGGCGTAGGGCGCGCAGCGCACGTCCGAGCCGCCCGCCGCCGAAATCATGTAGTGGAAGGCGGGGATGCCCCGGCGCAGACACGCCAGCGTGGTGCAGAACATGGAGTGCGCGTGCAGCACCGCGCCCGTCTCCGGCCGCGCGGCCAGGATGTCGCGGTGCAGCTGCCACTCCGAGGACGGCCTCCGCCGCCCCTCGTGGCTCCCGTCGAAGCGCATGAGGACCAGGTCCTCCGGCACCAGCGTGTCGTAGTCCATGCCGGTGGGCGTCAGCAGGAAGCCGCCCTCCACGCGCACGCTCAGGTTGCCGGAGGTGCCCTGGTTGAGCCCCGCCGCGTTCATCCTCCGGGCGGTGGCAATCATCGCCTCGCGCAGCGCCCGGTCATCGACGGTCATGCCGCCTTCCCCCGCCGCTCCGGGAAGAGCGAGAGGAGCCCCTCCTCCGAGGCCGGGCACACGCCGCGCTCGGTGACGAGCGCCGTCACCAGCCGCGCGGGCGTCACGTCGAAGGCGTAGTTGGCCGCGGGGCTGCCGTCCGGCGTGATGCGCACCGTGGCGATTTCGCCCGAGCGCAGCCGCCCGGTGACGTCGCTCAATTCGGTGCCCTCGCGCTGTTCAATCGGGATTTCCCGCACGCCGTCCTTCAGCGTCCAGTCGATGGTGGGCGACGGCAGCGCCACGTAGAAGGGCACGCCGTTGTCCTTCGCGGCGAGCGCCTTGAGGTAGGTGCCAATCTTGTTCGCCACGTCACCGTGCGCGGTGGTGCGGTCCGTGCCGACGATGCACAGGTCCACCTCGCCGTGCTGCATGAGGTGGCCGCCCACGTTGTCGGCGATGACGGTGTGCGGGACGCCGTGCTGCCCCAACTCCCACGCCGTCAGCACCGCGCCCTGGTTGCGCGGGCGCGTCTCGTCCACCCAGACGTGCACGGGCAGGCCCGCGTCGTGCGCGAGGTAGATGGGCGCCAGCGCCGTGCCCCAGTCCACCGTGGCGAGCCAGCCCGCGTTGCAGTGGGTGAGCACGTTGAGCCGCCCCTTGCGGCCCTTCTTCTCCCACGCCGCCTCGAAGAGCTTCAGCGCGTGCTCGCCGATGGCGCGGTTGATGGCCACGTCCTCGTCGCAGATTTCCCCGGCGCGGCGGAGCGCGGCGGCCACGCGCCCGGACGCGGGCAGCGGCGCCAGCGCGCGGCGCATCTCGTCCAGCGCCCAGTGCAGGTTGACGGCCGTGGGCCGCGTGCCGCGCAGCACCGTGAGCGCCTTCTCCAGCGCGCCGTCGGACGCGTCCGCGCGCATGGCCAGCCAGACGCCGTACGCGGCGGTGGCGCCAATGAGCGGAGCGCCCCGCACCAGCATGCTGCGGATGGCGTGAGCGGCTTCATCCAGCGTGGTCAGCCGCACGGTGGTGAAGGCGTGCGGAAGGCGCGTCTGGTCGATGACGCCAGCGGCGGCACCGTCGGGCTCCACCCAGATGGAGCGCATGGGCTTGCCGTGGACCTTCATTTGCGCAGCACCCGGCCGGCCACGGCGGACAGCTTCTCCAGGAGCGCGGAATCCCGCGCCTCGGGCGAGGTGATGAGCGCGTGGTCCAGCGCGTTCTGGCAGCCCTTCGCGCACGGCCCCTGGTGCGCGCCGAGCAGCGGCACCACGTTCTTCACCAGCCCGCGCGCCTTGCCCGCGTTGCCCAGCAGCACGGAGACGACCTGGTCCACGGTGACGGCGTCATGGTCCGGGTGCCAGCAGTCGAAGTCCGTGACCATGGCCACCGTCGCGTAGCAAATCTCCGCCTCGCGGGCGAGCTTGGCCTCCGGCATGTTCGTCATGCCGATGACGTCGCAGCCCCAGCTCCGGTACATGCGGCTCTCCGCGAGCGTGGAGAACTGCGGCCCCTCCATGACGAGGTACGTGCCGCCGCGCTTCACGGTGACGCCCAGGCCCTCGCACGCGGCCACCAGCGCGTCGCCCAGGCGCGAGCACACCGGCTTCGCCATGGACACGTGCGCCACCATGCCGGTGGTGAAGAAGCTCTTCTCGCGGGCGAAGGTGCGGTCGATGAACTGGTCCGTCACCACGAAGGTGCCGGGGGGCAGGTCCTCGCGCAGGCTGCCCACGGCGGACAGGGACAAGAGGTCCGTCACGCCGCTGCGCTTGAGCACGTCGATGTTCGCCCGGTAGTTGATGTCCGAGGGCGACACGCGATGGCCGCGGCCATGACGGGGAAGGAAGACGACCTGGTGCCCTTCGAGCGTGCCGAAGCACAGCTCGTCCGAGGGCTCGCCGAAGGGCGACGACACCTTCTTCCAGGTGACGTCCTTCAGGCCATCAATCTGGTAAAGGCCGCTGCCGCCGAGGATGCCGATGACGGGCTTGGAGGGGGTGGACATGGTGGGAACTCCCGGCTCGGGGGTTTAGAGGGAGAACGGGTCCAGCGAGGCGAAACCGTGGAACGTGGAGTGGCCATGCCCGGCGGGGATGACGGCCTCGCCCCGGTCCAGACAGGCCGTGCGCAGGCCAGCCGAGCGGGCGGCGTTCAGCTCCGCCACGCTGTCCGACAAGAAGAGCACCTCGTGCGGAGGCAGGCCGAGGTCCTTCGCGATGCGCGCGTAGGAGGGGCTCTCCACCTTGGGCCCGGTGGTGGTGTCGAAGTAACCGGAGAACAGCGGCGTCAAATCGCCCCAGGCGGTGTAGCCGAAGATGAGCTTCTGCGCGGCCACCGAGCCCGACGAGTAGACGTACAGGCGCAGCCCCTTGGCATGCCAGGCACGCAGGCCTTCCACTGCGTCGGGGTACACGTGGCCCTGCAGCTCGCCGCGCGCGTAGCCCTGCTCCCAGATGAGGCCCTGGAGCGACTTGAGCGGCGTGGCCTTGCGGTCCTCGTCGATCCACTTGCGCAGGAGCGCGACGGTGGCGTCGTCGGACAGCGAGGAGTCACCCGCCAGCTCGCGGGCGGCGTCGAGACACTGGCGCACCTGGGGCGCGTCGCGGTGGGTGGCGACGAAGACCTCCAGGTTGCGCTTCGCGAAGGGGAACAGCACGTCCTTCACGAAGGAGATGGAGCTGGTGGTGCCCTCGATGTCGGTGAGGACCGCGCGGACGGGGCTCATGTCTCGTAGCGGGGGAAGCGGTCGGCGATGCCATCGCCGGTGAAGTTGCCCACCCAGCCGTCCGGGCGGATGAAGAAGCGGATGGCGGCGAAGTCGGGCCGCGGGCCCATGTCGAACCAGTGGCGCATGCCCTCGGGCACGCTGATGAGGTCTCCGCGGGTGCAGACCACCTGGTACACCCGGTCCTGGGCGTGCAGGTAGAAGCAGCCGCTGCCCTCCACCATGACGCGCTCCTCGTCCTCGGAGTGGGTGTGCTCGGAGAGGAACTTGAGGCGGGCCTGGGCGGCGTTGGGGTTGTCCGGCTTGATTCGCGCGACGTCCACGGTGTTGTAGCCGTGCTTCGCCTTCTCCGCGTCCACCACGTGCTTGTAGGCGGCGAGCACGTCGTCCTGGCTGGCGCCCTCGGGCAGGAGGATGGAGGCGTCCACGCGCTCGAAGCGCACGCCGATGGCGTTCAGCTCGCGGCGGATGGCGTCGAGTTCGGTGTACGTGCCCAGCGGCTGGCCGGGCGTGGCATCGGGGTAGATGGTGAGGCTGCTCATCGTCGCACCTTCATCGTTTCGAGCTCGTACGTCAGCAGGTGTTCCAGGGCCACCGTGTGACGGCGGGCCTCCGCCATGGAGCGGCCCCAGGTGTACAGGCCATGTCCGGCGATGAGGTAGGCCACCGTGTCCGGACGCTTCGCCAGGTCCTCGGAGACGCGCGCGGCGAGCCGGGGGATGTCCTGGTCGTTGGGGAAGATGGGGATGGAAATCGTGGTCTCGTGGGTGCGGTTGTCGCCCAGGGCCTTGAGCAGCTCGTAGCCGGTGAGGCGCAGCTCGCGCTCGGCCTGGCGCAGCTGGGAGAGCAGCGCGGAGACCATGGAGTGCGTGTGCAGCACGGCCTGGACGTGGGGCCGGTCCCGGTAGAGGTGCAGGTGCAGGTGCGTCTCGGCGGAGGAGCCGGGAGGCGGCGGGGCGAGGATATCGAGGGCGAGGATGTCGGCCTCGGTGAGCTCGCCCTTGTCCACGCCCGAGCGTGTCACGGCGGCGTGACGGGCATCGAGGCGGCGGGAGAAGTTGCCGCTGGTGGCGGGGACGAAGTTGCGAAGGCTGAGGAACTGGCCCACCTGGACGATTTCGCGCGCGGCCTCGGCCAGGGCGGTGGCGATGGGGGTGGGGG
>NZ_JABBJJ010000224.1 GCF_012933655.1 Pyxidicoccus fallax | reverse complement strand
GACGGGGTGGGACACGGGCGCCAGGCGGGGCGCTGTCGGGCTTCCGGCGGGGGTGCCGGATTTCCGGCGGGGGCACCGCGCGGGCTTCCGACACCCGGGAGCCGGATCCGACGGAAATGGGCGCGGCATGGCCCTTGCGATGGGGCTCCCCGTTACCGCGCGACGTGTCGCGGCTTCGAGGGGAGAGTCATGCGACGTGCCGTCCTGTTGTTCGTGCTCCTGGTGGTTGCGCTCGGTGGCCTGCTGGGGTTCAGGGTCCTTCGAGATCGCCGGGCCGCGGAGGGGCCGCCCGGGGGCTCGGGCGTGGTGGAGGGCACCAGCGTGGACCTCCGGGCCCGCATCAACGCCCGCGTGCTCACGCGGCACGTGGAGGAAGGCGCCCGGGTGGACAAGGGCGCGCTGCTCGTCACCCTGGACTGCACGGAGCCCGAGGCCGGACTCGTGGAAGCGCAGGCGCGCCTGTCCATGTCCCAGGCGCAGGCGGACGCGGCGAAGGCGGCGGCCCAGGCCGCGATACGCAACAGCGAGGCGGTGGCATCCCAGGCCGCCGGCAGCCAGGCGCAGATCGGCTCGCTCGCGGATCAGCAGGGCCTCGCGAAGCGGCAGGCGGAGCGGCTGGAGAAGATGGGCGCGGCGACCACGGAGGCCGCGCTGGACCAGGCACGCGCGCAGGCCGCGTCGCTGGAGCAGCAGCTCGCGGCGGCCCGCCACTCCAGCACGGCCGCCGGGCGTCAGGCCCGCGCCGCGGCGGAGCAGCAGCACGCCAGCCTGCGGCAGGCGGAGTCCGCCCTCCGCGCCGTGGAGGCCGCCGAGGCCGCGCTGAGCCGCGCCCGGGTGACCGTGGCGGAGTGCGAGCTGCGCGCGCCGATGACTGGCACGGTGGAGACGCTGGCGCTGGAGGAGGGAGAGCTGGCCCTGCCGGGCGCGGTGGTGGCGCGGCTGGTGGACACGCGCCGGCCCAAGGCGACCTTCTACCTGCCCAACGCGGAGCTGGCCGCCGCGAAGCCCGGCCAGGAGGCCACGGTGCGCGCGGACGCGTACCCCGACCAGACCTTCCCCGCCCGCGTCGTCACCGTGTCGCGCGAGGCGGCCTTCACGCCGCGCAACGTGCAGACGCGCAGCGACCGGGACCGGCTCGTCTACCCCGTCGAGGTGCACATCGACGCGCCGGAGGGGCTGCTGCTGCCGGGCATGCCGGTGGAAATCAGCCTCAGCGCCATCCAGGAGCGCGCGGTGGCGGAGCAGCGGCGATGAGCACGGCGCCGGAGATGGACATCTCGCTGGAGCAGGTCCGGCGGAGCTTCGGTGCCACCCGCGCCCTGCGGGGCGTGTCGCTGGCCGTGGGCCGGGGCGAGGTGTACGGCCTCGTGGGCCCGGACGGCGCGGGGAAGACGACGGCCATCCGGCTGATGGCGGGGCTGCTGCGCCCGGACGAAGGCCGGGTGCGAATGCTGGGCGAGGACCCGGCGCACCCGCGCACCCGGGTGCGCGAGGGCCTGGGCCTCGTGCCCCAGCGCAACACGCTCTACGGCGACCTGAGCGTGGACGAGAACCTCCACTTCTTCGCGCGGCTGTTCGGCCTGTCGCGCGAGGACTTCACGGCGCGGCGGGAGCGGCTGCTCGACATCACCCGGCTGGGACGCTTCACGGGGCGGCGGGCGGACGCGCTCTCCGGAGGCATGTACAAGAAGCTCGCGCTGGCGTGCGCCCTGCTCCACCGGCCGCGCGTGCTGCTGCTGGACGAGCCCACCAACGGCGTGGACCCGGTGAGCCGCCGCGAGCTGTGGGAGCTGCTCTACACGCTGGTGCACGAGGGCATGACGCTGGTGGTGTCCACGCCGTACATGGACGAGGCGGCGCGCTGCCACCGCGTGGGGCTGCTCTACGCGGGAGAGCTCATCGCCGAGGGCGGCCCCCGGGAGCTGGCGCGCCAGCACGGCGTGGCGGCCTCCAACTTCGAGGCGGTGTTCCTGGCGCTCGTGGAGCGGCACACCGGCGGGAGGGCCGCATGAGCCCGGCCATCGAGGTGGAGCACCTGACGCGGCGCTTCGGCGCCTTCACCGCGGTGAACGACGTGAGCTTCTCCGTGGGTGCGGGCGAAATCTTCGGCTACCTGGGCGCGAACGGCGCCGGCAAGTCCACCACCATCCGCATGTTGTGCGGGCTGTTGAAGCCCACGGGCGGCCACGCGCGGGTGGCGGGCCATGACGTGGGCCATGAGCCGGAGCGCGTGAAGGAGCGCATCGGCTACATGTCCCAGCGCTTCTCGCTGTACCTGGACCTGACGGTCCGCGCGAACCTGGAGTTCTTCGCCGCCGCGTACGGGGCGCATGGCCGGGAGCTGGAGCGGCGCATCGGCGAGATGCTGGAGCGGATGCAGCTCACCCCCGTCCAGGACGAGGTGACGGGCTCGCTGCCGGGCGGCATGCAGCAGCGCGTGGCGCTGGCCAGCGCCGTGCTGCACCGGCCGCGCATCGTCTTCCTGGACGAGCCCACCGCGGGCGTGGACCCGGTGCAGCGCCGCTCCTTCTGGGCGCTCATCCGCGAGCTGGCCGCGGGCGGCACCACCGTCTTCGTCACCACGCACTACATGGACGAGGCCGAGTACTGCGCGCGCATCGGCATCATGGTGGACGGGCGGCTGGTGGCGCTGGACACGCCGGAGGGACTGAAGCGCACGCACGCGCCGGGACGGGTGCTGGAGGTGCGCGGCCCGAATCTGGCCCCGGCGCTGGACGCGCTGCGCGGCGAGCCGGGCGTGCTGGACGTGAGCCGCTTCGGCGCGGGCGCCACGGTGCGGGTGGACCCGGAGCGGCTGTCCGGAGAGGCGCTGGGACGGTGGCTCCGGGCGCGGGGCGTGGACCCGCTGGAGCTGGAGGAGTCCGCGCCCACGCTCGACGACGTCTTCCTGGCGCTCACGGCCGGGGCGCAGCGGGGGGAGGACTGAGACGCCATGGACTCGACGTACGCGAAGCGCACCGTGGGACGCATCCTCGCCATGGCGGGCAAGGAGGTGCTGCACATCCGCCGTGACGTCCGCACGCTCTACCTGGCGCTGGCCATGCCGGTGCTGCTGTTGGTGCTGTTCGGCTTCGGCATCAGCTTCGACGTGGACCACCTGGACCTGGCGGTGGTGGACCAGGACCGGACGGCGCTGTCCCGCGAGCTGGTGCGCCAGGTGACGGCGTCGGAGGAGTTCGTCCTGGCCTGGGAGGGGACCTCTCCCGAGGAGGCCATACGAGAGCTGCGACGCGGGCACGCGGTGGCGGTGATGGTCCTGCCACACGGCTTCTCCGAGGACGTGGCGCGCGGAGCGGGTCAGGTGCAGTTGCTGATGGACGGAGCGGACGGGAACACCGCGACGCAGGCGCTGGCCAAGGCGCAGGCGCTGGTGGACGTGGCGGGCCGAAGGTTCGCGGGGGCCACCCTCCCCGCCCCACCCTTGGAGGTGCGGGTGCGGACGCTGTTCAACCCCAACGGGCGCTCGGCGCTGTTCCTGGTGCCGGGGCTGGCGGCGTACCTGCTGGCGATTGTCGCGGTGCTCATCACCGCGTTGACGGTGGCGCGCGAGTGGGAGCGGGGCTCCATGGAGCAGCTCTTCGCCACGCCGGTGGGGCGGTTGGAGATTGTCGTGGGCAAGCTGCTGCCGTACCTGGGCATCGGGCTGCTCCAGGTCCTGCTGGTGCTGACGGTGGGCGCGTGGCTGTTCGACGTGCCGGTGCGAGGCAGCCTCGTGGCGCTGGGGTTGGGAGCGCTGTTGTTCCTGGTGGGGATGCTGGGCCAGGGGCTGCTCATCTCCGTCATCACGCGCAACCAGGTGGTGGCCACGCAGGTGGCGACGATGTCGTCCATGCTGCCGTCCATGCTGCTGTCGGGCTTCATCTTCCCCATCGAGAACCTGCCGCCGCCCCTGCGCGTCATCAGCCTGCTCATCCCCGCGCGCCACTTCGTGACGACGCTGCGCGGGGTGTTGCTGCGGGGCAATGGCCTGGACGTGCTGTGGCCGCAGCTCGTGGCGCTGACGCTGTTCGCGGCCTTGATGCTGACGTTGGCCACGCGCCGCTTCCAGCGGCGGTTGGACTGAAGGGAGGCTGGAACATGCACCCGCTCGTCGTGCAGTACCGCGCGGTGGTGGTGAAGGAGGTCCGGCAGACGGTGCGCGACAAGCGCGTGCTGGTGCTGCTGACGCTGGTGCCGCTCATCCAGCTCTTCGTGCTGGGCTTCGCGGTGAACTTCGACGTGCGCCACGTGCCCACGGCGGTGGTGGACCGCGACGGCACGGTGGAGAGCCGGGAGTATGCGCGCACGCTGCTGGCCGGGGACACGCTGGACCTGAAGGCGGAGGCGCACGACGAGCAGACCGCCGAGGCCCTGGTGGAGCGCGGCGAGGCGTCCGTGGCGCTGGTGTTCCCCCAGGACTTCCAGGAGGACGTGCTGCGCGGGAGCGGCGCGCGGGTGCAGGCGCTGGTGGACGGCTCGGACCCGGTGCGCTCGGGCGTGGCGGCGGACGCGGTGGCGCGGCACGCGGCGCAGCGGGTGGACCGGCTCATCCAGGAGGATGCCCGGGCGCGCGGAGAGACACGGCCCCGGCCGGCGGTGGAGCTGGTGCCGCGCGTGCTCTACAACCCGGAGCTGACCACGGCGGTGTACGTGGTGCCGGGCATCGTGGCGATGCTGCTGCTCATCGTCACCACCATCATCATGGCCATGGGGCTGGCGCGTGAGCGGGAGACCGGCACGCTGGAGCAGCTCCAGGTGACGCCGCTGAAGCCGGTCATCCTGATGGCGGGCAAGGTGACGCCCTTCGTGCTCATCGGGCTGGTGGACGTGGGGCTCGCGTTGGGCGTGGGGGCCTGGGTGTTCGGCGTGCCGCTGCGAGGCAACCCGGCGCTGGTGGCGCTGGCCACCCTGCTCTACGTGCTGTGCACGCTGGGCGTGGGGCTGCTCATCGCCACGCTGAGCCGCACGCAGCAGCAGGCCTTCGTCGGAGGCTTCCTCTTCATGCTCCCGGCGGTGCTGCTGTCCGGGGTGCTGACGTCGGTGAGGGCGATGCCGGACTGGCTGGCGTGGGTGACGTACCTCAACCCCATCCGTTACTACGTGGAGGTGCTGCGCGGCTCGCTGCTCAAGAGCGCGGGCCTGGGGGACTTGTGGCTCCAGGTGGTTCTGCTCGGCGTGTTCGGCACCGCGGTGATGACGGTGGCGGCGCGCCGGTTCCACAAGACGACGGCGTGAGCGCGCTCAGGCGTGGAGCTTCTCGTGATTGGCGAGCATCTCCACGAACTGGGAGATGCGCCGGGCGCGGGTCTCCGCCTTCTTCGCGGTGTGCACGCGGTGCAGGATGGCGTAGCGGTTGGCGGCATTGAGCGTGGTGAAGAACGCCGCCGCGCGGGGATTCGCCGCGAGCGCCGCCGCCAGGTCTTCGGGCACCGTCGCCTTGCTGGGTGAGTCGTAGGCCGCATCCCAGCGCCCGTCCCGCTTCGCGCTCTCGACGGCGGCGAGCCCCGTGGGCTTCATCTTCCCGGCTTCGATGAGCGCCTGCGCCTTCTCGCGGTTCACCTTGGACCAGATGCTCCGGGCGCCGCGCGGCGTGAACTTCTGGAGCCACCACGCGTCGTCGAAGCTCCCCTTCTGCCCGTCGATCCACCCCCAGATGAGCGCCACCTCCAGCGCCTCCGGGTAGGTCACGGAAGGAACGCCCGCGGCCTTCTTCGCGAGCTTCAGCCACACGCCGCGCGACGACGCATGGTTCGCCGCGAGCCACGTGTCCCACGCGCGGGGACTCTCGAAGGGCATGATGGGAAGCTCGCCCGCGGGCGCGGCCTTCTTCGTCGCGGACGTCTTCTTCGCAGCGGCCTTCTTCGTCGCGGGCATCTTGGAGGGGCTCATCGCGCCCCCCGGATAACACGATGCCCGTGCGGGCGACTACTTCGGCCCCGACTCCGCGGTGCTCCCCGAGCCGCCGCCGAGCTTCTGCTTCAGCGCCTCCAGCCCCTTGGCCCCCGCCTCGCGGGCCGCCTCGAGCGACTCCCCCGCCCCGCGCGCGACCTTGTCCACGGAGAGCCCACCCACGCCCTGGCGCACCCGGTCCATCCAGGCGATGGGCGCATACACCTGCTTCCCCCGCTCCGGGCCGAGCACGGTGACGACGATCTTCTCCGGCCCGCCGGCCCGCGCGATGAGCGCCTGTCCCAGGATGAGGGCCGCCCGCGCCTGGAGGAAGATGGGCACCTTGTCGCCGTGCCGGCGCATCTCCTCCGCGCTGGCGTGGACCTCCTGGCGCTCCTTCTCCCCGAGGTACGGACTGGCGGCCAGCTTGTCGAGGGACTTCGCGGACTCCTCGTAGCGCTCGCGGCGGAAGTGGATGAAGGCCCAGCCCCACCACGTCAGCTCGTTCTCCACGCCCAGCTTCTCCAGCGAGCGCAGGCCGCGCTCGATGTCGTCCTCCGCGGCGCGCTCGCGCTTGAGCGCCATGCGGTTCCACGCGCGCAGGAAGTAGCCGGCCGCCAGCAGCGACTCCCGGGACTGCTCGTGGGTGGTGCCATGCAGCGCGGGGAACTCCTCCAGGGGCAGCGTCTCGGCCTCGGTGAGGAAGGCGTTCAGTTCCTCCTCCGCCGCGTAGTGGTAGCCCGTCTCACAGAACGCGAGCCCACGGCTGCCCCGGATGCCCACGCGCAGCGCCGGCATCCACGCGGGCCCGGGCGTGGCGCGCGACAACTCGTAGAACACCAGGTCCGAGGCCGGCACCCGGTTGCCCCGGTCCGCGCTGTCGAGCACCTGCCAGATGACCGAGAGGACGGCGTGCTCCTGCGCGGCGTCGTACCCCGGCAGCGGCGGCGGCTCCTCGGGCATCCAGCGGCTCCACAGCAGCGGGAACTCGTCCTCGTCGCGCTTCTCCAGCGTCTTCTTCGCCTTGTAGAAGGCCACGCCCAGGTCCAGGTACGACTTCGCCACGAGGCGCGCCTCCTCCTCCGTGAGGTTCTTCTCCGGCAGGGAGCGCGTCTCGCCGACGGCCTTCCACAGCGCGGCGATCTCCTCGGGCGCGTTCGGCTGGCCCTGGGCGCGGAAGGTCAGCTTGAGGGCGCGGTAGGGCACCAGCGCGTACGAATCGCGGAGCTTCTTCTCGATTTCCGCGCGCTCCTCGGCCGCGCGCTCGGCGTCCGTCTTGCGGCAGCCTCCCAGCACGGCCAGGAGCACGAGGGAGAGCGCGGCGATGCGGGAGCGGTCGGGAACCAGGGCGTGAGGAGCCATCCGCCCACGACGGTACCACGAGGCACTGCCCCGCCCCGCCCGGCTCCGAGCAGGTGGCCTCGGTCACCTCGATTCACACCCCACCGGACCACCCACTTCCGTGCACACATTCGAGACAAGGGATGCCGATGGAGGTGGAGGATGACGCACGATGAATTCCTGTCCCGGGTGACCGAGCGCGCGGGACTGAGTGACACCGCGGAGGCGGCCCGCACCGCCAGGGCCGTGTTGGGCGTGGTGGGTGAGCGGCTCGGCCGGTGGGAGCGGCGGGCACTGGCCGAGGACCTGCCCGCCCCGCTGACGGGGATGCTGGAGGACGGGACGAGCGGTCAGGACTTCGACCTCGCGGAGCTCCACGCGCGCGTCGCCTGCCGTGAGCATGTCCGGCCGGGCTTCGCCATGGAGCACACCGGCATCGTCTGCCAGGTGCTGGCGGAGGCCCTCTCCGAGGGGACGCTGCACCGGCTCCACGAGCGCCTGCCCGGGCCCATCGCCGCCCTCTTCACGCCTCGCGAGCATCGCGAGCGGTTCGAGTACATCCACCTCGACCCGGGGCGCGGGACGCTCGCCGAGGGCCGCCCGGGAAGCCGGCACCCGCTGTCCGAGGCCCATCCCGTCCGGGCGCACACCCACTCGGTGGCGCGCTCCGACAACCCGCACGAGGACACGAAGCTCTCCAGCGCCTCCGGGTTCACCCAGGAGCGCGAGCACGAGACGCTGGCGACCGGCCATCCCCGGACGCGGAGCGCGCGAAGCGACGAGGACTGAACCGCGGCTTCCATCCACGGTCGGGCCCTGCCAGACGCGCCGGGCATCCCGGCCTCGCGGTGCTCACCATGAAGGGTGACACGTCCCGCCGCAGCTTGTCCTGGGGAGGAGGCAACTGGCCGACATGTACCCCGAGAGCACCCCAGAGGCTGTCAGCCCGCGGGACGGCCCGTCCGGCCAGCCGTCCGCACACGTGGAGCACGACCTGTCCGAGCTCCGACGCATCATCACCCGGCAGCGCCGGATGGACGCCCTGCGGCGCACGGCCCTGCTGGACAGTCCCGCCGAGGAGTCCTTCGACCGGCTGTCCCGCCTGACGGCGAAGGTCCTCCACGTGCCGATTTCACTCGTCACGCTGCTGGACCGGGACAGGCAGTTCTTCAAGAGCTGCGTGGGACTGCCCGCCCCCTGGCGTGATGCCCGGCAGACGCCCCTCACCTGGTCCTTCTGCGTCCACGTGGTGGCCACCGGGGAGCCGCTCGTCGTCGAGGACGCCCGTCAGCATCCGGTGCTCAAGGAGAACCTCGCCGTGGATGGGCTCGGCGTGGTGGCCTATGCCGGCTTCCCGCTGAAGGCCTCGGGCGGCGAGGTTCTCGGAACGCTGTG
Organism: Pyxidicoccus fallax; assembly: GCF_012933655.1. Lineage (GTDB taxonomy): Bacteria > Myxococcota > Myxococcia > Myxococcales > Myxococcaceae > Myxococcus > Myxococcus fallax. The sequence continues at coordinate 12,389 of NZ_JABBJJ010000224.1, read as the reverse complement.
CGCCATCGACACGAAGCCCCGGGTCTGGACGGAGGAGGACCTGTCCATCCTCGGGGACCTGGCGCAGTCGGTGATGACGGAGATCGAGCTGCGCGCCACCCGCGAGCTGGAGGCCCACGCCCGGGCAACCGAGGCGGCGCGCGCGGAAGCGGAGGCCTCGCGTCAGCGCTTCGCCCTGCTGGCGGAGCTGAGCGGCGCGCTCGCCGAGCAGACCGACCTCCCCCGTGCGCTCACCCTCGCCGTGCGCCTGTCGGTCCCCCTCGTCGCGGACGGCTGCATCCTCGACCTCATCCACGAGGACGGGCGGGCGCAGCGTGAAGCGGTCGCTCACATGGACCCGCGCGAGGAGCAGCGCCTGCGCGACGTCTCCGAGCCGCCCGGCATCGTCTCCCCCGGCCCGGGCGGCAGGCCCTCCGTCGCCGGGCACGTCCGGCTGGGCGACCCCAATGGCTCCTCCATCCGGCTCGCCCTCATCGGCCGTGACAGGGTGCTGGGCGCCATCACCTTCCTCTCGGTGCCGCCGCGCAGGCTGGGGAGCACCGAGGCGGAGCTGGCGCGCGACGTGGCCCGCAGAATCGCCCTGGCGCTGGACAACGCGCGGCTGCACCAGGAGCTGCTCGCGGCCATCCACACCCGGGACCGGTTCCTCTCCATCGCCTCGCACGAGCTGCGCACGCCGCTGGCGACGCTGAAGCTCCAGCTCCAGGGCCTGCTGCGCGGCACGCGGGAGGACCCCACCTGCTCGGGCCCGAGGATGACCGCCCGGGCGGACAAGATCTCTCGGCAGGTGGAGCGGCTGGGCCACCTCGTGGAGGAGCTGCTGGACGTGGCCCGTGTCCGTGAGGGGCGGATGCGCTTCCACCTGGAGGACGTGGACCTGCTGGAGGTGGTGCGCGAGGTGGCCATGCGCTTCCAGGAGGAGCTGGCCCACGGCGGCAGCCGGCTGGTGCTGCGCGGCGAGGGAGACATCCGGGGCCAGTGGGACCGGTTGCGGCTGGAGCAGGTGGTCACCAACCTGCTGTCCAACGCCATCAAGTACGGCCAGGGCCACCCCATCCTGCTGACGGTGTCGCGGGACGACGGCACCGCGAGGCTCACCGTCCGCGACGAGGGGATTGGCATCGCCTCCGGGGACCAGCAGCGCATCTTCGAGCGCTTCGAGCGCGCCGTCTCCGAGCAGAACTACAGCGGCCTGGGGCTGGGGCTGTGGATCGTCCGGGAAATCCTCGCGGGCATGAGCGGCACCATCTCCGTGGACAGCCAGCCGGGCCAGGGCGCGACCTTCACCGTGGAGCTGCCCCGCCAGGCCGTGCCCCGGCAGCAGCCGGTGCTGCACTGAGGGCAGGCGGGCTCAGCGCCAGGTGGCATGGGCGGGGCGACTGCGTTAGAGCGCCGTCCCAGCATGGCCACCCTCGACGACTCCCCTTCCCGCTCGGTCTTCCGCCATCGTGACTTCACCCTCTACCAGGTGGCCCGCCTGTTCGCGGTGCTCGCCGTGCAGATCGAATCGGTGGCCATCGGCTGGCAGGTGTACGAGCTGACGGGGAGCGCCCTGGCCCTTGGCTACACGGGGCTGGCCCAGTTCGTGCCCTTCCTCGCCTTCGCGCTGGTGGGCGGGCAGGTGGCGGACCGGGTGGACCGGCGCGCCATCCTCGCGGTGTGCCAGGCGGTGATGATGCTGTGCAGCCTGCTCCTGCTCGCCTTCACGCTGGGACACATCCAGGACGTGCGCTTCGTCTACGGGGTGCTGGTGCTCTTCGGCACGGCGCGCGCCTTCCACGCGCCCGCGGGCTCCGCCCTCACGCCGCACCTCGTCCCCAAGGAGGAGCTGACGCGCGCGGTGGCGGTGAACTCCAGCACGTGGCAGGTGGCCACCATCGCCGGGCCCGCGGTGGGCGGCATCCTCTACGGGTGGCTGGGCGCGACGGGCGCCTACCTCTCGTCGGCCGCGCTGTGCGCGCTCGCGGTGGTGTGGATTCTCATGCTGAAGGTGAGGACGGGCAGCGCCTCCGCGGAGCCGCTGTCCTTCGCCACGCTGATGGCGGGGCTGCGCTTCGTGCGCCGGCAGCGGCTGCTGCTGGGCAGCATCACCCTGGACCTGTTCGCCGTGCTGCTGGGAGGCGCGGTGGCGCTCCTGCCCATCTACGCGCGGGACGTGCTGCACACCGGCCCGTGGGGGCTGGGCCTCTTGCGCGGCGCTCCGGCCCTGGGCGCGGCACTGGTGGCCGTGGTGCTCGCGGTGCGCCCCATGGGAGGCCGCGCCGGGTGGAAGATGTTCGTCTCGGTGGCCATCTTCGGGGCCGCCACGCTCGTCTTCGGCGTGAGCCGCTCGCTGCCCCTGTCGCTGGTGGCGCTCGCGATAGCAGGCGCGGCGGACATGGTCAGCGTGGTGGTGCGTCACACGCTGGAGCTGGTGGCCACGCCGGACGACATGCGCGGCCGTGTGGGCGCGGTGAACATGATGTGCATCGGCGCCTCCAACGAGCTGGGCGAGTTCCGCGCGGGCGGGCTCGCCGAGCACGTGGGCGCCGTGCCCGCCGTGGTGGTGGGCGCGGTGGGAACGCTGGTGGTGGTGGGACTCTGGGCCTGGCTCTTCCCCGAGCTGCGCCAGGTGGACCGGCTGGAGTCCACCCGGCGCTAGGGCCCTGAGGGGTTGAAGAAGCCTAGGCGGCGTCGCCGTTGATGGTGACGCGCAGCCCCCGGTGGGTCACCCGGATGTGCGGACGTCCGAACCAGCCGCAGTGCTTGCAGACGGCACGCGGGCCGGACCCGGAGACGCGGACCGGCAGGTCCGCCGCACAGACGGGGCAACCCTCGGGAATCTTGTAATCGAGTGGCGTCGTCTGAACTTCGGTCATGTCCTTGAGGTAACGCAGGCCGCGGCCTCCGCAACCCACGGCGAGCGGGAGCGTCCGCCACGGCACGCTCCACGCTCGCTCGCCTGCCCTCCACTCAGGCCTTCGCGTCGAGCAGCCGCGAGAAGGCGCGCGCGGCGTCCGCGTCCTTGATGGTGCCCAGCCCCTCCCCCACCTGCAGCTCGGTCTCGACGACCCCGGGCACCCGCGTGGGGCCGAAGCCGTTGGCCACCCACACCTTGTCCTCGCGGGCGATGACGTCGCGCTGGCGCGTGAGGGCCGCGGCGTCACCCCGCAGGAAGACGCGGAACATGTTCGTCTGCACCGGCCGGGGCAGCACGGTGATGCGCGTGTCCGCCGCCATCGCCTCCGTCAGCGACTTCGCGCGCTTCACGTAGCCGGGGATGCGGGCCAGCACGTCGTCCAGCCGCATGGCCGCGGACGCGACGTAGGGCAGCATCTGGAAGAGGTTGCCGCCGTGCCGGTGCCGCCACGTGCGCGCGTCGCGGATGAAGTCCTTGCCGCCCAGCACCATGGCCCCGCCGAGCGCGCCCACCATCTTGTAGAAGGACACGTAGACGGAGTCGAAGCCCTTGCAGATGTCCGCGTAGGAGCGGCCGTAGAAGGGCTGGCTCTCCCACAGCCGCGCGCCGTCCATGTGCAGCTTCACGCGCTTGTCGCGGCAGGTGCTCTTCAGCTCCTCGAGCTGCTCCCACGTCTGGAGCTGTCCGCCCAGCCACCGCACCGGCAGCTCCACGCTCACCGAGCCGAGCGGCTCGCGCGCCTCGCGCACGTCGCTGGCCAGCACCGGCCGGCTCCACGGCGAGATGAACACCTCGCGCAGCCCGTGCAGCACGGCGTGGCTGTCACTCTCGTGCAGCACGTGGTGCGACGAGGGATGCAGCCCCACCCGCCGGTTGCCGCTCGCGTCCGCGTACATGCGCAGCACGATGAGCTGCCCCATGGTGCCGGTGGGCATGTAGCAGCCGTCCTCGAAGCCGAGCAGGTCCGCGACGCGCTTCTCGAAGGCCTGGACGAAGTCGCCGCTGCCATAGAAGTCCCGGGAGAGGCCCTGGCGCTTCACCCACTCGCCAACGCGGATGAGCTCGTCGCCCGCGTCGGTGGGGCCGCCCACCGCCAGCGAGGCCCGGCAGCCCCGGCGCAGCGCGTCCATCTCCGCCCGGGAGGGCCCGGCCCCGGCGGCGGCCTTCCCCACGGGCGCGGGGGGCGGAGGCGTCGCGGCCTGGGCGGTGCCCCGCAGGAGCGTGGAGCCGGACAGCAGGCCCGTGAGGGCGAGGAACTCGCCCCGGCTGAGTTGGCGGGGATTCATACGGTACGCACCTTCCTGGGAACGTCGGTGTCCAGGAGGAAGACCCTACCGCGCGCGCGGGCCCATGACATGGGGCGTCTTCACCCCCGCTCCGGAGATGACGCACCGCGATGCGCACCTCCGCGCATCCATTCCTGACGCGCTGCAAAACTGAATCAATCTTCATGTCGATGACGCGCCGCGATGTTGAACCGACGTTCAACTTCATACGGCCGAAAGATGAATCAGTCTTCAAGTCCCGTTGCTCCGTGGTCCTCTCGTTTGGTACGAATCACGGGACTTGCGGCGCTCGTCGTTCACGCCGCGGGCCGGGGCATCCCCTTCCATCTGGTGCACGACTTCGCCGGGGGACGCGCTCGCACTCTCCACCGAAATCCGCAAGTGATTGCAACGGAGTTACCAATGGCAACGCGTCACGTGGGCATTCGTGCTGTGGCAGCGGTCCTCGGCCTGAGCGGCATCGCCTGTATCCACCAGGACTGGGAGGCGGATGGCGTCAAGCCGGACGAGGTGTCCGCGGAGGTCGTGGCCTGTCGCGAGCGCATCGCCGCGAAGACGGCGGAGGTCGCCGCGGCGGGCATCAACATCGACACCTGGCCCATCACCGACGCGACGCGGATGCGGGAAATCACCACCCCGGAGCCGCAGAACCAGCAGAACTTCCAGGAGTATGACGGCCACTACCGGCCGCTGACGAATCATCCCGGCTGCACGGTGACCAACCTCTACTACGACAAGAGCAACACCACCGGCAGCACGCCGTACAAGGACGGCAACAACGACGGCAAGTGGACGGGCAACTCCGCCTTCGGAGGCCCCAACGCCGCCACCGGCTTCGCCGACGGCAACCTGGCGAGGATTCCCGGCTACCCGTGCGCCGCCAAGGAGTACACGCAGAACAACGAGGACACGACGAAGCCCATCGTCATCCTCGTGCACGGCAACTCCACCCGTCCGCACTCCTGGGAGAAGTTCATGCTGCAGCCGGGCACTCCCGTGGAGACCGCGTACGAGAACGTCCAGTTCACCGCGGACACCACCGCCCGCAACCAGCTCGCGGAGACGCTCATCGCGCAGCGCTACCGCGTCATCGCGGTGGACTTCCGCACCGACCTCGTCACCAGCATCGACCCCTCGGCCAACAGCGCCACGCAGAACTCCTCGGGCAACATCGACCACGGGTGGGCCACGCCCATCCTCCAGGGGCTGCTCAAGGCGGTGATGCGGGATCAGCCCAACCGCAAGGTGGCCCTCATCGGCCACTCGCTGGGCGTCACGGTGGCGCGCGACGCGCTCCGCCGCATGTACGTCGAGTGGAGCACCGGCCGCGCGGGCGCCATCAACCCCTTCCCGCAGGTCAGCCACGTCATCCTCGGCTCCGGCGCCAACCACGGCGTGTCCACCTACGACCCGGCCATGGGCTCGCTGTGCCAGAACAACCCGACGATGCGCGGCACCATCGTCTGCGAGATGGGCAGCCGCTCCAACTACACGCAGACGTACTTCCACGCGCCGCTCAACGGCCCCCGCGACCTCTTCGCCACGCCGTGCGCGGATGGCGACTACGCCTTCGGCAGGACGGGCCAGTGCGGAGGCAACGTCGTGAAGTACTACACCATCACCATGACGGATAAGGAGCGCGGCACCAACTACCAGGACCTGTACGTGTCCGAGGCCGCCTCGCGCATCGACATGGACGGCTGCGTGAAGAACACGCTCACCACGCTGAACGACTACGACACCAGCGGTTACTTCAGCAAGGGCTTCATCGCGAACCACTTTGGCTCCGTGCGCTCCGCAGCCGGGCTCGACCTGATGATGCGCTACCTCGCCGAGTAGCCCTCCCCTTCCCCTCCAAGCACGGCCGGCCCGTGTCCCCTTCAAGGCCGGGCCGGCTCGCGTCCTCCTTCCCCTTTCTTCCGAGCACTCCCATGAAGCGACTGTCGTCCTTTACCGCGACCCTCTGCGCGCTCGCCCTGAGCGCCGCGCCGGCGGCCCGGGCCCAGCAGGCGCCCGCCGCCGATGCTCCTACCGCTCCTCCTTCCGAGGCACCCCAGACGACCGAGGCGCCCCCCACCGCCGCCGCGCCCGAGCAGGCCGCGCCGCAGCCGGAGGAGAAGCCCGCCACCGCCGAGGAGATGGCGGGCACCTCCGAGGTGGTCGACTCCCGCCCCCCGCCCGTCGTCCGCCCGCGCATCGCGGTGGGCAACGAGTCGTTCTACGTGAAGCCCGTGCTCCAGCTCGCGGGCGGCGTGCACGTGGAGAACCTCATCCAGACGCTGAACCGCGCCCGCGAGAGCCGCGCGACGACGCTGGCGCTCACGCGCTTCGGCTTCGAGGGCCGCCTGGGCCAGTACGTCTCCTTCCGCAGCGAGTTCGAGCGCAACATCCGCGCGCACGGCTCCGGCGTGTGGGAGGGCACCGCGTCCTTCAGCGTCCGCGACCAGGTCATCCGCCTGCAGCGCTGGGGCGCCACGCTGGAGGCGGGCATCATCGTGGACCCGGCCAGCGTGGACTTCATCTCCACCCACATCGCGGACACGCTGCTGGCGGACAAGTACACGCGAGATCCGCTGCTCTACAGCGGCTTCAACCGCGGCCAGGGCGCGCAGGCGGCGTATGACTGGAACGGCTTCCGCCTGGGCTTCGGCTACACCGCGGCCAACCCGCTGAGCACCTCCAGCTCCTACCAGGTGGGCGGCACCTTCGGTGGCGGCAGCCGCTTCTGGGAGCGGCCCCTGGGCAACTTCCGCAACGGCCAGCCCGATGACGACCTGCACTTCCAGGTCTTCAGCCCCTCGCTCAGCTACTCGCACGAGCTGTTCGAGGTGAAGGCGATGGCGCAGGTGTTCGACGTGAACTACCAGACCTCGTCGCGCACCGACCCGCTGCTGCGCGGCAACAACCTGCGCGGCAACGTGCTGCTGAAGCTGCACACCAACATCGGCATCCCCGTCTTCGTCACGCCCTTCTTCAACATCGCCCGCGTGAGCAACGACGTGGCCAACAGCACCCCGGGCTTCGCCGACCAGCTGCTGTCCACGAAGTACTCGGCCACCTCGCTGTCGGCCGGCGTGGACTTCAACCTGCAGGGCCGCTCGGGCGTGGGCGTCCAGTTCGCGCGCATCGCGGACCGCTCGCCCACCTTCGTGGCGCCGTCGGGTGACACGCCGTCCAGCGAGCCCATCACCCGCACCACGCAGTTCTACATCAACGTGGGCGGCACCTACTGGTTCACCGAGGACGTGGCGCTCGGCGCTCGCTACGCGCGCTACCAGAAGAAGCAGGACCTGGTGAAAGATGAAATCGACAACTCGTACTTCATCACCATGCGGCTGATGCTCTAGTCGGTTGCCGGAAGCCGGACACCACACGCGGTTGGGAGGGGACGTCATGGAACCGACGCAGCACCGGCAGGACTCCATCATCAAGGTGGCGGTGGCGAGCTTCATCGGCACCGCCATCGAGTGGTACGACTTCTTCCTCTACGGGACGGCGGCGGCGCTGGTGTTCAACCGCCTGTTCTTCCCCTCCTTCGACCCGCTGACGGGGACGATGGCGGCCTTCGGCACCTTCGCCGTGGGCTTCGTCGCGCGGCCCCTGGGCGGCGTGGTGTTCGGCCACTACGGAGACAAGCTCGGCCGCAAGGCCATGCTGAGCGCCACGCTGATGCTCATGGGCGTGGCGACCTTCGCCGTGGGCCTGCTGCCCACGTACGACACGCTGGGCGTCTGGGCGCCGGCCCTGCTCGTGCTGCTCCGGCTCATCCAGGGCTTCGGCCTGGGCGGCGAGTGGGGCGGCGCGGTGCTGATGGCGGTGGAGCACGCGCCCGCGAACCGGCGCGGCTTCTACGGGAGCTGGCCGCAGATGGGCGCACCGGCGGGGATGCTGCTGGCGACGGCGGTCTTCTCCGTCTTCTCGCGCATGCCGGAGGAGGCGTTCATCTCCTGGGGCTGGCGCATCCCCTTCCTGCTCAGCTCGCTGCTCATCGGCATGGGCGTGTTCATCCGGCTGCGCGTGGCGGAGTCGCCGGTGTTCCAGCACCGCAAGCCGCAGGAGGCCGCGCCGCGCATCCCCGTGCTGGACGCGCTGCGCACCTACCCGAAGCAGATCCTCCTGGCGATGGGAGCGCGCTTCGCGGAGAACGGCTTCTTCTACATCATCACCACGTTCGTCCTGTCGTACGGCACCGAGCGCCTGGGGCTGCCGCGCTCCACGTTCCTCAACGGCGTGCTGCTGGCGATGGCGGTGCACCTGGTGGCGATTCCGGCGTTCGGCGCCGCGTCGGACCGCTTCGGGCGCCGGCCGGTGTACCTGGCGGGCGCGTTGGGGTGCGGCCTGATGTCCTTCCCCTTCTTCTGGCTGCTGGACACGAAGGAGACGGGGCTCATCTGGCTGGCGATTTCGCTGGGCATCATCGCGCACGCGGCGATGTACGGCCCGCAGGCCAGCTTCTTCTCCGAGCTGTTCGGCACCCGCGTCCGCTACAGCGGCGCGTCGCTGGGCTATCAGCTCGCGTCGGTGTTCGCCGGTGGCCTGTCGCCGGTGGTGGCCACGGCGCTGCTGACGCAGTCCGGGGGCCAGGCGTGGCCGGTGTCGCTCTACATGGTGGCGCTGGCCGTCATCACCCTGGTGTCCGTCTGGCTGTCGGCGGAGACCTTCCGGGAGAAGCTCACGGAGGTGGTCCCCGCGAGCCCCTCGGGGGATTCGCTCAGCGAGCCGTCCAGCCGCAGTCCATCACCTGCGCCGCACCGGTGATGCCCGCCGCGGCGTCCGAGCACAGGAAGGAGATGTAGGCGGCGACCTCGGCCGGCTCCAGCAGCCGCTTCACGGCGGCCGGCGCGAGCATGACCTTCTCCACGACCTCCGTCTCGGAGATGCCGTGGACGCGGGCCTGGTCGGAAATCTGCTTCTCCACCAGCGGTGTGCGCACGTAGCTGGGGCACACCGCGTTGACGGTGACGCCCTTGTCGGCGGCCTCGAGGGCCACCGTCTTGGTCAGCCCCATGAGGCCGTGCTTGGCGGAGACGTACGCGGACTTGTATGGCGAGGCCACGAGCCCGTGTAGCGAGGACACGTTGATGATACGCCCCCACTTCCGGGCGTACATCAGCGGCAGCGCGTAGCGCGTCAGCAGGAACGGGCCGACGAGCATGATGCGGATGAGCTGCTCCCACCGGTCCTCGGGGAACTCCTCCACGGGGGACACGTGCTGGAGCCCCGCGTTGTTGACGAGGATGTCCAGCCGCCCCCACTCGCGCTCCGCATGGGCGACGAGCGCGCGGCAGTCCTCTCGGGAGGACACGTCCGCGCGCTGGAACCGGGCGCCGGGAAGCCGCTTCGCCGCCGCCGCGCCCGCGGCCTCGTCCAGGTCCGCCAGCAACACCCGCACGCCCTGTGCCGCGAGGCCCTCCGCTACCGCGAGACCGATGCCGTTGGCCGCCCCCGTCACGAGCGCGCACCGACTTGAATCCTGAATCATGTTCCACCTCCGCCGCCATGGTGGAGGAAGCCGCCGCGAAGGGCAATGGGGCGGCGCTCGGAGAATTCACGGCGGGGGAGTACGGAGCGTCCGGCCCTTCGACCTGTCAGGGTCATCGGCGCAACAGCATGGCCACCCGGGCCGCCAGGAGCTTCCCAATGAACCCGAAGGGGAACGCCGGGTAGCAAGGCACGTCGTCCGGAATGGCGCTGCCAGCGGGCCTGAACTTCGTCTGGATGCGCATCTCCAGGGGTGGCGCGTCGCCCTGGAACCGCGCCCGGTAGACCGGCACCCAGTGCTTCGAGTCATCGAAGCTCATGAACATGGCCGAGCCGCAGCAGGTGGCGACGACCCGGTTCGTGGCGGACTTCTCGTCGAGCTTGTTACGCTTCAGGAACTCCGCCCCTCGAAGGGTCTGGAGCCGATCCTTCCGATAGAGCACATAGGACGTCCCACCGTCGGGCTCTCGCACGGCCTGGGCCCCGGGCAGCGCTGCGATTCGCCGGGAGCCCTCCTGACAATCGTCGCAGTAGCAGACCACGCTCGTGATAGGAGCGCCGAGCGCCGCCAGCTCGACACGTCCGCACGAGCAACGAACCACCCTCGCATTTCCCAGTGCCGCGGACACACGTGCCTCCTGTCGTCTTCGGCGGGTCGTCGCCCGCCGCTCAGCGCTCGCGGAAGACCGCCTCGATGTCGTTGCCGTCCGGGTCGAGTACGAAGGCGGCGCAGTAGCCCGGCGGGCTCCCTCCGAGACCGGGCGGATGTCAGGTGACTACTCGTTCAGGAGCGGCACGAAGCCGCCGTAGGTCCTGCGGCGCTCGTCGTAGGGCACGTTGTCCGGTCGCATGCGCGGGTCGGCCATCGCCTTCCCCCACCCCGCGTCACGGGCCTCCTTCGACGGCCATTCAATCCACGAGAAGACGACCTGCTCGTCGCCGGTGGCCTTCACCGCGCCCTTGAAGTCGGTGACCCTGCTATCGGGGACTTCGTCACCCCACGCGGCGACGACGCGCGTGGCGCCATGCTCCCTCAAGACCGCCGCGAGCTTGGACGACAAGGCGCGGTAGGCGCCCTTGTTGGCGGCCGGAACCGGCACCAGGGAGCCATCGACGTAGGCCACCTTCCCCTGAGCGCGCTCGTCGAGGATGGGAGCGAAGCCGCCGAAGAGCATCCGCATCCCGTCGAAGGGCATTCGATCGCCCATCTCCTTCATTCGCGGGTCCTGCAGCGCCTTCTCGTTCGCCGCGTCGCGCACCGCCTTGCTGGGGTACTCAATCCAGGAGAAGACGATGACATCGTCGGGTCTGGCCTTCACCGCGCGCCGGAGGTCGGTGACCTGGCCCTCGGGCACGTCGTCATCCCAGGTCTCGACGATGCGCGTCGCACCGAACTCCCTATACAGCGGCTCGGCCTCGACGACGGCGCGGCGGTAGGCCTCCTTGTTCGCCGCGGGCACCGCGATGACGAATCCATCGACATAGGCCATGGCTTCTCCCCTGCTGGGCGTCCCTGCTTTGACAAGATGGGTTGATATCAACACAATTGAGACCATGTCAAAGGCGAGAGCCGTTTCTTTCGCAACGACGTTGCATGTCCGAGACCACTGCCTGTGCCTCGCGGTGCAGCGGGCCGCGCGCGCCATGGCGCGTCGCTTCGACGATGCGCTGCGTCCGGTGGGACTGACGCACGGACAGTTCTCGCTGCTGATGTCGCTCAACCGTGCCGAGCCACCGACGATGGGCTCGGTGGCGTCGCTGCTGGCGATGGACCGCACCACCCTGACGGCGAACCTGAAGCCGCTCGAAAGGCGCGGGCTGGTGAAGACCACGGTCGACCCGGCCGACCGGCGCGGACGGCTGCTGACGCTGACGGACGCCGGTCTCCAGTTGCTGCAATCCGCGGTGCCCATCTGGGAGCGGACGAACGAGGAGACGGAGCGCCTGTTGATGCAGAACGATGTCGGAGGACTGCGCGCCGGTCTGCGGGCGCTGTCATGATGCGGCGCTGGACCATGCGCCCCCCTTGATTTCCAGAAGCGTCCAGCGTCGCGGCGCCTGGATGCAACGCGCCTGGCGCACCGGGCCCCGAGCCTTCCGTCGCGGCCCCCTCCAGAGGAGGACTCCCCGCCCCTTCCGCTTCGGAGCCCTCGGTGCCGGCCCCCTCCAGAGGAGGACTCCCCGCGCCTCCTGCCTCGGTGCCTTCGGAGCCAGCGCCCTCCAGAGGAGGTGTTCGCCCGCCTCCGGCACCGCGGTCCTCTTCCGCCGCCAGCGCCTTCCAGAGCATCCGTCCCATGAGACGGACGTTCTCCAGCGCGTCCTGCTCGTCCCCTCGCGCCACTGCCCGCACCAGCTCCGCCAGCGCTCCCCAGATGAGCCCCTCGCCCACCTGCACGCTTCCAGGCGCCAGCGCCCCCTCGCGCTCACCGTGCGCCAGCACCTCGCGCACCAACTCCCGCGCCTGACTGCCCAACGCCTCCGGCTCCAGCGAGTCGGGATGCCAGTGCATGAAGGTGAAGTGAAAGAGCTCGGGCTTTCTCGTCGCGCACCACGCCAGGTCCTCCCAGAAGCTGTCGAAGACCTCGCGAAAGCCGCCCTCCGGCTGCTCCGGCGCCAGCTCGAAGTCCACGCGTGCGATGCGGCAGAGTTCGGTCTCGGCCCACTGGCGCACCTCCCGCGCGAAGCCCGCCTTGCTGCCATAGCGCCGGTAGAAGCTGCCCACC
>NZ_JABBJJ010000223.1 GCF_012933655.1 Pyxidicoccus fallax | reverse complement strand
GGGGAGGACCGGGTCTTCGACCCGGGTAGCCCGTAGCAGGTTCACAAAGGCACGCAGGTCTCATGGAGCCGTGGCGCCCGGGGCGGTGTGACGCCCGAGGTGTGTCCGCTCACCGTCGAATCCACGCACCCCGGGCCCGGGTCCTGGCCGGGGTGTGTGCGAACCGCCAGCGCCGACTGGCGTTGCAGTCCAACCCCATCTGCCAAGGAGAGGTCATGAGCTCCGCTGAATCCGGTCGCTTCGTCGAGTCCCCCTACCGGTTCGCGCTGCGAATCATTGCAGGAACGGTGTTTGTCTTTCTTGGGCAGGTGAAATTCTTTGACACCATCCACCTGGGAACGGATGCCGTCGTCCTGCCCCGGGGCCCCGTGGGCTTCGCGGTGTACCTCAGCGCGGTGGGCGTCCCGTTCCCGCTCTTCCATGCCTACATGGTCTGCTGGGTGGAGATGGTCTGCGGCCTGTTCCTGATGGTGGGCGCCTTCCTGCCGCGTGCCTGTTCCACGCACCTCACCCGGCTGACGGCCCTCCCGCTCATGTTGGACATGGTGGTGGCCCTCTTCACCGTCGGCGTACCCAACGCGCTCGGCCACCCGGTGCGGGTGAATGATGTCGCCGTCACGGCCCAGGCCTGGAGGCTGCCGCTGGAATTGGTCCTCCTGGCCATCACCGGCTACCTGGTGCTCAAGCCGCTGCCGGCATTTCAGGTCCGCGCTCCGGAGGAGGTCACCTCCTGAGGCACCCCGGCCCGGCGCCTCGTAGCGGTGCCGGGCCGGGCGAGGAGGCCACCCGGGTGGATGGCCTCCTCACGCTTCACTCCCCAGGCTACGGACCGCAGCCCAGGGTGAAGTTCCACTGCGTGCCCGAGCTGCCGGCGCAGTTGGCCTCCACCACGACGATGGCCTGCGTGGTGCTGCCCGAGTAGCCCGCGCTGAGCGTGCCGGCGGCGCCGACGCAGCCGGTGTCGATGACCGTGGCGCCCTCGTACTCCACGCGGATGCGGTCCTTCACCGAGTACGTGTTGAAGGTCAGCGTGAGCGTGCCGGACGTGGCGCCCAGGTCGAACGTGCGCTGGTAGCCCGCGTCACCGCCCGACGCGGAGATACTGGTGCCGCACGCGGACGGCGGCTCGCACGTCTGCGTCGTGGAGTTCCAATTGGGCAGGTGGGGCGGGCAGCTGCACACCCCCGTGCCGCTGCTGGCGTCGCACACCTGGTTGCCCGGGCAGTTGCAGTCGAGGCACTCCTGAATCGGAGCGCTCCACGTCGTCCCCGGCGGGCAGACGCACTGGCCCGTGCCGCCGGTGGTGTCGCAGTACTGCGTGTGCGCGCAGTCACCGCACTGTGTGGTGCACTGCTCGCTGTTCGGGTCCCAGTCCGGCAGGACGGCCGGGCACTGGACGTCGAGCGTGACGTCCACCTCGTTGCTGGTGAGGCTGCCGTCGGTGAGCGCATAGCGGAAGCTGCGCGGGCCCGGGGGCCCGGAGCCGATGACGCTCACCGGGGCGTAGGGGCCGTTGAGCGGGGTGACGGACAGGCCCGTCCCCACCTCGCCCACGCTGGCCAGGAGGACCGCTGGGGTGCGGTTCAGCAGCGAGGTGGGGACCACGGCGTCGTTCAGCCCCAGCGCCACCGTGTGGCTCTGGCCGATGTAGGCCTGCCCGATGTCGGCGACGGCGCGGGTGCAGTGGTTGACGCCCTCGCTGCTCCCACCGCTCGCGGTGAACGCGTTGAGCCGGGTGCCGAGCTTCACACCCTCCCAGTACGCGGTGGCCCGGTCCGGGTCTCCCAGCGCCGCCTCGTACGAGGCCACGCGCTCGGCGAGGTGGCCCGAGTCCTCGCCCAGGCTCCCGTGGCAGCGGGTGATGGCCGCCAGCAGGAAGTAGCGCGAGTACAGGTCACCGCGCTGTCCGGGCCCGTGCAGTCCGGCGGGGGCGCAGGACGAGCGCAGGTCAGGCAGGCCGGCCGTCAGGGTGGGGAAGCGCTGCGCGGCGTTCGGGCCCGAGGCGAGGCTGGTCACCCGGTACGCCACCCACAGCGCCTTCTCAAGCTGGTGGTTCGTCGCCTCCAGGGCGCGCCGGAAGATGTGCGCCGGCGTGAGCGACTCGCCGCGGGTCGCGTCCTGGGTGAGCGCCGTGCGCAGCGCGTTCTGCTCCGCCACGAGGTACGTGTTGTAGGTGTCGCAGGACGTCTCCTGGCCCGCGCTGCCCTGGAGCGACAGGCAGCGGTGGGTGAGCGGCGGCGCGCCCCGGAACAGGTGGCCGCAGGTGGCCGCGTCGGGCTGCTGGAGGCTGCCGTCCCAGGTGCGGCAGGACACGTTGCGCACGAGGCTGTCCTGGTCCTGCTCCCAGCGCGTGTCGCTCTGCTGGTAGCTGGTCCGGGTCTGCTCGCGGTCGCAAGTGCCGAGCCGCGCGGGACGGCCATGGTAGGGGCCGGTGCCCCAGCCATCACCCGGTGTCTGCGCCTGTGACTGCGTGGTGGTGGGCTCGGCGGGGGCTGGCGCCTCCTGGGTGGTGCAGGCCGACAGGGCCAGGCCCAGCGCGAGCAGGCAGGAGCCGGCCTTGCGCCAGTCCCGCGCGCCGCCGTGCGGGATGGACAGGGAAGGGGGTTGGTGCTGTCTCATGGTTGGAATCCGGGGACTCACGGGTCGAAGCCGAGGGTGAAGGCCTGGAGGGTGTTCTCCTGGCGCGTGAAGGACGCGGCCGGCGCGGCGCCGCACGTCCCGTTGGGCAAACACACTCCCGAGGCGCACCAGGCCGGGCCGGTGCACGCCGCGCCGATGGCGCGGGGGAGCTCACACACGTTGCTGGCATTGCGGAAGGTGCCGGGGGCACAGAGTCCTTCCAGGGCGGGCTGGCCCGCGCCAGGGGCGGCGATGCAGGTGAAGTCGGGGCCACACACCAGACCCAGCGACGCCACGCAGGCGGTGCGCCGCTCCAGGCAGGAGTCACCCACCTGGCCACCCACGCAGGTGCCATTGACGCAGGCACCCTGACGGCACACGGGCGGAATCACCCCCGTGCCGCACGCCTCGCCCAGGTTGCTGTAGGCGTGGCAGGTGCCATCGGCGGCGCAGTAGCCGTCGATGCAGGCATCGCCCTGCTGGCAGGTGGCACCAGGAGCCCGCTGCGCGACGCAGACGTCCGCGGGGCCGCAGTGCAGGCCGTCGCGGCACCCGATGGTGCAGGCCTCGTCCACACCGGGCAGGGGCTTGCACATGCCCTGCTCGCAGGTCAGCCCGGTGCGGCAGTCCTCCGCGGAGCCGCAGCCCGCGCCCAGGCCGCCTCGCGGGAGGCAGGCCGTCGCCCCGCCCGGAGTGGCCGGGCGGCACGTGGACAGCGAGTGGGCACACACGCTCTGGTCCACGGTGCAGGCCTGACCGTCCGCGACCTTCACCAGCGTGGCGCAGACTCCCGCGTTGCAGGTCAGTCCGTTGGCGCAGTCGGTGTCGGCGGTGCACGCCCCGTTCGCCGCGCGGCGGGCACGGCACCGGAGGGTGGTGTCGTCGCACGTCAGGCCCACGTTGCAGGCGGGCAGCGTGGGACCGCAGGCCGCGTTCGAGGCGCCGAGCGTCTTGCAGGTACCCTGGAAGCAGGTGGTGCCGGAGGCGCACACCCGCGCCGGGCCGCACGCCGAGTTGGCCGCGGCGGGCGCCTGGCAGGTGAGGACCGTCTGGGTGGCCGCGTCCGCCTGGCACAGGAGCCCGGCGGCGCAGTCCCAGTGCTGGGTGCAGCTCTGTCCCTGGGGCCGTAGGCCCGTGAGGATGGCCTGGCAGTCCGGGTCGGTCTTCAGCGCCGCGAGGTCACCCGTGCCGCCGTTGTAGTCGAACACGGTCGTGGTGACGCGCGCCTGCTCCGCCTTCGCCACGCAGCGCAGGAGGGCCGCCTCGTCGAGCATGACGGCGCCCGCGGAGAGCGAGGCCAGCAGCGTGTCGTAGAGCGCGTCGCCCGGAGCGCACCGCTCCTCGAGGTCACCCACCTGGGACGCGGAGAAGCGCCGCGTGAAGGTGTCCTGGACGGTGGGCCGCAGGTTGCCGTGGCTCACCGCGCGCAGGCCGTTGGTCTGCCCACGCTTGAGGGCGGTGCACACGCGGCCGACGAGCTCCGCGGGAGTGGTGGCGCCAGGCGTCAGGTCGCGGCAGTAGGCAGGGCACGCATCGTTGTCGGCGGTGTTGCCGTCATCGCAGCTCTCCACGCCGACCTGGAGATGACCATCTCCGCAGCGGGCGAGCCGGCAGTCCTGGACGCAGGCGTCACCGTTGCTGGTGTTGCCGTCGTCGCACTGCTCGCCGGACTCGGTGATGCCGTTGCCGCAGAAGGAGTACAGCCAGGTGACCACCGGCGAGTTGCGCTGGGTGGTGGAGCCGTCGCCGAGCTGGCCATTGGAGTTCTGGCCCCAGGCGCGCACGGTGCCATCCGCGTGGATGACGGCGGTGTGGTTGCCGCCCGAGGTGAGAGCCACCACGTTGGACAGGCCGGGCACCTGCGCCGGGCTGAGGCGGCGGGTGACGGTGCCGTCCCCGAGCTGGCCGCTGGTATTCAGGCCCCACGTCCAGACGGTACCGTCGGACTTGAGGGCGGCTGAGTGGGTGGTTCCAGCGCTGATGGCCACCACGCCCGTCAGCCCGGGCACCTGCACGGGCAGCTTCTGGTCGACGGTGGTGCCGAGGCCCAGCTGGCCATTGCCGTTGCTGCCCCAGGCCCAGACGGTCCCGTCGGCCTTGAGCGCCAGCGAGTGGTTGCCGTTGATGGCGGCGGCCACCGCCACCATGCCCGTCAGGCCCACCACGGGCACCGGGCTGGTGCGAGTGGCGAGGCTGCTGTCTCCGAGTTGGCCGCTGGAGTTGAGCCCCCAGGCGAACACGGTGCCATTGGCGTGCAGGGCCAGGGAGTGGCTGACACCCGCGGCCACCGCGCGCACGTGGGTGAGGCCGGAGGGCTGCACGGGAGAAGTGGAAGGACTGACGGTGGAGCCGATGCCGAGCTGGCCGCTGGAGTTGAGGCCCCAGGCGCGCACGGTGCCGTCGGACAGCACGACGAGAGAGAAGGAGCCGCCGGTGGCGAGCGTCACCACCCCGGACAGGCCGGGCACCTGGATGGGCGTGGGGCGGTCGGCGGTAGAGCCGATGCCCAGCTGGCCAGAGCCATTGTCGCCCCAGGTCCACACGGTGCCGTCCGAGCCGCGCAGCGCCATCGAGTGTCCCAGGCCAGCGGCAATCAGCTTCACGCCGGACAGCCCGGACACCAGTCCGGGAGTGGAGCGGTCGGTGGTGCTGCCATCGCCCAGCTTGCCGCCCGTGTTGTCGCCCCAGGCATGGACGAAGCCATCCGAGCGCAGCGCGAGGGTGTGGGTGTTGCCTCCCTGGATGCGGTTGAGCTCGGGCTGACAGGTGAAGGCGCAGCCGTCACCCGAGGCGACGTTGCCGTCATCGCACTGCTCGCCCGCTTCGACGGTCCCGTTGCCGCAAAGGGGTGTGCCGGACTGGGGCTGGCACATGGCCGAGCACCCATCACCGTTGACGAAGTTGCCGTCGTCGCACGCCTCGCCCGGGTCCTGCACGCCGTTGCCGCACTCGAAGGGCACCAGCGCCGCGACGGGCGAGGTGCGCTGGGTGACGGAGCCATCGCCGAGCTGGCCGCTGCCGTTGGCGCCCCATGCGCGCACGGTGCCATCCGCGAGGACCGCGACGGTGTGGTTGCCACCCGAGGCGAGGGCCACCACGTTGGACAGGCCGGGCACCTGCGTCGGGCTGAGGCGGCGGGTGACGGTGCCGTCTCCAAGCTGGCCGCTGGTATTCAGGCCCCACGTCCAGACGGTACCGTCGGACTTGAGGGCGGCTGAGTGGGTGGTTCCAGCGCTGATGGCCACCACGCCCGTCAGCCCGGGCACCTGCACGGGCAGCTTCTGGTCGACGGTGGTGCCGAGGCCCAGCTGGCCATTGCCGTTGCTGCCCCAGGCCCAGACGGTCCCGTCGGCCTTGAGCGCCAGCGAGTGGTTGCCGTTGATGGCGGCGGCCACCGCCACCATGCCCGTCAGGCCCACCACGGGCACCGGGCTGGTGCGAGTGGCGAGGCTGCTGTCTCCGAGTTGGCCGCTGGAGTTGAGCCCCCAGGCGAACACGGTGCCATTGGCGTGCAGGGCCAGGGAGTGGCTGACACCCGCGGCCACCGCGCGCACGTGGGTGAGGCCGGAGGGCTGCACGGGAGAAGTGGAAGGACTGACGGTGGAGCCGATGCCGAGCTGGCCGCTGGAGTTGAGGCCCCAGGCGCGCACGGTGCCGTCGGACAGCACGACGAGAGAGAAGGAGCCGCCGGTGGCGAGCGTCACCACCCCGGACAGGCCGGGCACCTGGATGGGCGTGGGGCGGTCGGCGGTAGAGCCGATGCCCAGCTGGCCAGAGCCATTGTCGCCCCAGGTCCACACGGTGCCGTCCGAGCCGCGCAAGGCCATCGAGTAGCCGATGCCACCGGCCAGGGTCTTCACGCCGGACAGCGCCGTCACCAGCCCGGGAGCGAGGCGGTCGGTGCTGGTGCCATCGCCCAGCTTGCCGCTGCCGTTGTCGCCCCACGTCCACAGCGTGCCGTCAGCGCGCTTGAACAGGGTATGCGTGTTGCCCGCGGCAAGGCGCAGCGTCTCGCTCGCGCAGACCTGGGAGCACCCGTCACCCGAGGCGACGTTGCCGTCATCACACGTCTCACCCGCCTCCACGGTGCCATTGCCACACAGCGGTGCGCCGGACTGGAGCTGGCACATGGCCGAGCACCCGTCACCGTTGACGGAGTTGCCGTCGTCGCACGTCTCGCCCGGGTCCTGCACGCCGTTGCCGCACTCGAAGGGCACCAGCGCCGCGACGGGCGAGTTGCGCTGGGTGACGGAGCCATCGCCGAGCTGGCCGCTGCCGTTGGAGCCCCAGGCGCGCGCGGTGCCATCCGCGAGGACGACGGCGGTATGGGTACCGCCGGCGGCGAGGGCCACCACGTTGGAGAGGCCGGGTACCTGCACGGCGTTGAGGCGGCGGGTGAAAGTGCCGTCTCCGAGCTGACCGCTGGTATTCAGGCCCCACGTCCACACGGTGCCGTCGGACTTGAGGGCGGCCGAGTGGGTGGTGCCAGCGCTGATGGCCACCACGCCCGTCAGCCCGGACACCTGTACGGGCGTGGAGCGGTTGGTGGTGGAGCCGTCGCCAAGCTGTCCACTGCCATTGGCGCCCCAGGCCCAGACGGTACCGTCGGACTTGAGTGCCAGCGAGTGATTGCCGTTGATGGCGGCGGCCACGGCCACCACGCCTGTCAGGCTGGGAACGGAGACAGGGCTGGTGCGCTGGGTGGTGGTGCCGTCACCGAGCTGGCCGCTGGTGTTGAGGCCCCAGGCGGACACGGTGCCGTTGGTGTGCAGGACGAGGGCGTGGCTGATGCCGGCCGCGGCGGAGTGGGCGCTCGTCACCGTGGGCTGCACGGGAGAGGTGCTGCTGGTGGTCGTCCCGACGCCGAGCTGGCCGTTGGTATTGACGCCCCAGGTGCGCACCGTGCCATCCGCCAGCACGGCCACGGAGAAGGAACCCCCTCCGGCGACGGACCTCACGGAAGGCAGACTCACCACCTGGATGGGAGTGGGGCTGCTAGCGGTGGTGCCCAAGCCGAGCTGGCCGCTGGCGTTCGCGCCCCAGACCCAGAGGGTTCCGTCCACGGCACGCAGCGCCAGGGAGTGGCTGGCACCCGCGGCCACGGCCTTCACGCCGGGGAGCGCCGTCACCAGCCCGGGCGCGGTGCGATCGGTAGCGGTGCCATCGCCCAGCTTGCCGCTGGCGTTGTCACCCCACGTCCACAGCGAGCCGTCCGCGCGCTTGAACAGGGTATGGGTGTTGCTCGCGGAGATGCGGACCGTCTCGCTGGTGCAGACCCAGGAGCAGCCGTCATTGGAGAGGTCATTGCCATCGTCACACTGCTCGGGTGGGTCGATGACGCCGTTGCCACAGGCGCCGACGGCCTGCCGCACGACCTGCACGGGCTCCGGGAGTGCCTGCTGCTGTTGGGGAGGTGGATCTTCGGGGCGACAGCCGATGCTCGTGACCACGAGGCATGCGGCGACCCACAGGGGAAGTCCTGCCAGATATCTGCGCATGGAGAGTCTCTGCCCCGGAAATGAAGACTGCCGGCGGGGCAGGGCGCTACTGACAGCAACGGGATGCCCAGTCAATGAAGCGTTGAGCACCAAACAATTGGCCGACATGGGCATTGACAGGGTTGTCGGTGACCCGGGGCCAGGGGCGGGTCTTCCAGCACAGCGCCCCACACGCGCTCGCCACGTTCAGCCAGTCCATGGCGGCGGCCCTCCCGCGGCCACCTGACGTGGCGCCTGCCTGCCTCCCCTCCATGCAACAGCAAGTCTTTTGCAATTAAATGGCGCCGCTGCAAATGAATGCATCGAGGCGCCTACCAGGCAGTCGAAATGTCTGTGATTTGACATTGCGAAAGGCCTTGGCCTAGTACTGCGGGCGGATCATGAAGGTCCGACAAGGCGTGTGCGCGTCTATTCCAGACGTGCGCGCGCCCCCACGCCCTCGTCCAGCCCACTTCGTACTTGTGCTCGTTCACGAGGTGAGCGGGCTTTCGTTGGAAGTTCCCCTCGCAGTCGTCCCCCTGGAGTCTCGAATGAAGAAGAATGTCCTGTTCTCTGTTGGCGCCATCCTGCTTTCCACCGCCTGCGGCTCCGCCGGCTCTCACGAGGCCGAAGAGCCCGGCCTCGCTCAGGAGCGGGCCGCCCTCTATGGCGACATCACGCGCGTCACGGGTGACGTTCCGTGCCCCTCCGGCTACGTCATGGCTAGCCCCGAAGATGCCCAGGCCTACCAAGGCGCGGCCTGCGGCAATCTCGCCTCCTGGGACATCGCCCGCCTGAGCGGCAGCGGCGCCATGAGGGGGCCTGGTTACGGCTGCAACATCAGCTCCTTCGAGGCCAATCCCCTTGGCCACACCCTCTGCAAGGACCCTTCCACCATGACCTTCCTCAGGGCGACTGGCGACTCTCCCTGCGGCCCCGGCAAGACCCTGCTCACCGCGCAGGAGGCCAGCGCCCGCCGGTCCGAGGTCTGCGCCAAGCTCGCCTCCTGGGACATCGCACGCCTGGAGGACGGGGGCACCATGAAGGGTCCCGGTTACGGCTGCACCATCAGCACCTGGGACACCCAGGGCGTCGGCCACGCCCTCTGCAAGTCCCTCAACTGATGAAGTGACCCGGGCCGGTGGCTGCGCGCTTCCTGCTGGCGCGTAGCCGTCTGTCGGCCTGGGAGCGCCATGACGGCGGTCAAGGCTTGCAGACGCGGTTCGCCGCCGCCACGCAGTCGCTCGTGTTCTGGCAGCTCGCGCAGCGCAGCTTCGTGTTGTTGTGCTTGTAGTAGCAGCGGGTGGGCTCGGAGCGGGCGTCACGAACCTCGCAGAACACGATGGTCCCCGTGGAGCAGAGCGGCTCGGCCACCGGTTCGCCGCAGCAGCCCTCTCCGTCGAAGTGGGGCCGCAGCTCGGTGGTGCACGCCATCCCGGGCGCCTCCGGTCCCTCGTCCTCCTCCGTCTCCGTGCCGGAGCATGCGATGAGGCTGAGGGCGAGGAGCCAGCACCAGGGTCGGGAGGTCACGCGTTGTCCTGTCTCGGAAGGTGGAAGAGGTCCGGGCGACCGCGGAATCTTCAATGAAACCCGCCCGCTCTGCCAGTAGGGCTCCTTGTGTCTCGGCGGGGCCGCCGAACGGCCATTCGGGTCCAGCCAGATTTACTTGTTTTTTAGGTTAATATACTTTTCCGGAGAGGTTCTGTTTCCGTGCTCGCGCACCCTCGAAGGAGAAGCCCTGGATGACCCGCCGCATTGCCCTGGCCCTCGCCGTGCTCGCATCCGCGTGCGCGCCGGAGGACGCCCCCCTCGAAGAAAGTCCATCCGCCGAGCCGCTCGGTGAGCAGCAGCAGGCCATCGAGCCGCTGGAGACGCCGTCCGAGGAGAACGCCATCCGCTTCCTGGAGCAGGCCACCTTCGGCCCGCGCCTGGCGAATGGCGCGACGACGCTGCCCATCGACTCGGTGGAGCGCGTGGTCTCCGTGGGCATCACCCAGTCCCTCACGGACCAGTTCAGCGCCCCGCGCTCCGTGTTCGACGGCACGACGACGAGCAAGGACCTGGGCGCGCAGTTCTTCGTCAACGCCGTCACGGGGCAGGACCAGCTCCGCCAGCGGGTGGCGTTCGCGCTGAGCCAGATCTTCGTCGTCTCCCAGGGGGGCATCCCCGACAGCTCCACCACGCCCGAGTCCGAGCCCAAGCTGGCGATGGCGGCGTACCTCAACCTGCTGTCCTCGAATGCGTTCGGCAACTTCCGCCAGCTCCTGGAGGCCGTCACGAAGGACCCCGCCATGGGGACGTACCTCGACATGGCGAACAACAAGGCCTTCAGGACGAACGGCCAGCCCATCGAGCCCAACGAGAACTACTCACGGGAGATGCTCCAGCTCTTCACGCTGGGGCTCTACAAGCTGAACGAGGACGGCACCCAGCAGCTCGACGCGGACGGGGCGCCGATTCCGGCCTACACCGAGGCCCATGTCCAGGCCTTCGCCCACGCACTCTCCGGGTGGACCTATCAAGGCGCGGCCTGTCCCACCGTTGGCCGCAACAACCCGGCCAGCTACGCGCAGCCGATGATGGGCTGCGATGTGAACCACAACCCCGCTTCGAAGGTGCTGCTGCGGGGCGTGGCCACGACGGCCGGAGGCACCGCGGCGCAGCACCTCAAGCAGGCGCTGGACAACGTCTTCGCGGACCCCAACCTCCCGCCGTTCATCTGCAAGCAGCTCATCCAGCACCTCGTCACCAGCAACCCCAGCCCCGCGTACGTGCAGCGGGTGGTGAACGTCTTCAAGAACAACGGCAGCGGCGTGCGCGGGGACCTGCGCGCCGTGGTGCGCGCCATCCTCACGGACAACGAGGCGCGCGGCTCGCAGCCGCCGCTGGCGCTGTACGCCACCTACGGGCACCTGCGCCCGCCCGCGCTGTTCATCACCAACGTCGTCCGGTGGCTGAACGTGCAGCTCGATACGACGGGGACGAAGGACCCGGGCGCGAAGTTCAACGCCTGGAGCCGTGCGCTGGGCCAGTACGTGCCCCGGCCGCCCTCGGTCTTCAGCTACTACCCGCCGAACGCCCCCGCGCCCGGGGGCAACGGCCTGCTCGGCCCCGAGTTCGCCATCCTCGACACCGCCACCATCACCGCGCGAGCCAACTTCGTGCACGAGCTGCTCTATGCGACGTCGGCCGCCACCGCCGGCATCGTCATCGACCTCAACGTGCTGCCGGCGGACCCCAACGATTTGACGCTCTGGCTGGGCCGCTACCTGCTGCACGACACCATGTCGTCCGACCTCCAGCTCGCCGTCTACAACGCCATCACCGACACGCGCGCCGGTGACATGACGCGAAGGAAGAAGCTGGGCCTGTTCCTCACGTCGCTTTCCCCCGAGTTCCAGATCCAGCGGTGAGCCCCATGACCTTCTCCCGACGCAAGTTCCTCCAAGGTGCCTCCACGAGCCTGGGCTTCCTCGCGGCCGCCGCGACGATGCCCAGGTGGCTGGGTGAGGCGAACGCCGCCACGCTCACCGGTTACGCGGGCTACCGCGCCACGGTGTGTGTCTTCCTGCTGGGCGGCAATGACGGCAACAACGTCATCGTCCCGCTGACGAGCACCCCCTTCGCGCAGTACCGCGCGGCGCGGCCCAACGTGGGCTTCGACCAGGCGTCGCTGCTGCCCATCAACCCGGTGGGCCTGGCCGCGGGCTCGTACGGCCTGCACCCGTCGCTCACGCGCCTGCAGGCGCTCTTCGAGCAGGAGCGCGCCGCCGTGGTGTGCAACGTGGGCCCGCAGGTGCTGCCCATGCTGAAGGCGGACTACACGTCCGGCACGGTGGCCCGGCCGGACAACCTGTTCTCCCATAGCGACCAGCAGGACGCGTGGGCGAGCGGCATCGCCAACCCTTCCACGGTGACGCTGCCGCTGGCGCTCATCGGCAAGGTCACCGGGTGGGCGGGCCGCACGGCGGACAAGCTCCACGGGTTGAATCCGGGCGAGTACCCGGAGGTGGTCTCGTTCGGAGGCAAGTCGCTCTTCGCCGCGGGCGCGGTACGCCAGCCGATGATGGTGTCGTCCAGCGGCTCGCTGGCCTTCCGCCAGACGAGCGACGCCAACTTCAATGCGCTCCAGAACGCGGCGCTCTCGCAGGTGATGGGCATCACCAACGACGTCACCCTGGAGGCGTCCTACGGCGGGGTGTTCACCACGGCGCAGACCTTCGCCACCGCCCGCACCGCTGCGCGCGACGCGGCGTGGGCCGCGCTCCCCCAGGCCACGCGTGACGCGATTGACGCCCTGTTCGTCCCGCCCGCGACGGGAAGCTCCGGCTGGTCGCTGCACACGCAGCTCTACCAGGTGCTGAGAGACCTCATCGCCGGCGCCACGGCGACCACGGGGGGTGGGCTGGGCGTGCGGCGGCAGGTGTTCTCGGTGGGGCTCGGCGGCTTCGACACCCACGTGGGACAGCGCGCGACGCAGGACTCGCTGCTGGCGCAGGTGGACTTCGCGCTGGCGGCCTTCCACCAGTCCATGGACCTGCTGCGCGCGTCGGGCGCCTTCGGGACGACGCCTCCGCAGGCCACGCTCTTCACGATGAGCGACTTCGGCCGGACGCTGGCGGAGAACTCCGACCGGGGCACGGACCATGCGTGGGGCAACCACTGCATCGTCCTGGGAGACCGCGTCCAGGGCCGCCGGCTCTACGGCACCTTCCCCAGCCTGGACCTGGCGGGCGGCGCGGCGAACAACCCCGACACCGTCGACTCCAAGGGGCGGTGGATTCCGTCTCTGACGGTGGACCAGTACGCCTACAGCCTGGCGTCCTGGCTCGGGCTCAACACCGCCGCGGAGCGCGACTACGTGTTCCCCAACATCGCGGGCTACGTGGCGTCCGCCACGGCGCGGGGGCTGTCGGCGTCCACGCGCTCGTACCGCATCGGGTTCCTGCTGCCGGACGCGTAGGTGGCGGAAGGCCCGGGCGCGCCGTCAACCTCCGTCGAGCGCGGCGGAGGTTGATGCGAATCGACCCGGGCCTTCCTTCGGCATCCGCGGCCAGCCCGTAGCCTGAGCACATGGCCACGGACCTGGCCCCTCTCGTGTACCCGGCTACGGCGCTACGGCCGGAAGCAGCGCGCCCGCCCGCCGACGCCTACCTGGAGCGAACTCCCGCCCAGTATCCAGCGGCCGCCTTCCACCGAGGCCTTCACGGACTCGCCGCCGCCTTTGAAGCTGCCCTGCACCCGGGTCAGCGCGCACGAGTACCGCCCGGCCCAATCCATGTAAGTCGGGCCGGCTCCCTGCTCCCACGTGTACTCATTCGAGTATCCCGATACGGCGACACACCGTGCGCGGGCGGAGATGCCCGTCTGCATGGAGTTGCCGCCGAGGTACCACATCCCGTTGTTCGAATAGACGTGGACGAACTCGGCTCCCCCGTCGAAGCTGCCGCTGACGTGCGTCAGGAAGCACACGCGACCCGTCGCACTGCCCAGGTTGGTGGGCAGCTGCCCCTGGGACCAGGAGTATTCGGACGTCACCTTGCTCGAGGACCGGCAGGCCGCGCCACCCGAGACGCCGACCTGGAGGGAGCCTCCACTGAGATGCCAGTTGCCGTTGCTCTGGGAAACGGAGATGTACTCCCCATAACCGGCGAAGGCGCCGGACATGGCCGTGAGAAAACAGAACCGGTCGGCAATGGGCCCCATGTTCACGGAGTTCGTGCCCTGGGCCCATGTGAAGCCATACAGTGCCTTCACCGCCGAGATGTCCCCCGCGCTCAGGCCTGTGCGCTGCCCGATGGCGGCGCCATTCAGGGTGGTGATGGTTTTCACGCCTGAGTCGATGGCGAAGGCATAGGCAGGGTAGTGCATGATCGAGCCGTAGTCGTATGCGCCGCGATCATCCGTCTCATCGATGTTCTGCTCGAAGTTGTCCTTTGCATCGGGCGCGATGTTGTCCCAGTTGATGCTGATGTAGTTGTCACGGTCCAGGCGCGTGTGCTCGTGCCACAGCCCCACCACATGGCCGATCTCATGGATGGTGTTTCCCAGGCTGCACGAGGCCGACAGGCGCGTGTACTGCGCTCCGCCTCGTCGGCCCACCGACGAGCTGCATCCGCTGGAGGCGTACTGGAAGATCACATAGTTTGGGAGGAGGTCCTCGTTGGTGGTGTCCCGCCGGATGAAGCGAATGGGGGTGTTGGCTTCCCAGTGGGCAATGGCATCCATCACACGCTGTGGATAGGTCAGGGCCGGGTCGATGGTGTAGGGCACGAGGTTGTTGGGCCAGATATAGGTGGCGCCGGTGCTCGTGAGCCCCATGCTGGAGACATCCTGGGCCGCGACCTGCCCCTGCAACGCGGCTTTTGACAGCGCTTCCACCTCCCTCACGGGGCCCAGGATGATGTCACCCTCGGAGATCGCCTGCCCATCCACCTCCACGTAGTGGCGCTGGTGGAGTTGACCCGTGCGCGCGTTGCGCCAGTACGCCGTGCGGCTGGGGGAATTCGGAGGGAGCCAATTGATTTCATTCGCCGCCTCCGAGTCCACCCCATCCGGGAGGGAAGGAGAGGGCTGCTCCTCGCCACAGGCGCCCAGGGTCAGGATGACTGCAACCACTCCAACGATTCGTGATTTGGAAGACATGTGTCCTTCTTGCGTGAGAGACAATGAATCCCGTCACCAGGAGCCGGTTCATGGCAGGCCCTGGCACCACTCACTCTGCACTCAATGAAGGACAAGCACTGTGAACTGCATCACGAACAGCCAGTGAAATGCTTCACATGCAGCCAGTCACCGTCAACAGCGCTGCTGGTGATTCTCCATCGGCTCGCGTCATACCGCGCCGTCAGCACCCGGCAAGCCGGTGCTGCTCGTCGTCCCTACCGGACGGCAGCAGGACGACTTCCCGCTGTTGGCGATGCAGGCTTCACCGTGGGCGCACCGAAGGCTCCCGGTTCAGGGTGGGCTTTCGGGGCGCCATACGGACATGGCCAGGAGAACCCTCTCCCCAGGGCAGTACCTCAGCCTCTCAGCAGTACCTCGCCAGGGCACGCGCGCCGCTAGTGGAGTGTCCGCGAAGTAATCCAACATAGTCAGCGCCAGTGCCGCTCGAACCAGTCGCGCATCTTGGCCCGGGTCCACAACCAGGTGAATGGGTGGGCGTAGAGACGGTTGTACTCGGGCCAGCTCGCATCCAGGTGCGCAATGAAGTCGGAGCGGCACTTCCAATCACCGCGCTGTAGATAGCGCGCGCCGAAGGCACGCAGCAGCAGCTCGGCCTGGTTGAGCCAGGAAGCATGAGGCGGAGTCACGAGGACACGGACGTGGCGGTAGCGGCGTAGGAAGTCGCGTGTGTCCTGGGCGACGTGACTGGAGCCACCATCCCAGATGAGGTGAATGCGTCGAGCGTGGCGGTAGGGGTGCAGCAATTGGGGCAGGACTTTGCGCAGGCACGCTCCGTCGTTCTTCTCCAGGCACCAGCCACGCATGGTGCCCGTGTGCACCAGCAGCGAAGCCAGGAAGTTCACCGTCCCATGGCGCACGTATTCGAACTCGCAGCGCTCGATGAGGCCCGGAAGCATGGGGCGGGTGGGACAGCGGCGCTCAAGGACCTGGATGTTGGGCTTCTCGTCCACACACAGCACGACCTCTTCGCGCTCTGCGAGGGCCCGGGCCCGCTCGTAGCACCAGAGGACCGCCGCCGCCTTCTGGCGGAAGTCCTCATCCAGGGTGGGCGTCTTCCAGTACCGGCTGCGGTGAGGCTGGAGCTCCGCGTGTTTGAGGATGAGCGCTACCGTGGAGTGCGACAGGGTGGGAGCGATGCCGCACTCGCGGGCGATGCGCGCCAGCGAGCGTGTACTCCACTGAGTCATGTGCAAGCCCACTCCCGCCGGCTCACAACAGGCCAGTTGCTCAACCTGGACGAGCTGCAGGGGGGGAGAGCCGCGGTGGGCGGCCAGAGCGAGGAGCATCCCAAACGGCGGTAACCCCCAAGGCCTCGAAACGTCGGCACAAGCTCCAGATGCTGGTGCGGTCCAGACCGAAGTACTCGGCCAGCTCCTGCACGACCGTGTCTGGCTCGGCCATGGCCAACAGAATGCGCGCTCGACGCGCTACTCTCTGCTCTGTGCGGCCGTCATGCACCAACTCCTCCAGGAGGGCAGTATCCTCCTGGGAGAGCCGGATGAGTCGCGGAGGTCGTCTCCTCATCCAGGAGAGCTATTCATCCTCCGCGACTATGTCGACTGACTTCGCGGACACTCCACTAGCAAGGGGGCAGCAGGGGCGTGAGTTTCTGGAGCAGCGCGACTGCTTGAGCCTCAACACCACGCCAACTGCGGTGGGCCCTGTGCTGGGGCCAGCTTCGCAGGCCCAGAGGGCAGTCTCAGGTGCTCCAGAATGGCGCTCACCCCACAGGGAGCTGTCAGGTACGCCAGCACCCGACGCCTGCCGCCACACCTCACGCAGGCCCACGTCCAGCGCGAACGTCCTGCGTAGCTGCCCGGCCCCGTCCAATCGTGGCGTGCACTCCTTCTTCGGCTCCTCCACCGTCGCGGCAAACGACGGGCTCTTCTCCTCCGGCTTCGCCTTCTCTTGGGGGAGCAGAAATGGCCGCAGTTTCGCGCCTGGAGCGAAGACGCCATGAAACCTCGTGAGGTTTGTCCGAGGTGGAGGCACCAGGGACGCGCCGCGCCGCAAAAGCTCCAGTTCGTCCTTGCAACTCTCGCAGCGTACCCGCGCGAACCCGTGCGCCAGCACCCCGCACTCCAGGTACCGAGAGAAGTCCCGCTCCACGTACCGGGGCAGGCCGCGTCTGCCTACTCCCCCGAGGTGAACCACACGAAGTGCGGGAGAGCCACGAAACCTGGGGAGGCTCACTTCTCACCCTTCAGTGCCGCAATGACCGCTGCTGCGGCGGCATGGTCCTCCGTCGCTGCCCCGCTTGCCGCCAGCCGCTCCCGCGACGCTCGGCGCGGGCCTCGTCATGGGCTCGGGCGGAGTCATGGCTGGCTCACGGATTGTCGTCTCCGCCGAGTGGGTGGAGATGATTCGGCGGCTCGTGAAGGCGGGTGTCCTTTCCATTCCGGCCGTCAGCGCCGCTGTCCGCATCCACGGCGGTCAGGTGATGATGGCGCAGGCGAGCGGGGACTTGCCGCAGGGCGTGCGCGACGCGCTGGGAGACAGTCCCGAGGTGCGCGGCATGCAGGTGACTGACAGAGCAGGAGCGGGCATGTCCGAACGCCCGAAGCACCACGTCCTGCCGCAAGAGCACCGCGAGTGGTTCGAGCAGCGCGGCTTCAAGGGCGACATGGACATCGACAAGTTCTGCGTCAAGCTGGAGCAGGCGCACCATGAGGCCATTCACGGTGGTGGGAACTGGAAGCTGGGGCGCATGTGGCCGAATGAATGGAATCGAATGATCATGCGCGCCCTGACCAATACCGAGCGAGAGGTTGGCCGGATGTTGACGCGGAACGAGATCCTGAACATCGTCGCGGGGCGCATGAAGCGCTACGACATCCCGATGCACTTCACCTCCGGAAGAGGACAATGACGGACGGACGCTCCTGGCAGGGAAACTGGAGAGTCCGCTTGTACGAGCGGGTCCGCGAGCGCGGTTACGATTCGCTCACCGCTTTTGCCGAGGCGCGCCCTGCCGTCCCGCTGGATTTGCTGGCCGAAGAACTGGGCAAGGACGACGTCGCAGGGGTGCAGGTCTTGAGCGGGTTGCTCGCCGAAGCGGAGAGGCGCAAGCAGGTCACACGCCTTGTTCGCGATGTGCTCGTGCGCCAACTGTCCCAAAGTCTTCCGAATGGCTGGCCGGCGGTGTTGGACGACTCAAACCGCTTCCAGGTCGCCAAGGCGCTCGGCTGCTGGTCCGCCGACATACCCGAGTCCTACCAGGAGCGCGCCGACCAGGTCATGGCAGCGCTTCGCACGACTCCTCCTCCGCCCGGCTGGCGCCCGCTCGGCCCCGACGACGAGCTGCTCCGGACGCTCTTGCCTGACGAAGCAGCCTGATCTGCCGGGCTGATGCCCTCAGGGCCCCGCCTGGAGCAGGTACACGTCCGTGCTCCCCACGGGAGTGAGCTGCGTCCCTCCGGCGGACCAGGGCTCCGCGAAGGTGCCAAGCACCCATGCCGTGCCGTCGTTCGCGAGCGCGAGGTGGGGGGCGCCCACACCGAACTCGTCGAGCTCCAGCCACTGGTGCAGCTCGCGCGTCCACACCCGGCTTCCGTCCAGGCTCATCCGCACGAGGTAGGTGGGGGAGGGCGGGGTGCCCTCCTCGGGCCCGCCGCCGAGGTCCGTGTTGCTCAAGCCCTGCACCAGCAGCCGCGCGCCGCCGGCCGCGTCCACGCCCAGCCCCGTGACGGCCTCCGCCGCGAACGTGCGCAGCACGCGCTCCGTGCCGTCCACCTCGGCCGTGACGAGGAAGCGTTGCGGATTGCCCGTGGCCTCCTGGCCCGACCAGCGCACCGTCTCGCCCCGGCCCGCGGCCACCGCCGTGCCCCGCGGGCTGAAAGCCACGTGCCGGACCTCCTCGCCCACGGTCTTCACCCAGCGCAGGCTTCCGTCGGCGGACAGGCGCGCGAGCACCCCGCGGCTCTCATTGGGCTCCACGTCGCCCGGAATGGGCACGCCCGCGAAGGCGGCCTCGCCCCGCATCATGCCGCCCACCAGCACCTCGCCGGTGCTGGCGTCCACCGCCACGTCGTGGCCCCCGCTGAAGCCGTGCAGCCCACCGAAGGTGCGCACCCAGCGGAAGCTGCCATCGGCCGCGTAGCGCACGACGTAGCCCGTGTACTCGAAGCGCCGCCCATCCTCCTCGCGGTTGCTCTCCACCGGCCCACCGCCGAAGTCCACGGTGCGGAAGAACTGCCCCGTCACCACCACGCCGCCATCCGCGTCCACCGCGAGCCCCTCCGTGAGCGCGATGCCCCGGCCGGTCACGAGCTTGCGCACGTGCTGGATGTCGCCCGTCGCCGACAGGCGCACGAGGTAGTCGCCCGTGACCAGCGGGCCCGTGCCCAGGTCGACGTTGCCACCGCGCCAGGAGAGCAGCGCCCACGCCCCACCGTCCGGCGTGAAGGCCAGGCCCTTGGAGGTGACCTGCCTCATCTCCTCGGGGAAGGAGTCACTGAGCGCCACCAGGGTGCGCGTCCACACGGTGTCGCCCCGCGCCGTGCGCCGCATCAGCCGCAGGTGCTCATGCGACTCCGATGGGGTCTCGGCTGCCCTGCCACGGCCGAGGTGCAGCGCCAGGAGCAGATCGCCGGTGCCCTCATGGTGCGCCACGGGACCTGCCCGGTCCGCGAGCGCGTCCCCGTACGTCCACACGCCGAGCACCGCGCCGCCGGCCGTATCTCCGCTATCCGGCGGGCCCGCGTCGGGCGTGCCTCCGTCGGAGGTGCCGTCACCACCGTCTGGCTGGCCGCCGTTCACGTCGGGCCGCTGCTCCACGGGCGGGGGCGCCTCGTCACCGTCCGAGTCCCCGCACGCGCCCACGAGCAGCAGCAGCGCCGCCGCGCCCACCCCTCCCAGCCATGCCCGCATGTCCCCTCCCTGCCAGCCCCTGTGCCTCAAGGTGCGAGGGGAGGCCCGAGGCGGCAACGGGCGCGCCCCTCCTCTTGCCTGCCCTGCGACCGGGTTCGAGCCGGGGTGCGTCTGTCTATACTCGACCCATGGTGCAGCACCGCATCGACGCCGGGACCGACATCGCCTGTGTGGGCATCTGGGACGCCGGCCTCCCTCCACTGCGGCGCGTCCCTGATGCCAAGGAGGTGGAGGCGAGTGCCGTGCGCGGGGAAGCCCTGCCCATCGAGACCTCCGCCGATGGCGGCTACGTGCTGGAAATCCTCGTCGAGGAGTCCTTCGTGGCCCCCGCGGGCCGGACGTACGAGACGCTGGAGCGTGATTACGGGCTGAACCTCGCCTCGGGAACCGCGCTCGTCGGTGGCTTCGAGGACTTTCGCTCGCGTCGCCCTCAGATCACCTCCGAGGAGGACCTCATCCACGTGGAGCCTTCTTGGTACCGCGTGCGCGTCCACCTCAACCGGATTGACCCGGAGTACGTCGAGGCGCTCTCTCACGACGCAGCCGAGCGCGCCCTCTCCCCCGAGGAACTCGCGCGCCACCGGCAGCTCGGGCGGTACGGCAACGCGGGCTGCGCCTCGATGCTCCTCGCCGTCCCGCTGTTCATCGTGGCTGGCAGGTCC
This sequence comes from Pyxidicoccus fallax, assembly GCF_012933655.1. Classification (GTDB taxonomy): domain Bacteria; phylum Myxococcota; class Myxococcia; order Myxococcales; family Myxococcaceae; genus Myxococcus; species Myxococcus fallax. The sequence continues at coordinate 903 of NZ_JABBJJ010000223.1, read as the reverse complement.
AACGGCGCCACGGCGCTCATCGCCCTCGTGGCGGGCCTCGTCCTGTTCACCGCACCGGCGTGGCTCAACCGCCTCGCGAAGCGGCGCGGCGACCTCGAGCTCCAGCAGCGCTACGAGAGCACCCGCGCCAGGGCGACTCCGCCCGACGTGGTGCTTGAGCTGTGGCGTACCGATGCGCCGCTGCCGGGCGGACGTGTGAGCCTGGAGGCAGCACGCGAGGAGCAACTGCCCTCGCGTGCCGCACGTCACCGGTAGCTCTCGAACGGGGTGAGGAAGAAGAGGGGAGTGGGCTTCACCAGTCAGGTGGGCACGCTCACCGGCCGGCGCGACCTCAGGACTCCACCCACGGGCTTTGACCCGGAAATTCTCCGGAAATGTGGGAGGAAACTCGCGTGCGCACAGGTGTGATAACCACTTCAACAGTAGGCACTTTCGCACCTCCGCCGCAAAAGGGTTACCCACATGACTTCCTCCATTGGCTCCGGCCACTCGCGTACCGCCCAGTTCGTCTCGCGTACCAGCCTGGATGTCTCGCACTCCCGCACCAGCGTGCGCGCGGAGGGGGGGGCGGTCACCACGTCCCAGATGGACCTGCGCGCGGCCTTCCGGACGGACGGCTTCAGCGGCGGGGCCCAGGGCATCCGGGCCGGGGGCTGCTTCCCGACGACGCCTCCGCGGTGCGGCTCGGACTCGATGGACTGGGAGGCGGCCACGCAGATCTTCCAGCAGATCACCCAGATGCTGGAGGCGTGCATCAACCTCTTCAAGTCGCAGTGTGAGCAGCCGCAGATGCCGCCGGACTGCCAGGGGCCGAAGCAGCCCGACTGCCAGGAGCCGAAGCCGCCGGTCTGCCATGGGCCGACGCTGCCGACGTGCCCCTCCGAGCCTCCGCCTCCGCCGCGC
>NZ_JABBJJ010000222.1 GCF_012933655.1 Pyxidicoccus fallax | reverse complement strand
CCCCACGTACCCCATCCGGAATGGAGCCTCCATTCCGCGGGCCTGCCCTCCCCGCGCACCCCATCCGGAATGGAGCCTCCGTTCCGTGAGCCTGTGCGCCTCGGCCCCCATCCGGAATGGAGCCTCCATTTCGCGAGCCTGTGCGCCTTGGCCCCCATCCGAATGGAGCCTCCGTTCCGCGAGCCTGTGCGCCTCGGCCCCCATCCGGAATGGAGCCTCCATTCCGCCCATGGGTCCGCCGGCCCCGCCCCTCCATCCGGAATGGAGCCTCCATTCCGCGAGTCCGCTTGCTTCTGGCCGGCTCGCTCCTGGCCGGCTCGCTCCTGGCCGGCTCGCGTATGGGTGGGTCGCGCCGTCCAGCCGCTGACGGGGGCTTGCCCCTCGATGGAGGTACGCCACAGGCGAGGGCAGCGTCATCCTGACGGCCGCGAAGGCGAATGGGTATCTGTCAAGGCCCGCTCGTGGGTTCCCCATCGCGCCGTATGATGAGTCACGTCCGCGAGCAGGAGGACCGGGAGGAGCCGGGCGCCGCCTGACGTCGCTCCGCCGGTGCCTCGCGCGGCTCCCGGGGCCCGAGAGCCAGCCGCTCGCGCAACACGTGCAGCGCGTGGAGCAGCTCGACGCCGGAGGCAAGCCGCGCCCGGGGCTCCCGGGCCAGCAGCGAGCCCAGAAGCCTCACCACCGCGCCGGGCAGCTCCGCGCGGCGCTCGCGCAGGCGCATCAGGGGCGCCCCGGAGGCGAGCCGCCGTCGCAGCTCGGCCGGAGGCAGCTTCCCGAAGGGCCGCTCACCCGCGAGCATCTCGAAGAAGACGAGCCCCGCGGCCCACACGTCGGTCCGCTCATCCGGGTGCTGTCCCCGCCACTGCTCCGGGGCCATATAGGCGGGGGTGCCCGCCTGGGGCCGGTGGCGGCCAGGAGCGGGCGCCGCCAGCAGCTCGGCCAGGCCGAAGTCGAGCAGCCGCGCCCGGCCGCCGGGGACGATGAGGATGTTGCCCGGCTTGAGGTCGCGGTGGATGAGCCCCCGCTCGTGCGCGTGCGCCAGCCCGGCCGCCACGTCCATCATGATGTCGAGCGCCTGCCGCAGCCCGAGCCGCCGGCGACGCCGCAGGAGCGCGCGCAGCGGCTCTCCCTCCAGGTACTGCAGCACCAGGAAGGGGATGCGCCAGGAGTCCTCGCGGTCCAGCCGCGGCCGCCACTCGGCCACGTCGTGGATGCGGACGATGCACTCGTGGTCGAGGCTGGCGATGGCCTGCGCCTCCTCGCGCAGCGCGGACGCCTGCGAGGGCGCCTCGCGCCGGGGCCGGGGCAACAGGAACTTGAGGGCCACGGTGCGCAGCAACTCCGTGTCCAGCGCGCGGAACACGCGGCCCATGCTCCCGCCGCCAATCAGCTCGAGCACCTCGTACCGCCGCCCGTCCACGCCGCCCACGCACTCGCCCGGCAGCGGCAGCAGGGTCGACGGGGGGAACTCACCGGAGAACTCCCGCAGGAACGCATCGAGGGAGCCCGAGCCGTCGAGAGAACCCATCCGCGGTTCCCGACATGGCTCCACGCCCCGCTCCCGAAGCGCATACCGTCCCATCAGCCCCCCAGGCCAGACACCGAGAATGGCTGTCCGAGGGGAATGAGCCGCGAAACGGCGAAGGTGACGCGCGCTAGTGGCGCACCCGGGGGGCCGGGGCGCGCACGCGCACCTCCATCTGCGCGTCGCCCGCCACCACGTTGCTGACCACCTCCTGCTGGGCGGGGGACAGCCGGGCCACGGCGCGCAGCGCGGCCACCAGCAGCACCGCCTCCGTCGCGTTGGGCACGCTGATGCCGTCCGGCCCCGTCTTCAGCGGCATGGGCAGTCGGGGCACGCGGCCGGCGGAGGACAGCGCCTCCACGGCGTACGCCGGCGTGGTGTCCAGCGTCACCGCGATGGCGGGCAGCCCGGTGGCGGCGTCACCCTGCCCCCGCGCCTGCATCTCCATCAGCATCTGCAGCGCGCCCGGCTTGAAGTACAGCGCCAGTCCCGCGCGGCCGTCGCCCGTCTGGAAGACGCAGCCCTCGAAGGTGTGCGCCAGGGGCCCGGAGACCGCCACCTCGAAGGGCTGGCTGTCGTCCCAGTGCGCCCAGGGCCGGGCTTCCCAATACTCCGTGGCCGCCTGCACGAAGAGCAGGGCCTTGTCCGAGCCGAGCCCGGACAACCCCCGCTGGCCCCACGCCAGGAAGGTGGCGATGGCGGCGCGCGAGGAGAGCGCGGCCTGGGGAGGCTCTTCCACCTCCACCCCCAGCGCGGCGCCGGCCTCGGCCAGGGCCGGCTCGCACCGCACGTCCTCGGTGTCCACGCCCTCCAGCAGCGTCCGCATTCCCGCCTCGTCCTCCGCCTCGAAGACGGGCGGCGCCGGCTCGCCCGTGTCGGAGATGCGCAGGTACACCTGGGTGGTGCCCTGGGTGAGGGGCACGGGGCCGAGCTTGAGCAGGTAGAGCATGGGGTTTTCTAGCGCCGCTTCGCGTCAAGCGCCTTGCGGACCTGTCGCATCAGCGTGGCGATGTCGAAGGGTTTCTGGAGGAACGGGATGTCCGGGTACTGGCGGCGCAGGTTCGTCACGTCCACCGCGCTCATTCCCAGCAGGGCGACCCCGTCCTTGTAGTCCGCCCGGATGCGCTCGATGAGCGCCGGGCCGTCCAGCACGGGCATCATCCAGTCGGTGAGGACGAGGTCCGGGCGAAGCTCCAGCATCCGCTCCAGCGCCTCGCGGCCATGGGAGGCCGTCACGACACGGTAACCCTCCTCACGGAGGAGGTCCGCCAGGGCCTCCAGGATGCCCTGCTCGTCATCCACCACCAGGACCGTCTCCATACGAGCGGCGCTACTCCTCGCGGTTTGTTCAGGAATGACCACTGCCCGGGTGCCGGGCAAGGCCGGTCAGCAGGGTGTCCACGGCGACGCTGAAGGGAGGGAGCACCTCGATTCCCTGACGGGTGATGACGAACTCGCGCAACGTGGGGTCGTAGTCGCTGTCACGCAGCTTGAAGATGGAGAAGAGCCTGCGCAGGCGGCCTTCGTACTCCACGTGGCGGAGGAAGAAGAGGTTTTCAGCGACGGCGGAGGGCCCCACTTCCATGGGGACGTCCAGCACCGGACCGAAGAGCCGGGGCGTCTCCAGTCCGAAGAGGGTGGTGGCCCCCTCGCAGCGCAGCTCCTGGGTGAGGGCGGCGAAGAACGAGCCCATGCGGCTGTTGTCCGGCGCGGCCTGCTGCATGGCGCTGAGCCCGTCCACGAACACCCGCTTCACCTTCCGCTTGCGGATGTCGGACAGCAATTGGTCGGCGAGCACGTCGAGGATGCACTCGGCGGGGGGCTGCCAGAGGATGTTCAGCCGCCCGTCGGCGACCGCGCCCTTGAGGTCGATGCCCGCGGACGACACCTTGCTGAGCAGGCGGTTGGGCGGCTCATAGAAGCCCATGTAGAGGCAGTTCTCCCCCTGCCTCAGTCCCTCGGCGAGCAGGCTGCTGCCCATGAGCGTCTTGCCGGCCCCCGGAGGACCGAGCACGAGCGAGGTGGAGCCGCCCGCCAGCCCCTCGGGGAAGAGGGCGTCCAGGGAGTGGATGCCGAAGTGGATGCGGTGGGCGCCCGGGTCCGGCGGGGGCGAGCGGTGCACGCGCGCCTCCAGGCGGGGGAAGACCTCCAGGCCCGCGTGGGTGATGCGGAAGGCGTGGATGCCGGCCAGGGTGGGGCTGCCGCGGAACTTGCGCACCTGCAGCTCGCGCCACGAGCGCACGCCCGCGGTGCGCTCGCGCAGCTCCACGATGCCATCCACCATGGTGTACTCCGGGTGGATGTTGGGGCCGTTGGCGCTGGTGAGCATCAGCGCGGTGAAGCGGGCCAGGCCCGCGGCCACCTGCAGCTCGTGGATGAACTTCTTGAAGTCGCGGTTGTTGCCGGCGGCCTCCTGCGCCTGCACCAGCCCGTCCAGCACGAGGATGCTGGCGTTGTGGTTGCGCACCTCGCGGCGCAAGAGCTCCAGGAGGCCCGACAGTCCCTGCTCCTCCAGCACCCGGAAGCCGCTGACGTAGTAGACGCCCTCGGGCAGCAGGGCCGGGTCGAAGAAGGCCATGTCGCGCATGTTGGCGAGCATGCGCGCGTGGGACTCGGCGAGCAGGGTGACGTAGAGGCACCGGGCGCCCGCGCGGGCCTGGTGGTAGCAGAGCTGGTTGGCGAAGAGGGTCTTTCCCGCGCCGGGCTCGCCCACGACGATGTAGACGCCCGACGGCACGAGCCCGCCGCCCATCACGGCGTCGAGCCCTGGCACACCGGTGGACACACGCGCGTCCAGCCGCGCGGGTTGCTCGGAAGAGGACATGGGACTCGCTCTTACCGTAAAACGGCCCCGCCGCGCCGCCCTATTGCAGCCCGAAACGTCGAATGGGCGGAAGGGCCCATCCCATGAAAAGACTCTTCCTCACCGCCGCCGCCGTGCTCGTCCCCGCCCTCGCCTCCCACGCCGACCAGGTCATCGTCCTGAACGGCAAGCTTCACACGGCGCCCAGCAAGCTGGCCCCGCTCGCCGGCAAGGTGGACAAGGACCGGCTGGCGAGCGCCACCTTCGTGCGGCTCGAGCGCAACGAGGGGGGAGAGCATTCCCTCTTCGTCCTGAAGGGACCGGAGGCGCTGCCGGCGTTCACGCTGGCGAAGAAGCCGTCGAAGCCCTCCGTGCCGAAGCTGGAGGGCTGTGGCCGCCACCCCATGGAGTGGCTGCCGAAGTCGAAGGTCGTCGGGCAGCTCCAGGAGAAGGCGCCGGAGGGAACGCTGTTCGTGGAGGTGCCCGCGGGCTTCACGCCGGTGAAGGAGGCGCCGTCGAAGGAGCTGGTGTCCGCGCTGAAGAAGCAGCTCTTCGAGGGCTACGAGGACCCGGAGGCCAATGAGCCGCCCGGGGATTGCCTGCGCAACGTGCGCGTGTTCGAGAAGGCGGGCGAGAAGGTCGCGTACACGAGCTGCTCGGACGAGCTGAACGAGTCGCTGTACGTCTTCCACCAGAAGGCGGGCGCCGCGTGGAAGCCGGTGGAGCGCAAGACGCTCACGGAGGAGTGCCCGTAGCGGCGTGGGAGGGCCGGCCTCGCGGGTTCCGAAGCCCGTCACCTTGTCGGAACCCGAGGGACCGTCTCCCGCGCGGGACGCGCGAAACCGCCGGTGGACTCCCAGGGACACCTGTTTCCCGCGTCCCCGCGTGGCACGCCCCCTGCTCTGGGGGGTCTCCGCCATGCCCGGCCCCCATGACCTCTTCGTGCGTTTCACCTTCAGCCACCCCGAGCGGGCCGCGGCCGAGCTGCGTGCCGTCCTGCCACCGGCCGTCGTCTCCGAGGTGGACTGGTCCACGCTGCGACGTGAGTCCAGCTCCGTAGTGGACCCGGAAGTGGACCCGGAGCTGCGCGAGACGCAGAGCGACCTGCTCTTCTCGGCCCGACTCCTCGGCGGAGGGCCGGTGCTGCTCTACGTGCTGCTGGAGCACCAGTCCTCGGTGGACCGGTGGATGGCGCTGCGCATGCTGCGCTACGTGGTGCGCCAGCTGGAGCACTGGCGCAAGGAGCACCCGGAAAGTGAGCGGCTGCCCGTCATCGTCCCGCTCGTCATGTACCACGGGCCCGAAGGGGGCTGGAGCGCGCCTCGCCGGGTGGAGGAGCTCTTCGAGCTGCCGGGCCCGCCACGGGACGACCCGCACTGGCGGGAGCTGGTGCCGCGCTTCGCGTACCTGCTGGATGACCTGACGACGGAGCGCGCCGAGGCGCTGATGGCACGCCCAGGACCGCCGCTGGTGCGGCTGGCGTTGCTCGTGCTGCGCTTCGGCCGCACGGAAGAGCTTGCCCGGAGGCTGCCGGACTGGAAGGCCCTCTTCGCCGAGCTGGAGGCGCGTCCCGGCGCATGGGATGAACTCGTGGCGCTGGTGCGCTACATCCTACAAGTCGGCGACCGGGCCACCCGGACTGCCATGGCTGACGTGTTAGCTTCAGCGACGGATGCACGGCGGGCGGAGGAACTGATGAAGACCTATGCCGAGGAGCTCATCGAGGAGGGCATGTCCAAGGGACTGGCCAGGTCCGTGCTCCGCGTCCTCCACACGCGAGGCCTGGGCCTGGACGACAGGGCCCGGCAGCGCATCCTCTCGTGCACGGACCCGGACGTGCTCGAACGGTGGCTCGAGCGGGCCCTCTCCGCCACGAGCCTCGCGGACGTCTTCGGCTAGACCTCCACGCGCCCCACCGTCCGCCCGGGCTCCGGGGCGGCGCTCTTGTCGGAGCGCCATGCGGGGCAGTGCCGCCAGATGAAGTGTTGATACCTGGGCATGGGCCACGCGCGGGCCCCTAGCGGACACGAGAGGAAACGCGTCATGGCAGTCACCGAGCCGGAAGCGGCGGGCCCTTCCCTGCCTGACACCCCCGAGGCTCGAGATGCTCCTCCACGCGAGCTGCCCCGGACCTGGCTCGACCACGCGCACCTCATCGACAGCGTGGATGGCATCGTCTGGGAGGCCGATGCCACCTTCCGCTTCACCTGCGTCAGCAGGCAGGCGGAGCGACTGCTCGGGTACCCCCTGCGGCGCTGGTACCAGGAGCCAGACTTCTGGGTGAGGCACCTGCACCCGGACGACCGGGAATGGGCCACCTCCTACTGCCGCGAGGCCACGGAGCAGTGCCTCCCCCATGAGTTCGAGTACCGGATGCTGGCGGCCGACGGGCGCGTCGTCTGGCTGCGTGACATCGTCACCGTGCTGGCCGAGGCCGGCCGCCCCCAACGCCTGCGCGGCATCATGGTCGACATCACCGCGCAGCGGGGCACCCAGGAGCACCTGGAGCGCACGGTGTCACTGCTGGAGGCCTCGCTCGAATCGACGGCCGACGGGCTGCTCGTCGTCGACCTCGCCGGAAACATCCAGGCGTGCAACCGGCGCTTCCAGGAAATCTGGGGCCTGGGCGACGCGAAGCCGGGGGGCCTGGACTCGGTGGCCCTGCAGGGGGTGCTCGACCGGGTGAAGGACCCGGCGGACTTCCTGGCGCGCGTCCGCACGCTGTACGCGAGGCCCGAGGAGGAGAGCTTTGACATCTTCGAGATGCGGGACGGGCGCGTGCTGGAGCGCTACTCGATGCCGCAGCGGCAGCGCGGCGTCGTCACCGGCCGCGTCTGGAGCTTCCGGGACGTCTCGGCCCGCGTGCATGCGGAGCGGGAGCGGGAGCGGCTCCTGCGCGACGCACACGAGGCCATCCAGGTGCGCGATGACTTCCTCTCCATCGCCTCGCATGAATTGAAGACACCGCTGACGCCGCTGCGGCTGCACCTCCAGGTCCTGAAGCACGCGCTGGAGTCCGGCCAGCCCGTCACCCCCGAGCGCGTGGACAAGGCCCTGGGACAGGTGCGCCGGCTGTCGGCCCTGGTGAATGACCTGCTGGACGCCTCGTGCGTGGGCGCGGGGCGGATGGAATTGCAGCGCACGCCCATGTCGCTGCCGGAGCTGGTGCGCGAGGTGTTCTCCGACTTCCGCGCCACGAGCACGCAGCACCTGCTCACGTACGAGGGCCCCGACGAGGACCTCCTCGTCAGCGGAGACCGCGGCCGGCTGGTGCAGGTGTTGGCGAACCTCCTGGAGAACGCCATCAAGTACAGCCCGCTGGGGGGCGCGGTCCGCGTGACGCTCATCCGCTCCGAGGGGGACGCCGTCGTGTCGGTGGTGGACTCGGGCATCGGGATTCCGAAGGAGGAGCAGGCGCACCTCTTCGAGCGCTTCTTCCGGGCGCGCAACGCGCCGGTGTCTGGCTTTGGAGGCCTGGGGCTGGGGCTCTACATCTGCCGGGACATCATCGAGCGGCACGGCGGCCACATCTGGGTGGAGAGCGAGCTGGGGCGCGGCTCGGCGTTCCACGTCTCGCTGCCGGTGCTGGCCACGCGCTCGGTCCACGAAGCGCACGTCTGAGCGCCCTCACACCCAGGGTTTCTTCGCGGGCGCCCATGCCTACCGTGAAGTCTGAGCACGACTGCATGGAGGGAGACATGGTCCAGGCGAGCTGGCGTCGGGTTCTCGCGGGATTCCTGGGAGCGGGCCTGCTGGCGCTGGGAGGCTGCGGCTCGGACCGCGCCGCCGCGAAGGTGGACGAGTCCTGGCTGGTGCGAGTCCCCGAGGCGCAGATGGACGAGGTGCGCAAGGCGCGGCTCGTCCAGGACAAGGCACGGGACGAGACGGTGCGCGCGGAGGTGGCGCTGGAGGATGGGAAGCGGGCACTGGAGGTGGCGCGCGCCCGGGTGGAAGCCGCGGAGGCGCGGCTGAAGGCGGACGAGGAGGCGTACCTGGCGGCGAGGAAGACGGCGCAGGCGCAGAACATCGCCCAGGCGCAGACGGCGCTGCGCGAGTCGGACCTGGAGCGCACGGCGGCGGAAGCCGAGGTCGACTTCCGCGAGCGCAGGGTGCGCACGCGCGAGGCGATGCGGGAGATGCGGGCCCGCGAGCTGGCGGTGGCCGACGCCGAGGTGGCGCAGGCGGAATACATGGCGCTCCTGCGCAGCGGAGACGTCCGGGCGAGGGAGCTGTCGGCCGCGGACTTCGCGGACCCGCTCCAGCGGGCGCGCGGCGAGGCGTGGGAGATGCAGCGCTACGTGGACGCCCTCCTCCAGCGTCAGCGGCAGGCACAGGCACGGTGGCAGCAGCTCGACTCGCAGGTGCAGGCCTACGGAGGCAGCGGGCGGCAGTGACTCACTTCGTCGGGGTGAGCACCCGCACGCCCCAGGCCGGCACATCAAGCGTGAGCCCGTCGGCGCCGGCCTTCACGGGCACGGGCTCGCCCGAGAGTTCGTCCCGGAGCGCTCCCTTGAAGCCCGCCGGAGGCTTCACCTGCACGGATTGGGGACGCGCGTTCCAGTTCATCACCACCAGCACGGGCTCGCCGCCATCGTCGCGCGTGCGCAGGTACGCGAGCGCGCTCTCCGGACGCGTGTCCACCAGCGAGAAGCGAGGCGAGCGCAGCGCCGCGAGCCGCTTCCGCAGCGCGATGAGGCGCGCGTAGTACGGCCGCAGGCGGTGCGGGTCCTTCTCCCATTCGAGCGGCGGAGGCTCCTGGTAGGGCAGATAGGCCGCGCCAATCTCATCCCCCGTGTAGATGAGCGGGAGCCCGGGGAGCGTGAACAGCAGCGCGACGGCGGCGCGAGTGATGTCAGGCCCATGCCGGGTGACGAAGCGCTCCCCGGTGTCGTTGTTGTTGAGGAAGCGCATCACCATGCCCCCGGGCGGCGGCGTCGCGTCCGCGAGGGCCTCGCGCAGCCGTGGAGCGATGCGCGCGCGGTCCTCCCACACCTTCTCCCAGGCCCAGTGGCCCGGCTCGAGCGTCCAGTCGTAGGCCGAGTCGAAGCCATTGCTGAAGTAGTACGGGTCCTTCGCGGTCGCCTCGGCGACGAGGAACACGGAGGGCTTCACCTGCTCCAGCGCGGTGCGGGTGCGGGGCCAGAGCAGGGCGTCGCGCTCCTTCACGCCCCAGGCGACGTCGAGCCGGTAGCCATCCACGTCGAAGTCGCGGACCCAGTACTCCAGCGCGTCGATGACCATGTCGTCGACGCGCGGGTTGTCGAAGTTGAGGTTGGGCAGGTGCTCCCAGTCGAAGTAGTGCTCGGGCTTGCCCGGCGCCTTCCAATCATAGAAGTCGTAATAGGGAGACGCCTTGCCGCGCCGGAGCGCGTCCTGGAAGAAGGCGTGCTCGCGCGCGGTGTGGTTGGGGACGAAGTCCATGATGACGCGCATGCCCAGCGCATGGGCGCGGTCCACCAGGGTGCGGAACTCGTCCTTCGTCCCGTAGTCCGAACGCAGGTCGAAGTAGTCCGTCACCGAGTAGCCGAAGTCGCCTGGAATCGTCTGGTTGATGGGAGACAGCCAGATGACGTCGACGCCGAGTTCCTTCAGCTGAGGCAGTCGCACCGTGAGGTCCTTGAAGGGCTGCTTGCCGAAGAGGCTCGGCACGACGCCGTAGATGATGGCGTCACGGCCCCAGGGGTGGGCCCAGCCGCGGCCGGTCGTGGCGGAGGCCGAAGTCGCGCGGGCCGCGGCGGGAGCGGCGGCATGGGCTCCCAGCGCCCAGAGCAGGACGAGGACCGGAACGGAGAGCGCCAGGGAGCGGCGCGCGGCCGGAGCGGGACGGGACATGCGGCGTGGCTAGCATGTCGCGGAGGGCCCCACCCTGCCCCGTCCGTACGAGGTGTCGTGAGGCCGAAGGTCGACGTGTGGGTTGTTGAGCAGAACGCGAGGGTCGCGAGCGCTCAGTAGCCGAAGACCTGCTTCTTCTTCCCCTTCGCGAGCAGCGCCTCTTCCTTGCGCTGCTGCTGGGCCACCCACGCCTGTCCCTGCTTCCACTCGGCGTCGAACTTCGCGGCCACGTCCTGCCAGGACAGGTCCTCATTGTCCGGGTTGTACTCCCGGACGGGGCTCATGAGCAGATCCGCATACTCGGCCGCGAGCGGGTGGCCATTCAGCTCGGCCCGGCGCAGGGCGCGCAGCGCGAGGTGCTTGTGGCCGTGCCATGCGAGCGCGTTGCCGAGGCTGAACCACAGGTGGGGGCTCTTCTCGCCGCTGCCGAAGCGAATCATGCCGGCGAGCCCCTCCAGGACATCCTTGGGCAATGTGGGCGCACTCGAGCGGAGCTTCCGCTTCTCGTTGAGCACGAAGGAGGCCTCGCGGGCGTCGATGGACAGGCCGAGGAACTCCTCCTTCTGGACGAGCGTGGGGTCCTCCTTCAGCCGCATCAGGTACTCGATGGCCTGGACCTGGTACTTCTCGCGGCCGAAGTGGGCCTCGGGGTTGATGGCGATGGCGCGGCGCAGGTGCTCCAGGGCGCGCGGGAAGTCACCGGCGTGGGCGTGGAAGGTGCCGAGGTTCGCCTGGGTGGTGTAGAGGCCCGGGAAGCGCTTCTCCTTGGCCTCAATCGTGGCGATGGCCTCGGGGATGCGGCCGAGCTTCTCGTACGCCACGGCGACGTCGTCGAAGCGTTCGGGGCGCGCGTCGGGCTGCTCCAGCATGGGCAGCGTGTACGCGAGCTTCTGCTCATAGAAGGCTGGCGAGTGCTTAAGGATGCGCCCCCGCACCACGTCCGCCACGTCCTTGTGGTTGAGCGACTCCTCCTTGAGCGTGTCGTTGTCCCAGAGACAGGCGTCGGCGGAACGGAGCGGCAGCAGCAGTGCCGCGGACAGGAGCAGGGCACGGACGTGTTTCATGCCGGCAGCCTAGCACCGTGACGCGGAGCGGCGACCACGCGGGAGGCCCCGGGGCACCTTCAAATCCAGACACGCGGATGAAGGCCCCGAGTGTAGAACAGCGCTCCCCGGGCCACGGCCCTCACAGGAGTGCTCGTCGCGTGGAGACCCTCGTCCGCATCGCAGAAGCCCTCGGCCGCTTCTCGGCGCGCTTCGTCCCCAGCGCCTTCTCCATCGCGGTGCTGCTCAGCCTGCTCACCATGGGGCTCGCCATGGGCTGGGCGGGCGCCGAACCGCCCAAGGTGCTCGAGTCCTGGGGCGGCGGCTTCTGGGAGCTGCTCACCTTCTCCATGCAGATGGCCCTGGTCATGTTCACCGGCTACCTGCTGGCCCTCACCCGCCCCGTGCGCGCCCTCCTGGAGCGCGTGTCCGGCCTCGCCCGCACGCCGCGCGGCGCCGTCACGCTCATGGCCTTCGTCTCCATGGCCCTGGCCTACATCAACTGGGGCCTGTCCCTCGTCGCCAGCGCCATGCTCGTGCGCTTCATGGCCCGCCGCCGCCCGGACGTGGACTACCGCCTGCTCGTCGCCTGCGCGTACTTCGGCCTCGGCGCCACCTGGCACGCCGGCCTGTCCGCCTCCGCCCCGCTCCTCGTCGCCACCCCGGGCCACTTCTTGGAGAAGAGCGTCGGCGTGCTCCCCATCGACCGCACCCTCTTCTCTCCCTTCAACATCGGCCTCACCATCGCCGTGGTGGCCGGAATGACCCTGCTCGCCTGGGCCCTGCATCCGCGTCCGGAGAACGCGGTTCGCGTGGACCCCGCCCTGCTGGAGTCGCTCGGCGACTTCGTCCCACCCGAGCGCCCCGCCGAGAAGAGCCCCGCCGTATGGATGGACCACTCGCGGCTGCTCAACGTCATCTTCGGCGTGCTGGGCCTGTTGTGGCTGGGCCGCCACCTGTGGCTCAACGGCGGCTGGCGCGCGCTCAACCTCAACGTGGTGAACTTCACCTTCCTCGTCCTCGCGGTGCTGCTGCACGGCACCCCGGCGCGGCTGCTCAAGGCCAGCGAGGAGGCCGGCACCGTGCTGCACGGCATCGTGCTCCAGTTCCCGCTGTACGCCGGCATCTACGGCATCTTCAAGGCCACCGGCCTGACGGACCGCATTGGCGAGCTCTTCGTGTCGCTCTCCACGCGCGAGACCTTCCCCGCCATCGTCTATCTCTACAGCGGCGTGGTGAACTACTTCGTCCCCTCGGGTGGCTCCAAGTGGGCCATCGAAGCACCCTACCTCCTCAACGCCGCCTCCACGCTGGGGGTGGCCCCGGAGAAGGTGGTGCTCGCATACGCCTGGGGTGACATGGCCACCGACCTCATCCAGCCCTTCTGGGCGCTGCCGCTGCTGGCCGTGGCCCGTTTGGAGTTCAAGGACATCCTCGGCTTCCTGCTGGTGGCCTTCCTCGTCTACCTCCCGCTGGTGACCCTGGCCTTCTTCCTCTTCGGGTGAGGGCTGGCAGCGTGTGGGGGGGTCTGTGCTAGACAGTCTCCCAAGCGGGCGACCCTGGGGGTCGGCCCGTCGATTTCAAGAGGGGACCCTGAATCATGAAGAAGATGCTGACGCGGAGCCTGGTGTGCGCGGTGCTGGGGATGTCGTCGATGGCCATGGCGCAGGACGCCCAGCCTTCCAACGAGCCGGCGAAGGCTCCGTCCGCGGACGCCGTGCGTGACACCTGGAACTTTTTCTACAAGGGCCAGGGCCAGGGTCCGGTGCTGGTCGAGGCGAAGCTCTGCACCGAGGTCGCCAAGGATGGCCCCAACAAGTTCGAGTGCATCACCGAGGTGGGCCCCGAGGGCGTGAAGGCCGGCACCACCACCATGCTGTGGCAGGCCTACCTCGTCCCCCAGGGTGACTCCGTCGAGGACATCATGGTGCAGACGAAGCAGGGCAACGTCGTCCGTGAGACGAAGGACGTGAAGATCAAGGGCGAGGGCTGGCGCGCCCGTCAGTGGACCGGCGTGCGGCTGAACAAGCCCGGCACCTGGACCGTGACGGTCATGCGCGGCGACCAGGTCCTCAAGGAGCTCCAGGTCAAGGTGAACTGATTCACCTCTGGCTGGACTGGAAGCACGCGACGCCCGCTCCGAGCCGCGCAGGCCGGAAGCGGGCGTCGGTGTTTTCAGCTCACGGTAGGAACACGTCGAACGGGGCCACGCCGGACCACGTGTTCTCCCGGACGTTGAAGCCGAGGAACAACCGCAGCTCCGTCTCCCAGTCGCCCAGCAGCACGATGAAGTGGGGGCGCTCCATCGCGTTGCCCTGGGCCTGCAGCGGCCCCTCGAGGCCGGCGACATTCAGCCCGTAGTAGCTCAGCCGCGTGGTGCCGGTGGTGAAGGGCGCCGGGAAGGCCACGCCGGTCTCCGCCCCCGCGATGTCGCCGTACTTCACGCCGGTGACCACGGGGGTGAAGGTGCTCCCCTGGCCCGTGCCGTTGCCCGCGACGTCGAAGTAGCCGAAGTCCACGCCCTCGGCGGGCGAGTTCGGAATGGCGTTGATGAGCCGCAGCCGCGCATCCGCCGCGTCCGGGGCGAAGCGGTCCTGGAAGACGAGGAGCCGGGGCGCCAGCGCGCCCGTCTGGCCCGCGCGGCCCGTCACCACCGCCAGGTAGCGCCCGCCGGCCTGGAGCGGCCCGGTGTCCGCGCTCGCGAGCACCGTGGCGTTGACGTCGTCATTCCGGGCGACGCGCAGCGTGTGCCCCGTGGCGGTGACGGGCAGGTCCCCCACGGCGGGCGAGTAGTTGAACTCCATGCCCACCGCGACCTTGGCGGTGCCCTGGAGCACCTGGAGCTGGAGCTGGTACGGGTCGTCATCCGGCGTCGCTCCCAGGAGCGCGTGGAAGAAGTAGACGAGGGGGTCTCGCTTCAGCCGGACGGAGCGGTCCTGCCCCGCGCGGACCAGCAGCATCGCGGGCTGGCCGTCATCCGGGAGCGGGCGCCGGTCGTCGCCGGTGAGGATGGCGAACCACGCGCTGCCCGCCTCCAGGGTGTTGGCCGGCACGCTGAAGAAGAGGCGCTTGCTCAGCGACGGCGCGAAGCCGTTGTCACCCGACGAGGAGATGACCAGCCGCTGCGTGGTGGCGGGAAGGGAGACACCCGCGGCCGCGTCCGCCGCGTAGGGATTGACGGTGGCGATGGGCGTGGCTCCCGCGGACTCGAGGCCGAGCCGCCGCGTGCGGCCCTGCTCGGGAATCGTGGTGACCCGGTCCGCGGAGACGAAGCGCACCTGGGCGCGGCCGGCGGCCGGAGTCCCGAAGGACTCCTTCAGGGCCAGCAGCCGGGCCCGCTCCACGCGGTCCAGCTCCGTGCGGTCCGAGAAGCCCACGGCGACGAGGGTGAGGCGCTCACCCGCCTGCAGGGTGACGCGCTCCGAGGTGGCGAGCACCGCCGCCGAGGCGCCGCCTTCCGCGTTGCGGGTGGTGAACTCCAGCGCCGTGCCCGCGGGCACCTCCTTGTACTCCGTCACCGCCGCCTCGCCCGGGGCCACCGAGTCGAACAGCTCCGTGCCGCCCTGGTGCACGTCGAGCTTGTAGGGCCGCCACGGCACCGTTTCGTTGTCACTGGGGTTGTCCTTCAGCCCGAGCGACGCGTTGACGAAGCGGACATAGGCCACGCTGCCGGCGTCGGTCCCCGCATCCGTGCCGGCGTCCGTTCCGGCGTCGGTGCCCGCATCATCGCTGCCGGCATCCGCTCCGGCGTCGGAGCCTGCATCATCGCGGCCGGCGTCCGCTCCGGCGTCGCGGCCCGCATCCGTCCCGGCGTCGGTGCCGGAGTCGACCGGCGTGCCCGCATCCTGCTTCGGCTCGTCGTCATCACCACAGCCGGTGCCGCCGACCACGAGGCACAGCCCCAGCAGCCATCCTCTCAAGGCATGTCTCATCGCACGTACTCCCGTTCCAGGAAGAAAGGTGGGTGTCACGAACTCACGACCCGCCCGCCCCGGAGGGCGGGCGCTCTGGCACTGGCTGCATGGCGGCACGTGGGCCCGCCTCCTCCACACACGCGCCTGCCATGGACGACGGATGTGGAGCACGCTCCGCACACGGGCACGGAGACCCGCCCCGCGTGGGGTGGGATTCCGAGCCACGGACTCACGTGCCCCCGAGCCAGCGAGCCGTCAGATGGGGCGCTCGCCGCGCGGGAGCACGGGGTTCACCCCGGCGCCGCGCTCACGCTCGCCGGCTGACGCTTGTGGCGCTCGCCGCGCGGGAGCACGGGGTTCACCCCGGTGCCGCGCTCACGGTGTGCTCGCGCTCGCCGGCTGACGCTTGTGGCATTCGCTGCGCAGGAGCGCGGGCGGCTTGCCCTGGGCGAGGTGGTCCTTCAGGTAGAAGTAGGCCATCACGCCCGCGTTGAACTCCGCGCGCCGCAGCCACGTCTCATAGGCCACCGTGTCACCGTTCCGCACCGCGTCGGTGAGCGGGTTGTCCACCGTGCAGATCTCCTTCCACATGGTGGCGCCGCCGATGGCGCGCGGGTTGCCGCTCTTGGGCTCCGACGAGGCGCCCGTGCCGAACCGGCCCACGCGGACCAGGTCGCACGCGCCGCGCGCCGCGCCCAGCATGTTCGCGCCCCACTTGCCCCAGTCCACCGCGTCACCGGAGAAGTCGATGTCCACCTCGCCGTACTTCACCCAGGCCTGCATGAAGGCATCGCCGAACTCCACCCGCGTGCCGCCCGTGCCCATGAACACCAGGTACTTCGCGCCGCCATGGGGCCCGAGCGCATCCTCGAACGCCTTCAGGTGGCTCACGCCATTCGCGCCCGTGCCGGAGATGCCGGTGACGAGGTTCGCCACGCGCGCCCCGCTGCGCGCCACCAGCGCCTTGGCCGCCCCGCTCTGCCCGTCGCCCGTGCGCCCGTGGCAGTTGGAGCAGATGCCCTGGAACACCGTGGCCCCCGGCGTCGTGTAGTACAGCTCGCTCCACGGCTGCTTGGGGATGCCCAGGTCGTCCACCATCCACGGCTCCACCACCGCGGGCTCCGGCTTCTCCTCGAAGGAGCACTCGGGCCGGGCGACCCAGAAGCTCGTGGGGAAGAGCTTCGTGGCGAGCTGCTCGTGCCGCTCGGTGATGGCGTAGTCCATCAGGTGCCGGTGCGAGCCCTCCTGGATGGCCAGCCGCCAGTCCCGGTTGCGCGGCTCGTACGGAATCCGGTCGGTGAAATCCTCGGACACCCACCGCACGTCGCGCGGGTCCTTGCACGTCTCCCAGACCACGTCCCCGGCCAGCTTCACGCGCGCGTCGCGGGCCGCCACCCGCTCCTCCGGCGTCAGCGCGTTGTCGCTCGCCCGCTCCAGCGAGCCGAGCCACTTCGCCACCAGGCCCACCAGCCGGCAGTCCCGTCCCGGCACGTTGGCCGGCATGTGGATGTACACCTCGTGCGCGTCCTGCACGACGCGCTGGTAGAAGGTGCTGGAGGGCGAGGCGGCGCGCAAGTCGCGCTCGAAGTCCACGCCGGCGCGCACGTCCGCGTAGTACTTCTGCCCGTTGCTCTCCATGCGCCGCGTGTCGAACCCGGCCATCACCCCGCCCGGGGAGAAGTCCAGGTCCGCGATGGACGGGTTGCTCTCCACCGCGAAGCCGTTGGGGTTGTGGCACTGCGCGCAGTTGCCGACGAAGTACCCCTGCAGCGCCAGCTCGTGCTCGTTGCGGTACTCCTTGCCCTTGGCCTTCAGGTCCTCCAGCTTCGGCAGCTCCTCCGCCGAGCGCAGGCCGGTGATGACGCCGTAGCGGATGAGCCGGTCCACCTGGGACAGCTCGTCCCGGTCCACCGTCAGCAACGGGTCCGTGCCGCCCTCGCCCTGCTCGCGGCGGTTCACCTGCAGCGGCGTGAAGCCGAGCACGAAGTTCTGCCCCTCGGAGCCGGTGTGGCAGTTGACGCAGCGGTGGCGCGCGGGGATGGCGTAGTTGCGCGTGTCCCCGCGAGCCTCGTCCGTGGTGTAGACGAGGACGCGGTCGGAGAAGGGCGAGCCGTCGCGGTAGCGCAGGTCATGCAGCTCGGCGGCGGTGCCCTGGTCGTTCCAGATGTACGTGCCGAACAGCGCGTCCTGCCAGCGCTCCCGGGTGACGATGAGCCGCGTCTCGATGCGCCGGTACTCGATGTCGCCCTCGCGGTTCTTCACCGCCTTGAAGAACGTCTTGTAGAAGCGCGTGTTGGGGGGAATCTTGAATTGCTTCGTCGCCGCGTCGTACTCGATGGATTTGCCCGCCGGCACGTGGACGAGGCGCAGCTTCTTCGCGTGGTCGGAGAAGAGCGGATAGGTGGGCGCGAAGGCGAAGGTGCCGTGACGCGCCAGCTTCACCGTGTCGAAGGTGACGATGTCCGTGTCCGTCTCGGACAGCGAGCGCGGCAGCGCGGTGAGGCGCGCGAAGTACGCGTCCTTCTCCGGGTCGCTGCCCAGCTGGTCCTGGGTGGGGATGCAGTTGCCCAGGTCGGTCATCTGCTGGGCGACCAGGAAGGCCACCTGGGTGCCCTCGGTGGACGGCTCCTGCTCGCACTTCACGTCGAAGGAGCCCGTCTCCGGGCTGCCCTGCGCCATCCACGACTCCAGCGCGCAGCCCAGGGCCGCGGCGTCGCGGGTCTGCTCGGCGGTGGCCACCGGGGGCATGGCGCCCTGCGTGGCCAGCGCGGCCATGCGCGGGGCCGCGGCCTTCAGGCCCTCGTAGTCGGAGGTGTACTGGAAGCCGGCCGTCGCCTGCGGAGTCCGGTGGCACTGGCCGCACTGCGCGTCCACGCGCTCCTTCAGCGTGTTGAAGACCTCCTTGCGCACGGCGCTGGCGCGCGTCACGTTGCGCATGGGAATGCGCTCGCTGGAGCGGGCCGGCGCGTTGCACAGCTCCGCCCGCGGCGCCGGTATCTGGACCACCGGCTCATCGGATTTCGAAGAGCAGCCCACGGCCAGCGGCAGCGCGAACAACGTCAGCCACAACGCCCGACACCGGGCGCGCCAATTCCTCTCCAGCCGCATGGACGACCCCTCCTGGTCCACCACTCCGGATGACACGATTTCGTGAAAGAGCGCCCGGCCTCGGCTCACGAGCGCGGCGCTCTAGTACCCCGATTGCCCTTGCAAGGCGAGCGCGCAGGCCCCTGGAGAAGAGGCCTGCCGTCTGTTTTTGCCCCGCCGTGACAGCCTTTGACGCCACCGTGACAGCCAATTCCTGTCAGGGCAGCGAGGTGAACCCAGGCTGTGTCACGATTTCACTTTCACGGCTTCACGGAACCGTGACGGCACGGATACGACCCAGCTGGTTGCTCCCGCGCTCGGTGAACCACAGGTGGGGGTCCACGCAGAGGAAGCCCGGCGGGGCGAAGACGATGCCGGCGGGCTGCGAGCCGGCGGTGGGGACGTCGTACTCGGTGAGGGCGCCGCTCACGGTGATGCGGCCCACCCTGTTGCCGCGCAGCTCCACGAACCACAGGGCGCCGTCCGGGCCGACGGTGATGTCCACCGGGCCGCTGTTGGCGTCCGGCAGGGCGTACTCGGTGATGGTGCCGTCCGCGCCGATGCGGCCAATCTTCCCGGCGAACTGCTCGGTGAACCACATGGCCCCGTCCCAGCCGAGGGTGATGCTGGACGGGCCGGCGTTGGCGGTGGGCACCGTGTACTCGGTGAGGGTGCCGTCGGTGGCGATGGCGCCCACCTTGTTGCCGCGCACCTCGGTGAACCACAGCTTGCCCCCGGCGCCGAGCGCGATGGCGGTGGGCTGGGCCTCGGGCGTGGGCAGGGGGAACTCGGTGACGACGCCGGCGGGGGTGATGCGGCCGATGCGGTTGCCCGTCACCTGGGTGAACCAGAGGTTGCCGTCCAGGCCCGCGGCGATGCCATAGGGCGAAGAGCCCGCGGACGGCAGCGGGAACTCCGTCACCACGCCCTTCGGCGTGATGCGGCCCACCTGATTCACTCCCAGCTGGGTGAACCAGAGGTTGCCGTCGAAGCCGGGGGTGATCTTCTGCGGAATCGAGTACTCGGTGGGCAGCGGGAACTCCGTCACCGCGCCGTCACGGGTCATGCGGCCGATGGTGCCCGTGCCCGTCTGGGTGAACCAGAGGTTGAGGTCCGGGCCCACGGTGATGCTCGTGGGGGAGGACTCCTCCGTCGGCAGCGGGAACTCGGTGATGGTGCCGGCGGCGCCGGACGGCCGGCGGCAGATGAAGGGATTGCTCAGCGAGGCGGACGCGGCCTCCTCGGCCAGGGCGGGCATGCCCAAAAGCAGCGTGGACGCGGCGAGCAGCGACTTCTTCAGGAAGGAACGCGCGAAGGCGGACATACGAAGGTGTCTCCAAGGTGGATGCGGCGAACGACGACAGGGGACGGACACACCGGGGTGAACCGGTGCATCCGTCCCGACTTCAGACTTCAGCTGTGATGGAGCTTCGGGGCCGGCTCAGAGGCCCTTGCACAGACCCGCGCCGCGGCCGTCGTTGGCCGCGCCACCGCAGCGCAGCGGACCGGTGGAGCTGCAGGCGATGAAGCCCTGGTTGACCAGGATGTTCTGGAAGGAGGACTTGTTGCTGTAGATCCAGTCGAACAGCGTCTGCTCCTTGGGGTCCTTGGCGAAGTTGACGTTCTCGTTGAGGAAGATCTGCCGGGCCAGGGGGTAGGCGTTGGCCGGGTCGGTGATGAGCTTGCGGACGTTGGTGATGGTGGGGGCGATGGCGTTGACGCTCAGGGCCACGTTGCCCGTCGCCTTGCCGGAGTCACCCGCGAAGCCGATGGCGTTCACGTCCGCGGCGGTCAGCTTGCCGATGCAGGTGGTGGCGCTGTCGGAGGCGGTGCACGGGGCCGGGTTGGTGGCGGCGCCGTCGGTGATGACAATCACGCCCGGGCAGAAGGCGGCGCTGGTGTTCTCGGCGACCTTCTCCTTGAAGACCTCGGTGGTGCCGGACAGGTCGTCGCGGCGGTAGACCTTGATGGCGCCGGAGCGGGTGCTGCCCGGGACCTGGCTCCAGTCCGTCCAGCAGGCGCCGGTGTAGTTGGTGACGACGCCGCCGACGGTGCGGCGGTACGAGGCGAAGAACAGGTTGGCCAGGTCGTCGCGGCTGATGTTGGTCAGGCCGTTGCCGGAGTTGACGAACGCGTTCACCGCGTCGAGCGCGATGACGTTGCTCTTCTCACCGGGGCAGCACGCGGCGTCGCGGCCGGTGCCGCCGGAGGCGGTGCCGCCGGCACAGGCCGAGGCCGTCGCGCGGAAGTCACGCGACATGGGGGCCAGCGTCTGCTGACGGCCGCTGCAGAAGGTGCCGGAGCCCGTGCGCACACAGCCCTCGCCCACGCTGGAGCCCTTGCCCTCGATGGACAGGCCCGCGAGGGAGGCCGTGTTGGCGGAAATCATCGCGCCCTTGAGCGTGTCGGAACCGAAGAACTTGTTGCCGTCGGTCAGCTCCGCCGTGGACGAGCCCAGGACGGACTCATCGGCCGACTGACCACCGCAACCGACGACAGAAACCGCCACGACCGCGGCGGACATCACCATCTTCATCATCTTCATGGACGACTCCTCAGGTGTTGCACCGGGTTGACACGCCACTCGCCGCCCGTGACTGCATGGCAATGCGGTGCCTCCCCACGCTGCGGGACGGAACGGAAAGGGTCTGTTTCAGGGGAGGACCATCGAGCCCGGGTCACCCCGGATTCGACGGAGCGCAAGGTGCCTCAATGCGAACTTGAAGGGTGACTCAGTTGCGTCAAATCTCTGCCAGCAACGAGTCACACCGCCCGGCGCGAATCTTCCCGCGAGCGAGCGTCACATCCCCGCAAGTGATTGCATGACAGGGTTCGTGACACTCCATGCCAGGGTTTACAGGGCCGTGATGTTTCCCATCCGTGATGCGGGAGCGCCCGCGAAGCACCACCCCGGCGCCTGGACCGGCGGCGCGGCCGGAGCGAGCGAGGGCCGGTCTCGCGTGGGTCCGCCCGTGCTCCATGCGAGCAGGCGCCTCCGCGGCCACCGTTCACATCGCCGG